>JBDHVW010000017.1:0-107748 GCA_039809865.1 Vulcanimicrobiota bacterium
CTCGTCGCGAGCTCCGGGGCCGGCTCGGTCACTGGCTCTTCCCCGCCAGGACTGACCGCGACCAGAATGCTGTGGAGCGGCTCTTCCCGCAGGCCCGTCCGGTCGGAGAGCGCGGTGATCTGGGTAAAGCCCTCGCAGGCCAGCAGCTCCTGCCAGCGGCTCTCGCCCAGGAGGGGATGGTCTCGATCCGCGCTGAGCCACCAGCCTGGCAGGAGACCGAACACCAGGTCGTACCATCGGCAAGCCCGCGTCGACTCCAGGGCCACCAGCATTCCTCCAGGCGTCAGCAATCGCTTGAGGTGGCTCAGGGAGCGCCGCAGGTCGGAGGTGGCGTGCAGCACATCGGAGGCCAGGACCAGGTCGAAGGAGTGGTCCTCGAAGCCCTGTCCGGAAGGGTCTTGCTCGAGGTCGAGCTGGCGAAACTCGGTCCGGGAGGAATCGCCGAGCTTGCGCCGCGCCTGCAGGACGAAGCCGTTGGAAATGTCCGTGAAGGTGTAGGCGACGCGACTGGCCGGCAGCCAGGGCAAGAGCTGGCTTGTCAGGGATGCGGTCCCGCCGCCCACCTCCAGGATCCGCAGTTGCTTGCCCGGCAGCTGGCCGGTCAGCCCTAGGACCAGGCTGCGCATCAACTGGTAGTAGATCCGAAAGGTGGGGGAGTGGCCGTAGAAGTGGTCGGCCAGGGCCGATCCGTCGGCGAACAAAATGGACAGCGGGTCGGCCCGTCCCGTGAGAAGCTCCGCCAGGTGCTCACCGCATCTCCCCAACAGGGAGAGCTCGGCCGCGTGGGAGGGATAGCGGCCGAGAGCCTGACGCCAGGCGGGCCAGGCCGGCTCCTCGGGTAAGGGCTGCAACACCTCGAGAGAGGTCTCGCGCTGCGCCAGAAAACCGTCCTGCACCAGGAAATGGAGCAGCCTGGCCAGGAGTTTGCGGTGCTCCGGGCATACCGTCAGCCGCTCGGCCAGGCTGGCCGGATCCACCCGATCTCCCGGCCTGAAAGACCAGCCCAGCTTGCGAAACGCTTCACTCAGAAAGAGGGTGGAGAGCCTCTCGAGAGCGGGCTCCACCTCGAGATCGAACTGCTCGCGCTCGTGCCGAACGAGGAGCTCCGGCAGTTGCCGGTGCAACGCCTGGACCAGCTCCACCGCCGAAGGGAGCCGGGGGCTGCCGGAATCGAGCAGCCACTGATACTCGAACACCAAACCCACGATACTGTCCCGTATCGAGGCCCGGGTGCCCTCGAGAATTTTGCAGTGCAGGTCGTCGACCCTCACGAGAATTCGGCCCAGGTCGTCGCAGATCGTAAGCCGAACCTGGATGGCACTTTCATTCTGGCCCGTGACGGCGGCATGACACCAGAGCTCGCCCTCGACCCGACCCCGCAGCTCCAGCCGGTCGATGCGCAGAGGAAGATAGGTCCCGTCCTCGCTGATGGAGGCCGCCACCTGGAAGCAGGCGTCGAGCAACACCGGATGCAGCCGGTATGGCTCGAGGCCCTCCAGGCCGGGTGTAAGCCCGACTCTGCCCAGGGCCTCGCTCGGACCCCGGAGCAACTGACGAATTCCTCGGAACATGGGTCCATAGGTCAACCCGGCCGCGGCCAGGCGGGTGTAGCAGTCCTCGTGCGCCACCTTCTCTCGGCAGCGTCCACGGATAGCCTCGAGGTCCAGGCCGGCGGGGACGCCCGGCTCGATTGACTCGAATCGACCCCGCGCGTGCTCGGTCCACTCGCTCTTGCCTTCGGCCAGATGGCTGTGGATCGAAAAGCCGTGCCCCCGGTCGACGTGGACCTGAACGACCAGAGGCTTATCGGAGGGAAACACCATGGGCGAGAGGATATCGAGATCCGCCAGGGCTGTAGGGACTTCTCCGAGCAACTCCCGGGCCGCCGCCAGGCCCATCTCGACGAAGCCGGACGCGGGCAGCAGCGCCGCCCCTTGAACAGAATGGTCGCGCAGGTAAGGTTGCCGGCGGGGTCCGACCTGGTTGCTCCAGGCGGACACGGCTGCCGCCATGCGGGCCCCCAGGAGCGGATGGGCCGAGAGGCTCGGGGGTAAGGAGCCGACAGCCAGCGTGGCCCCCTGCCGGGTCAGGGCAGACAGATCGGACTCTCGCCAGTAAGTCTGCCTCTGCCAGGGATAGGTCGGAAGAGAAATCAGCCGGCCGGTCTGTCCGTAGAAGGCAGCCAGATTCAGGGAACAGCCGCGGGCATACAAACCGGCCACCAGAGCCAGCATCATCTGGCCGTCAGGCTCGTTGCGACGCAGCGTGGACAGTACCGGTGAGGTCTTTCCCCGGAAGGCCAGGCATTCGGCTATGGAGCTGGCCAGGACCGGGTGGGCCCCGATCTCCACGAAATGGTCGCAGCCGTCCTCGACCAGAGTCTGGATGGCCTCCGCGAACAAAACCGGCGCGCGGACGTTTCGCGTCCAATATCCGGCCTGGAGCTCACCGCCATCAATCCAGTGGCCGATAACGGTGGAGACCATCGGCACCGCGCCGGAGCGGGGCCTGAGTCGCTCGAGCTCCCTGCCCAGCTCGGCGAGGATCGGGTCCATCTTCGGGCTGTGGTAGGGCACCTCGACCTTGAGCGGGCGAGCAAAGACTCCTTGCGCCTCGAGCTCGCGGGCGATCACATCCAGCACCGCCGTCTCTCCCGCCAGCGTGACAGCCACGGGACTGTTGACCGCGGCCACGCAGACCTGACCGCCCCGGCCCTCGAGCATCGCTGTGACCCTGGCTAGAGGCAGCCCCACGGCCAGCATTCCTCCCTGGCCGGCCGTGGTTGCTTGCAGGCGGCTTCGGTGGAAAGAAAGCCAGATTGCATCGTCCAGAGAGAGCGCTCCCGAGACATACGCCGCCGCGACCTCGCCGACGCTGTGGCCCACGACCGCGTCCGGCCGGATTCCCCACGACTGGAGCACAGCGGCCACGCCGACCTGAACGGCGAAGATGGCCGGTTGCGCCAGTTGGGTCTCATGGATGGCCGAGTCCGCTTGCGATGCGGTCGAGAGCAGGTCCATCAGGGACCAATCCGAGGTCAATCGGCTGAATCCATCGTGGCACTCCTGGATCACCTGCCGGAAAACGGGCTGCTCCTCGAGCAGGCCTCGCCCCATAGCCCACCACTGCTGCCCCATCCCCGAGAAGACCCACGCCTGCCGGCGCAGGGGCTCGCTACCGACGACCCCGGTCGCCATGCCCGGTCGCCGCTCACTCGCCAGAAAGGCCTGCAGGAGACTCTGGAGCTCAGAGCCGGAGCGGGCGACAAAACAGGCTCGATGGTTGTGTTGGCCCTGCCGCAGGGCCAGGGTGTGGCCCAGGTCGGCCAGGGTCTCGTCGCGGCCGGGTCCAGCCAGGAAGTCGGACAGGTCGCCGGCCCGGGCCCGAAGAGCCTCCGGGCTGTGGGCCGACAGAGGGATCGGAAGCCAGACGGGGGCGCTCTTCGGTCTGGCCTCGGCGGGCTCGCGATACTCCTGCACGATGGCGTGCGCGTTGGCGCCGCCGAAACCGAAGGAATTGACGGCGGCGGCTCGTGGTTGGTCCCCATTGCGGGCCCAGTCCTCGAGCTGAAGGGGCACCCGCAGGCGAAGCTCCTCAAAGGGAATCTGGGGATTGGGTTGCTCGAAGTGCAAGCTGGCCGGAATGCGACCGTGGCGCACGGCCATCGCGGCTTTGATGACGCCTGCGATCCCGGCCACCGCCTCGGTGTGCCCGATATTGCTCTTCACCGAGCCCATCACACAAGGGTTGGCCGGGCTTCGCGCGCTCCCCAGCACCGCGCCAATGGCTCTGGCTTCCACCGGATCACCCACCGGGGTACCCGTGCCGTGAGCCTCGACGAAGTCGATGTCCCCCGCTTGCAGGCCCGACTCGGCCAGGGCCTGGCGAATCAGGGCCATCTGGGCCTGGACGTCGGGGACGGTCAGCCCGTCGCTGCGCCCGTTGTGGTTGACCGACGTTCCCGGGATCAGGGCATAGATTCGATCGCGGCTGGCGACGGCGTCGGACAGGCGCTTGAGAACGAGCACCGCAACGCCTTCCGAGCGCACGTAACCGTTGGCCCTCGCGTCGAAGCTCTTGCACGCGCCGTCAGGGGAGAGAAAGGAGCCTTTGCAGAGCGACAGCACCATCTCCGGCTTGAGGATCAGGTTCACTCCCGCGGCCAGGCATACGCTCGACTCGCCCCTGAGGAGGCTCTCTCGCGCCAGGTGGAGCGCCACCAACGAGGAGGAGCAGGCCGTGTCCACCAGCAGGCTGGGGCCCCGCAGATCGAAGGCGTAGGAAATCCGATTCGCGGAGATGGTCGGAGAGGCGCCCGTGGCCGAGTGCGACCCGACCAGCTCGCGTTCCGTTACGGCGGTGTGGAGATTCTCGTAGTCATGCATGAACAAGCCGAGAAACACGCCCGTCGAGGTTCCCGCCAGCGTCTCGGGCGGTATGCCCGCGTCCTCCAACGCTTCCCAGGCCGTCTCCAGCAGGAGTCGCTGTTGGGGATCCATGGATGCGGCCTCGCGAGGAGAGATTCCGAAGAACTGCGGCTCGAAGTCACGGATGTTCTCCAAAAAGCCTGCCCGCCGCACGTAAATCTTGCCGGGCTCGCTCGGGTCGTCGGAATAGAGACCTTGAGACGACCATCGGTCCTCGGGGACGTCGGTAATCGCGTCTCGTCCCTGGCAGACGAAATCCCACAGGCCTTCTCCACCCCGGATACCGCCGGGGAACCTGCAGCCTATGCCTACGAGCGCGATCGGCTCACCCGGAACTCTCGGCTCCATCGACCCTCCTTACAGACCGGCCTCGGGCTCCCGGCCCGCAGCGTCCAGGTAGCCCGCCGATTGGAGCTTACCAGCCAGTCCGCCCCCACAAAATGATTTGAATCACCCCACAAACGACGAGCTCCACGCGGGGAAGAAATGCCGAACCGCATACCCAACTCGAGCTCCGGGAGCGGGTCGGCGGCATGGACACGTGCAGCTTGATTCCAGCCTTTCGGCTCGCCTGAGCGATGCATCCTGCCGGCCCGAAGTGTCGCTACCCGGACATAACAGAGCGCTTCGGGCTCCTCCTTCGCGGCTACCAGGTGGCCGTGCGCTTCTTCTCGGGAATCAGCCCTGCGCGTTCAGCGCTTGCGCACCCGGACCCCTCCCACCAGCACTGCTTCGTCCCGCTCGGAGAGACCGGGGCCCTCAGTGAGAAGCTCCTCCAGCGAAGTCCCCAGCACCAGGGAGGGAAGCCGGTCGATCAGCCGCACGGCACGTTCCGAGGAGATCTCGGGATGCTCGCTCAGGAAACCGAGCACGCGCGTGGCAACCTCGGGCGGAGTCCTGGCGAGCCCCTCGATGGCTCGGGAACGAGACTCGACCGGAAGCCGCACGTCGCAGGCCAGCTCCAAGAGCGCGTCGGCGTTCCGACGGCCCCCGTCATCGGCCAGAATGACCTTGCCCTGAGAGTCCTTCACGGTGAAATTCCAGAACTCGAACCCCTGCATCTGGACGCTCGAATCGCTCTGGAATTCGAAGCGCAGACGCACTTCTTGGCCTGTCGGCTGAGTCAGGTTCACGGTCTGTTTGCCTGAGCCGGTGCCGGTCCAGCGGCTCAACTCACTGTCTCCGACCATGAGCCTGACGAAGTCGGTGTTGCTCTCCAACGCCCACTACGCCTCGACCTCCAGCCGGGCGCCTCCCACCGGCACCTGAAACGGCGGCACGCCCAGGCTGGCCTTTTGATTGGGCTTATAGGGACCCTCGGGGCTGTCGCTCCAACCCCGCGCTGTGCGGCTCCAATCGCCCTGAGCCGTCCAGCCGGCCCGCCCGAGGTCCTGACGTAATTTGTCGAGAGCAGCCAGAGCCGGGCGCTTTAGCTCTGCGTCGCGCAAGGCGTCACAGAGCCGCCCCGGATCGGCCCCGAGGGGCAGGAAGCTGTAACTGAGGTTGCGCCGGTCCACCTCGGTCTCGAGCGCCTCGCCTTGCAGCGTGCCCATCTCGTCCCAGGCACCCAGGGCCGCCTTCAGGCCCTGTACCTCGACCATTCGCAACAGGGCTGGATTGCTGACCGCCAGCCCCACGCACAGGCCTCGCTCGAGCGGCAGGTCGCTCAGCGTGCCTTCCAGGCGCGTCAGAAGCTCCTCGTGAAGGGGAGCGAGGTCCTCGGGCCGGTCACTGAAGAAGGTCTGCTCGGAGTCGGCCACGTGCACGCCCCGCAGCCGGAAGCCAGCGCCCTCCCCGCTGGTGTCCGAGGTCAGGCGCCAGCGGAGCTCCACTTTGGAGTCTCCCAGGCCCGACAGGGGCATCTCCTCCGCCTTCCACTCCTGACTCCCGCCCTTCCACTGCCGCAAGGTATGCCAATCCTTCCCCGGGCTCCGAAGCTCCAGGCGCACCTCGTCGTTGCCCGGGAGCTCGAAGCGAGCGTCGAAGCGGAGGCAGGCCCCCTTTTGACCGGCCAGGGAGACGGGCGGCATCGTCAGGGAGGTGTTGCTGCCCGGACGATAGCGGCCCAGGTGATTATCGCTCCAGCTCCCGGCGCCGTCGCGCACCCAGCCGTCGGTCTGCCACCCGAGCAGGTTGGGAACCTGCTGCGCTCGGGCCGTTTGGCTTTGCTGCACCAGCTCCTCCAGCCGCAACGGCTGCTGGAGCTGGGCGGCTACCTCGCGGACCACCTCGAAGGCACCTGCATCCTGGAGCCGGTCGGCCAGGGCTCGCGCCGCCGGGACACCCACCCGCAAGGCCGCCTGAGCCAGCGCCTCGGGATCCGCCTCCAGGTCGACCAGTTTCAGAGCCTGGTCGGGAGGCAGGTGCGCGGCCAGTCGGCCCAGACGCTCGAGACGGGGGCCGCCTGCCTCCGCGAGAATCGCATCCAGCGTCGGGCGCCGGTCTTCGGGATGGTCGCTGAAGATCAGCTGAGGCGGCGCGTCGGGCTGCAAGGTGGGGCGCGCACGTAAGCGGAAGTCGCTCAAATCCAAACCCTCGGCCACACCGGCCGAGTCCGTCGAGAGCCGGAAGCGCAGTTGCAGGGGGCCCTGGCCGAAGCCGCTCAGATCGATCTCGTGCTCTTTCCAATCGGAGCTCTCGGTCAGCTCCCGGACCGCGTCCCAGGTCTTGCCCGCGTCTCGGGAAGCTTCCACCAGCACCTTGTCGGCTCTGGAGTGGAAGGCGTGTCGCGCCCGGAAAGTGGCTACCGGGGACGTGAAGTGCCGCAGATCCAGAGTCGGCAAGGTCAGGCTGGCATTCTGGCCGTTCTTGTAGGCACCCGGACTGTCCGACCAGGAGCCGTCGCCATTGCGGAGCCAGCCTCCTTCAGCGGTCCACGAGGGTACGGTCCGCTGCACCAGCCACTGGACCTGTTCCTGGGCCTGGGGAGGCAAACTGGACAGCCGCTGGTGGACCTCCATCACGCGGTCGAGGTTGTCGGGCTCGTGGGCCAGGCTCCGCGCGGCCAGGAAGGTCGCCGGCTGGCCCCCGCCGCGGGCCAGTGCTTCGGCCGCCCGGACTCCCACCATGGGGGCCAGCTCGGCCACCCGGCCGGCCATCTCGGGCGTCAGGGTCGGCCAGAGCCGGGCAGCCTCGCTGGCTCCCACGGACTCGACCAGTGACTGGAAGGTTTCCAGAGGCTGATTGGCGGCGGCCGCCTGGATGAACGCGTCCACCACAGGCTGCTTTTCACAGGGCCACAGAGCGCGGCTCGAATCCTCGAAATCCGGGCGTCCTTCCAGGCGCATCGCCCGGATGGAAACCCCCTCCTTTTCCACCGAGCTATCGGTCTTCAGCCGGAAGCGCAGCCGCACGTCCCCGCCACGATATCCGTCCAGCGAGACTTTCTGGTCGGCCCAGGGCGCGGTGCCGGTGTAGGTTTGGAGCCCCTCCCAACTGACTCCGTCGCGAGAGGCCTCGAGAGTGACCGTATCCCGATCGGGCTCCAGTTGATGCTCGACCTGGAACGTGAAGAACGGCTCTGCGACCCGCCGCAGGCTCATGGGTGGCAGCGTGAGCGAGCTGTCCTGGTTATTGCGGTAAAGGCCGTCCGGACTGTCCTTCCACACCCCGTCGCGCTCGGCCCAGGTGTCCTGCCCCACCGGTCGGGGCACCTGGCGGGCCAACCAGTCCGACCAGGCCTTCTGCCGCTCCGGCGCCATTCGGCTCAGGTTGGCCGCGGCCGACGCGTTCTCGAGCTTCGTCAGCCACTGGCGGAAATCGGCCCGATGGGCGGCCGGGAGCCGATCCAGCTCGCGAGCCGCTGCCTCGCGGAGCTCGGGACGCACGTCCGCCAGTTGCTCGCGAGCATACTGGAGACGGGCGCTCTCGAGTTGGGGCAGCAGCGCCTCGGGTTTTCCCTGCTCCCAATGGCCGACCGGCGCCCCCTCCCAGGCCAGCTCGAGCCGGGCGGGCTTCTGGCGATACAACTCGACCGGGCTGCCCACCAGGTAGCCACGCTCCTGGAAGGACTTGAGGGCCTCCCCCAATTCGGGGCGCTCCAGGCTCTCGGGCCCCGTCAGGTTCTGGAGGTAGGCCAGCATGGCCGCATCCTGGGGATTCTCGAGCCTGATCGAGCCGCTCATCACCGGCTGATTGACCTTCAGGCGGGCATAGGCGCCCCATGCCCCCACCGGCACCCCTTCATCCGTCATAGGGTTGCCCGCCCGCAGAAGCAGGTCGAGCTGCTGCGCCAGCGGCCCGAGATGGGTCAGATCCCCCTTCTGGAAGGCGTTGAGGGCCTGTAGATCCTCCGGTCCGCGCAACGTTGACCAGGCGTGCTCGGGCAGCTTGATCCGCAGGTCCTCGGGATCGGCGTTTCCCAGGGCCTGGGCGGCCTGCAGGGGATCGACCGGTCGCCAACCCAACTCGCCAATGAGCCGTTTGCGCTCGAGCTCGGCCCCCTGACTCTGCAGATGGGTCAGCAACTCCACGCTGTCCTGGGCCACGGGCGCGGCCGACTGAGCCAGGCCGGCAGGCTGGGCAGCAAACGCAAAAGTACCGCAAGGCTCCACGCGCATGCCACCAGTGTCGCTCGGGGGGCTCAAAGAAGCTTGAAACTCGTCCAGGTTCGCCAGTCAAGCTCCAGATGATGCATTGCTGGTCGAGTCGAGCGCAACGCTGGAGGTGCTGCCGCTCTGGGCTGCTCGACCAGCTCTGAGCTAGCGCCGCCGGCGTGCTCCCACCCAGTGCACCAGGTCGGCCGTCGTCCCCGCTCCCGCGTGGGGCGCCCTGAACAACGAGCCGCCCGCCTTCGTCGAGGCGAGCTCGCGCTGGAAGTCCTCCAGCGACATATCGTGGCGGGCCAGCGCTTGGTCCACCTCGTTGCGGGCGGCCGCACGCGCCTTGAAGAGATACATCTGGACGCGCGAGTAAAAGTTGGCGGCGCCGTCGCCCGAGGTCTCCACCGGGCAGAAGATGGCCTCGGGATACTTCTCGGTCACCAGGCTCTGCACGCCGTCGGACACGCTGGAAGAGGGCATGCAGCCGAAGGGCTTGACCGACAGCGTCATGTGGCACTTCTTCTTGACCACGTTCAGGATCAGCTTGCCGACCTCCATGTGGCCCTCGCCGCCCCGAAGGTGGTGGTTGTAATGACCGTCCGCGGCCGCCGCCACCGCCTTCATGTCGGGCAGCGGATAGTCGTACAGGCCGGCCGTCCAGGACCACACCTTGAAGCAGCCCCGCAGGGCCCACTCGGCGACTTTGAGCCCGAGCAGCTTCTTGCGCGTGTTGACCCCGTCCAGGCCCTTGCGAGCCTTGTCGACGCCCCGCATGTCGTCCATGCGGCGGCGCGTGTCCCACTCGGCCGACCAGAGGTTGTAGAGCAGCCAGGCGGTCACGAGCTGAATCTCGCACTCGGCGCCCTCCGACTCGAGGAAGCGCTGCAGCTGGTAGTTGCCGTCGCCCTCGGTGGTCATGGCCCAGAACTCGCCGATGATCGACACGCGAGCCTTCACCTGCGAGCGGTCGACCTTCACGGCCCCCAGGATCTTGCGGCACTTCCACAGCGCCATCAGCACCGAGGCGCGCTTGCGGAAGGCCGCCACGCAGATCTCGCGGCACTCGGCCAGGGCGCGATCGGTCGCGCCCGGCTCCACCTCGTAGGGACGGATGCGGTAGCCCAGGGCGTTCAGCACGTCGCCGGCCATCAGCGCTTTCAGGATGCCGATGAAGAACGGCGGGTCCATCTTGAGCCCGCTGCCCTCGCCGGTGGCCTGCTTGAGGCCCCCCGACTGCTGGAACAGCACCACCCGGAAGTCGGCGAACCCGGCGTCACGCAGCGCCTTCCGGTATTCGGTGGCATACATGCCGAAACGGCACGGCCCGCAGGCGCCCGCCGTCAGGAACACGTAGTTGCCCGTGATCTCGGCGACCGATTTGCCCTCGACGTCGCGCAGGTGCACCAGGTGCTTCACCAGGTTGCCCACCGTGAAGTAGGTCGGGTTGCACTGCCCGCGGTTGCCAAACTCTTTGCCGAAGCGCAGGGCGTCGTTGTCGGGGCAGTCGAGGTGCTGCAGCTTGTATCCCAATCCGCCCAGCGCGGCGGCCACGAAGATGTCCTGGGCCATCGTGAGACCCGAGACGAGCAGCGTGGTGGTCGCCTTCTCGTTGGCTCCAAAGTGGGTGGGGACAGGGTCGACCCAGTGCTTCTTGGCCTCGTCGCTAAGCCCGAGGCGGCGGCGCTCCTGCTGCTCGAAGCGCTCCATTTCGTCTTGGATGACGCGAAGCTCCATGATGACCTCCTACTGGATGACCCGCAACAAAACGCGGGGCTCTTCCTTCCTGGCGGGTTGATAAGCCGCGATGCGCGAGCGCAGCTCCTCGATCTCGGGACTCCTGGCATCCTTGCGCAACAACAGCTCGAGGCGCTTCTGCTCGAGGCGGCGCTTGAGCTCGGCCTTCTTGCCGGCCACGTCCTCGAGCTCCTCGCCGTAGAGCTTGAGCGTGTGGTGGAACGTCTTGACGCGGATCTTGAGCGAGCCGCCGGGCTTGTTGGCGTCGAGATCGTGCAGGGCCTGGTAGGGCGTGCCCGCCGCCCCGATGATGCCGTCCACCAGGCCATAGGTGGGCGCGTCGTGGCCGCACTTGAAACTGGACAGGTCCAAAACCGCGAGATGCGGATGGCGGGAGGCGACCTTGGCCGCCCAGACCTTCTGCGCCGAGTTGGCCGAGTAGTTCTCGGGCCACACGTCGGTGATGTCCAGCGGGTTCTCGCCGGGCCCGAAGAAGCGCGCCAGCCAGGCCTTGTCCTTGGGCAGCGAGCGCACGCTCAAGATGGGGTAGCCGAGCGCCTGGAACTCGTCGAGAATGGCGTGGTTGAGGCCGGGATCGGAGTGGTAGGGCCGCCCCAGCATGACCAGGGCCACCAGGTTGTCCTCTTCGACCTGCTCGAGGATCAGGCGCCCCTTCTCCTCCAGGTCGGCCTCGAACTGGTCCAGCGCCTTCAGTCCCTGGCGCACGGCGTGCTCGTGCTCGTCGCGCGTGATGCCCAGGATGGAGCCGAAGCACTCCCAGAGCTGCTTCTCCATGTAGGCGGCCTCGACGAAGGTCACCGCCGGCGCCAGATAGCGCGCCCCGTGGCTGGCGAAGAAGTCGACCTCCTTGGTGAAGGCGGCCCTCATCACCTCGGGCGCGCCCGCCACGATGGGGCACGAGGTGGTATCCATCACGTTCTCGAGCCGCGCCGGCAGATGCGTGATGCAGGGGAACAGAACGTAGTCCAGCTTGCCCTTGTGGAACAGCAGGTTGTGAATGTGGGCCTGAGCCACCTTGGAGGGGAAGCACGGATCGATCGAGCCGTAGCGCGCGCCCTCCTTATACATCTCCTCGCTGGTGTCGTCCGAGAACACGACCTGGCAGCCGCCCAGCTCCAGGTAGACGCGCCAGAACGGCGCCGTGGACCAGATGTTGAGCACCTTGGGGATGCCGACCCGCAAGCCCTTCCTGACCCCGCTGGCGCGGAACGGCCGCACCTGGGTGGTCTTTTTCATGGAGCCGAACCAGCCCGGCTTGACCACGGTCTCCTCGACCATGGACGGCGGCGGGTCGGGTTGGTAGAACTTGCGGAACGCCTGGCGCGCCTCGTAGGTGACCAGGTTCGGGTAATCCTTCATCAGCTGCTTGCGCACTTTGGAGAGCTCGAGCATCGCGGCTTCCGACTCGACCGTGCCCTTCTCGCACGAGAAGCCGGCGATGTAGCGAGCCTTGCCGCCGTCGGGCGTGGCCGCGTCGATGAACGTGCGCGAGCAGTTGTTCTTGCAGAAGTGGCATTTGGTGGATTCGTCGTTGCGCGCCTCGTACTGCAGGTTGAGAGCATTTTGCATGCCGACCCAGTTGGTGCGGCCTTTGCGCTTGACCACGCGCAACGTCTCCAGAGCCACCCCGAGAGCGCCCGCCTCGCCCGTGTGCGGGTGCACGAAAACCTCGGCGCCCGGCACGCGCTCCTTGATGTAATCCACCTGCGCCTTCAAGGCCGCCAGGTTGTACTGGGTGCCCCCCTGCAGCACGAAGCGGTTGCCCAGCGCCGCCAAACGGGGGATCTGGGCCACGTACTGCCAGATGTTCTTGGGCAGAACCTGAGCCAGCCCGCACAGCATCTCCTCGCGGTTGAAGCCCTCTTTCTGGAACGTGACGCGATCCGAGTCGAGGAACACCGCGCAGCCATAGCTGAACTTGGGCGCGAGCTTCGCCTTGAAGGCGACCTCGGCATACTCGGTGACGGGCACGCCGAACTGGTCGGCCATCGCCTGCAAGAGCATCCCGTTGCCGGCGCTGCACTGGTTGCTCAGGCGGAAGTTGCGCACCTCGCCGTCCTTGAGAAACAGCACCTTGATGTCCTGACCGCCCACGTCGCAGACCACGTCGATGTCCGGCCCAAAGCAGTGCACCGCGCTCAACATGTGCGCGACCGTCTCCACCAGGTTGACGTCGCTGCGCAGGGTCTTCTCCAGCACGTCGGCCGCGTAGCCGGTCGCGCCGAAGCCCGTCACCTCGAGCGTGGCGCCCTGGTCGTCGGCCCACTTCTGGAAGAGCCCCAGCAGGTCGATCGTGTCCTGGATCGGATTGCCCTTGGAGAGCACATATTGCTTGCTGAGGATCTCGCTCTGCTCCGAGAGCAGCACCGCTTTGGAGGAGGTGGAGCCGCCGTCGAGGCCGATCACGCCGCGCACGGTCGTGCCTCTCTCGACCCGGGCCGGCTCGAAGCGGGGCACGCGATAGAGCTCGCTGAAACGCTCCGCCTCGCTCGGCTCGACGACGAGCGGAGCCCCCGCCGACTGGCCCATGCGGGCCTCGCGACCGTGCTCGATATAGCTTTGCAGGCCGTCGAGCCCACGGTAGATGCCCACGTCGGCCGGCTCGTGCAGGCCGTAGGCCACCGCCCCGATGGCGGCATAGTAGAGGGAGTTCTCAGGTACGAAGATCAGCTCGTCGAGCGGCAGGTCGGGCGGCGTGTAGCCGCGCGCCTGCCAGGTCTCGGGGATGCGCAGGCGCCAGCACTCGCGCAGGAAGGGCAGGTAGGTGTTGGGCCCGCCCAGCAGCAGAACCTTTGCTTTCAGAGTGTTGCCGCGCGTCAGCACGCTGAGGTTCTGGCCCACGATGGCGTCGGCCAGCGAGTTCATGATCTCGCCCGAGGGGATGCCGCTCTTGACCAGGTTGACGATGTCGGTCTCGGCGAAGACGCCGCACTTGGCAGCGACGTGGTGCAGCTTGCTCGAATCGAAGTCGAGCTGACCCACCAGGTCGGCCGGCATGCCGACCTTGATCATGCACTTGTCGATGGTGGCCCCGGTGCCCGAGGCGCACTTGTCGTTCATCGACGTGGTGGCGGTCTTGTCCCCGGTGGTGGCGTTCTGGCGGAAGAGGATGATCTTGGCGTCCTGTCCGCCCAGCTCGATGACCGACTGCACGTCGGGATGCAGGCGCTCCACGGCCAGCGTGACGGCGTTGACCTCCTGGACGAAGCGCGCCCCCAGGGGCGATACCAGCGGGCTGGCCCCCGAGCCGGTGATGAAGATACGGTCGGGCGTGCCGGTCATGTCCGAAAGCAGCTCGCGCAGCGTCTCGGGCTGGCGAGTATGGTGGCGGCGATAATCGCTCCAGACGATCGAAAACGTCTCCGGATTGATCAATACCGCTTTCACCGTGGTGGACCCTACGTCAACTCCCAGGTAAAGCAAGATCGAGGCCTTCGCGCTGAGGAGGCGCCCGCCTTCCCGTTCCGAACATTCGTCCCATGCACCTGACGCGGCGGGGATTTCTGTGGACCTTATTTGCGCTTCCGGTGTTGGCCGACGGCGGCAGGTGGGAGCTCGACCCGACCTCGGTGACGCTACGCGAGGAATTGCTCGCCGAGCTGGCGCACGTCAAGTCGATGAGCGTGGTTTCGCTCGATCCTGGACCCTCGTCCCGGGACACGCTCTGGGAAGGCTATGGCTCGGGCGGCTCCGCGTCGCTCGACCCGGCCGAGCAGAAGGCGATGGCTGAAGCCCTGCTCCAGGGTCTGTCGAGGCCGGCCTCGGTGGCGCGCTGCTTCATCCCGCACCACGGCGTCGCGGTCAACGACGCTTACCACGTGGTCATCTGCGTGACGTGCTCGCTCCTCACCATCCGGCGACTCAAAGACGGAGCCCGCTCTCGCTACATCCCCTTCAATGGCGATCTGAATACGTTCAACGTCTTCCTTACGGCCCACAACCTGCCCCTCAGCACGGAAGACCTCTAGGGCGACTCGTCGGCCCGGTTCAATTCCATGAGCAGGCGGGTCACTGCCTCGCGCAATCCGGCATCCTGGGGCCGGAGCGCCAGCGCGGCGCGCCCCGCCTCGAGGGCCTCCTCCAGCATCCAGTGCTCGGCGTAGACCTCCATCATGAGCGTCCGGGCCGAGGCGTCGTCGGGCGCGGCCTCGGCCAGCTCGCTCTCGGCCGCCTGGACCTGCGCGAGGCTCTCGGGCGACAGCAGCATGAAGCGTCGCAGGGGAGGCTGAGGCTCGTCGCTGCTCGTTCCGGGAACCTGCAGCTCGAAAGTGTAGACCCGGTCGAGATCCAGCTCGGGTCCCGCATAGCGCACTTTGCCATCGGCCGGCGGGCTGCGCCACAGTTGCTCGGAAGGCTGACCGCGGGGAGTGACGATCACCACCCAGGGATGGTCGCCGTCGGTCCAGACGAACTCGGGCGGGTTGCCCTGGGGACGTTTCAGTTTCGGATATCCATTGGAGCGCTGGACGGTGCCGCCCATGGTCTCCGGCTGCTGGCCGCGGGATGGCAGGCGCATCGCGGTGCTGGCGCGCACCGACTTCTGCGCCGGCTCGCCCGAAACCAGGCGACCTTCACCGTCGAGGACCTGGATGCGGCAGGGGCCGGTGAGGGTCTCCATATGGCTGTCCTGGAAGAAGATCAGGCTGATGCGGGCACTGGGGGCCACGTCCAGCTCGACCCCCGCCGGGAGCACCTGGAGAGTCTTCACCAGCTGTCCGTCCCGTCGCACCGAGCCGATCAGGTCGGTTACCATGGCCACGCGCTCGCCCTTGGCGGCGCCCGGCAACACCAACAGGGCCAACAGCAACAGCACTCTCATCCCGGGCCTCCGGTGCGGCGAATTTGATACACGGTGACTTCCTCGGTCTTTCCCTTGAACCTCTGTGGACCCATCGAAACCCACTCCAGATGACCGGGCAGGTGAGCCGCGGCCTCGGCGCGGGTGTCCTCGCTGGCCAGCAAGGCGACCCCCAGCTCCTTGGCCCGGCCTTCGATGCGGGCCGCCAGGTTCACGTCGTCACCCACGGCCGCGTATTCCGAGCGCTGCTCGGTGCCGACGTTCCCCACCACGGCCTCGCCCGTGTGGATGCCGATCTTGACCTGGTAGAAACCCTCTCCCCCTTCGCGCGCCATCGCCTCGAGCCGCTCCACCATCTCGAGGCCCGCCTGCACGGCCCGGGCGGCGTGGTCCTCCTGGGGCTCGGGGGCTCCGAAGATGACCATGATCTCGTCGCCCACGAACTGCTTGATCGTGCCTCCGTGGCGGAAAATGATGGGCACCATCTCGTTGAAGTAGCGATTGAGCATGCCGATGACCTCTTCGGGAGGCAGGCGCTCGCAGGTGGGCGTGAAGTTGTTCAGGTCGCTGAAGAGCAGCGTGATCCGCTTTCGGCTGCCCCCCATCGCCAGGCTCTGGGGGCGCGAGAGAATCTCGCGCATCACCTGGGGCGACACGAATCGGCCGAACAGCGACCGCAAGCGTTTCTGGGCGCGCTCCACCGAGAGATAGCGCTCCAGATAGCCGGCCGCGAAACCGAGCAAGGCCGCGACACAGGGCCCCGCCAGCGGTATCCACAGGCGCGCCCCCGCGAACAGCAGCAGGGCGACCAGCCAGGTGAGCAGCAGGCCCGCGAGCAAAGCCAGGGCCGCTCGCAGGGGCCGCAGACGGAAAGACAGCAAGCCACTGCCGACGGCGGCCGCCAGCGGGAGCAGCCACCCGAGGAAGGCGGGGGCGCGCTGCACGGACTTGCCGGTCAGCAGCGTGTTGAGAGCCGCGGCGTGCATCTCTCCACCGGTCAGAAGCCCGAACGGGGTCGTGCTGGTATCGAGGAACGAGTCGGCTTTCGGGACCAGCAGGCAGAGCTTGCCCTTCACCTCGGGCATTGGCTTGTGCTGGCCCGCCGCTTCCAGGACGGTGGCGAAGGAGAGCGCAGGAAACGTGTTGGGGCCGCCGGGAAAGTTGATCGTCAGCTCGGTCTCGCCGGGGTTCGTACCGCCTACCAGCGCCGCCAGGCGGGCCGGGAAAGAGCCCGGCGGCTGCAGTCGACGAACCACGCCGTCCGAGTCCAGGGGAAAGCTGGCCGTGCCCACGTTACCGCGCGACTCGGCTGCAAAGTGCAGCACGTCGCTGGAGCGTTCGTTGCGATACTGGATCAGCACCACGGGATGCTGCAGAACCACCTGCGCCAGCTGCAGCTCGCCCTCTTGAAGGCTGCGGCGCACCGGGTCGTCCTCGGCCAGGCCCGCGAGCTCGGGACGGAGGATGAAATCAAAGCCCACCCCGGTTGCGCCGGACTCGAAAAGCTCCCTGATCCCCGCCGCCAGCTCCGGCTGCCACAGGATGAACGGCTTGCCGATCCGCTGGAAGCACGGCTCGTCCACCGCCACGATCAGGATGCGGTCGTCCAGGGCTGGACGCCAGGCCGGCACGCTGTTGCGGAGCGCGAAAAGCTCATCCAGAGCCTTGAGCTCCAGACCTCCCAGGCCCAGCACTGCCACGAGCGCTCCCAGCAGCAACGGCACGAGCAGGGGTCGCAGGATCCTCACGAGGGGCGTCTTCGGATCGGACGGCAGGATTTCCGCCCGAATCCGGGTATACTCGGGCTTTCAATCGAGAAGGAGCAAACTTGAGATGAAGAATCAATTGATCGTCGCCGTTGCGCTGGGAGTCGCCCTCGTGACCGGATGCGGCAGCACGCCCGGCGGGACCACCACCGGCAGCACCACCACCACGACCACGACCTCCGCCAGCCAGACGGCGTCGGCCACCCCCTCGGCCTCTCCGAGCGGAGGCGACGAGGAGAACGCAGGAGAGCTCAAGGTGAGCAACGCCCACTTCTCCGCCTCCGACAAGGGTGAGGCGCGCGAGGACAAGACCTTCAAAAAGGGCGAGGTCGTGTGGCTCTTCTTCGATCTCGAGGGCTTCAAGACCGACAAGGACGACATGTTCTGGGTCCAGGAAGACCTGACCGTGCTCGACCCCGAGGGCAACCCCGTCCTGCAGAAAGAGAACATCCTCGACGCCAAGGACAAGAAGGGCGACCTCAAGAGCCTTCCGATCCACAACGACATCACCATCAAGGAGCCCGTCGAGGGCACCTACAAGATCAACATGACGTTGCGCGACAAGCAGGGCAACCAGACCACCCAGTTCGAGGACACCTTCGAGCAGAAGGTCGAAGAAGAGGGCGAGTAGGCGGCGTGGGTTGCGAGCTGCCACGGCTCGCAACCCACCTTTCGTCAGGGAATGACCATCACGTCCCGCAGGCCTGTCTGGCCCGTGGCGAACGGACTTCCCGACACGTTCGTCAGCTGGCCGGTGGCGCGGTTGATGGCGTAGGCCACCACCGTGTCATCGCCGCTGCTGGCGATGTAGAGGAAAGCGCTGCTCGGGTCCGTGCACAGTCCCGTCGGCGTGGTGCCGGCGGCAAAGGGCCCCACCGGTGCCCCCAGCTGCAGGGTGGACTGGTTGACGGGGAAGACCCAGACCTCGTCCGGACTGTTCGTGAGCGCGAACAGCCAGCGCTCGTCCTGGCTCAACAGCAGCTCCTGAGCCCCGGGCAAAGCGACCGTGCTCACGAACGTCGGGGCTCCCGTGTTGTTGTTCAGCGAGTAGGTGGAGACCGAGTTGCCGTTGGCGATGGCGTAGAGCACGCTGCCCTCGGGCCCCGCCTCGAGGAAGGTCAATCCCGCGATGGCCGAGGAGACGGGCGCCCCCAGCACGTTGGGCTTGTTGATCGGCACGGTGAAGAGGTTGTTGGCCGTGGCCGCGTGGGCGAACTGGCCCGAAAGCTCCACCGTGAGTGCGTTGATGCTCGCGCCCAGGTTCGCCGGCAGACTGCTGGCAGTCAGGTTGCCGGTGGGAGAGTAGGCGCCCAGAGCCAGGCTCTGCGTCTGCGCGATGTTCACGTAGATCCGTCCCCCTGGAGCCCAGTCGCCCAGCGTCGGGTCGGCCCCGATCGTGGTGAACACGCCCTTATTGACCGAAGTGCCGTCGGCATTCATGGTCAGGTGCGAGGTCGCGTTGGAGTTGTTGGGCAGGCGATTGGTGATGAAGGCCGTCCGAAACGCCGGGTTGGGGATGAAGTTCAGGAGCGTGCCGGTGGCCGCCGGCATGAAAACGCTGTCCTCCGGATAACCGCCGGGTAGCGGAACGAGCTGCCCCGTGCCGGGCGACTCGCTGAAGCCGACCAGCCGGAACATCGTGCGGTTGTGACCCGCGATCAACACGGGCCCGGACCCGGCGGGCTGGGTGACCTGCACGTCGACGGTCCGGGTGACCGCTCCCTGCGTGGCCGTCACCGTGAAGCCGCCCGTGGCGCCGGCCGTGAACACGTTGCCGGCGAGATTGCCGGTCGAGCTCCAGGCCACCGAGCCCGTCAGGTTCTGGGTCGTGCCGTCCGAGAGCGTGCCGGTGGCGGTGAAGGCCTGGTTGGCCCCGGGCGTCAGCCCGATGCCGGGCGGCTGCACGTCGATCGAGACCAGGGTCGCGGCGCTGACCGTGAGCGCCGCCTGCCCGCTCTGCCCGTTGAAGCTGGCGTCGATCTGGCCGTTGCCGGCCAGCGTGCCCGTGGCCAGCCCCGTGCCGTTGACGCTGGCCGTGCCGCTCGCGCTCCAGGTGGCAAAGGGCGTCACGTCCTGGGTCGTCCCGTCGCTGAACTGCGCCAGCGCGGTGAACTGCGTGCTGGTGCCGGCCGCCACCGTGTTGGTGGGCGGGCTCACCACCACCTTTTGCAGCGTGGCGGCCGTTACGGTTACGTCGGTCTGGGCGATCCGTCCCGCGAACGAAGCGCTGACCACGGCCGCCCCGGGCGCGAGGCCGCTGACGAGCCCCCTGGTGGAGACGGCGGCCGAAGGAGCGCTCGAGCTCCAGGTGGCCTGACTGCTGACGTCGACGAGGGTGCCGTCCTCCAGCGTGGCTGTCGCCGTGAGCTGGACGAACGTTCCGTTAGCCAGACTCGCGCCCACCGGCGAGACGGCGAGCGCCGTGACGGCCTGGGCGATATCCAGGTAGCTCGGATCGTCGACCGTGAACGTCTGGCCCTCGACCAGCGCCAGCGGGGCGATATAGATCCCGCGCAGATTGCCGTTGGCGTCGAGATACTCGATCAGGAGCTCCGTCGCCCCGACCGGGACCTGGGCCAGCAAAATCTGGCTCTGCACCGGCACGACCCCGGTGGTGAACAGAACGTGGTTTTGCCCGTCCCGGGCGGTGAAGCGCAACTGGACGATGGGGGCCGTGATGGCCCTGGCCAGAACGTGCTGCACCAGCACGTCAGCGGTGGGTTTGGCCACCACGGGATCGGGGTCGGGCGTCGGGGTCGAGGTCACGGATGGGGTCACGACCGCCGTCGTGGTCCCTCCTCCCCCCGAGCAGCCCGCCAGGCACACCGAGAGCATCACAACTGAAACAAACCGTCGATTCCACATAGTTTTTCCCCTTCATATCGTGTCCTTGGGACATCTAAGGGGAGAGTAGCAAATTTCTTGCTCTTGAAATGTGCTTTACTTCACAAAGCACTGCCTTTCATGGAGGCATACTGTTGAGAAAAGAAGCTCAGGGATCATCCTTCGAGGGGGATCCCCCCTCCTGTCGGCAACGGGCGAAGGATCTTCCCGCGAGCGCCGCCTTGACCCGGCCCGTCGCCAACGCTTAGACTGGCGCCAACATGCATCCAATCTTGCTTCATCTGGGGCCTATCAATATTCCGGCTTACGGCTTTTTTCTGGCCGTGGCGTTCGCCTCGTGCAACTATCTGGCGCGCTGGATCGCCCGTCAGGAGAGCTTCGACCCCGAGCTGGTGACCGAAGCGGCCGTCGAGTTCATTGTCGCGGCGCTGCTGGGAGCCCATATCTTTCACGTCGTGCTCGACTGGCACGTCTACGTGGAGCATCCGGGGCGCGCTTTCATTCCCGGCGCGGTTCCCCTGGCCTTCCAGGGCGGGCTCATCGCGGCCGTGGGAGTGGCCTGGTGGTTCTGCAAGCGGCATAAGATTCGCTGGACCCAGCTTTTCGACGTGGTGGCCCCCACGCTGCCTCTCGGGCTCGCGCTCGCGCGCGTGGGCTGCTTTTTGGCCGGCTGTTGCTACGGGGAGCCGTGCAACCTGCCCTGGGCGGTCACGTTCCCCCGTCTGCCCTTCCCGCGCCATCCGGCCCAACTCTACGAGTTGGGACTCGACCTGCTGTTCCTGGCGTTCATGCTCTGGTATCGCAAGCGCAAGCGTTTCGAGGGCGAGATGTTCTTCGTGTTCCTGGCGGGCTACGGGATGATCCGCTTCCTGTGCGAGTTCGTTCGGGCCGACACGCCGGCCAACCTGATGGGCCTCTCCTGGCCCCAGTGGATCTCGCTGGGCTTCGTCGCCGTGGCTTCTTTCGTGCTGCTCCGCCGCCGCAAATCTTGATCCTTCTCGCGCTTTCGGCCCTCTGCGTGAGCCTGACGGGCCCGCCGCTCAACCTCTGGTTCATGGGCACGGTCTCGCTGTTTGCGCTCTTCCGGCTGATCGACCGGGGACCTTACAGCGGCAAGCGCGCACTCGCCTGGGGGGCCTGGTTCGGGCTCTGCCAGGCCGTGCTGGTCACTCCCTACATGTGGGGGGTGCTGCTCCATTTCAGCCAGCTCCCCGTGATCGTCGCGGCGGCTGTCTTTCTGGCTTACGGCGTGCTCTCGGGTACGCCGATGATGCTCTTCTTCCTGCTGCTCCGGTGGACGCGCGGCCGCGTCCCCGAGCTCGTCGCCTGGCCCACCTGCTGGCTGCTCGCCGATTTGCTGGGGTGGAAGCTGTTCTACTGGAACCTCGTCACGATGCACACCGGCGACCTGCTCCTGGTGCAGCTGGTGGACGTGCTCGGGCTGCGGGGGTTGAACGTCGTCCTGTTCCTCATCGCGCTCTGCCTGTACCGCCGGCGGTGGCGCCCCCTGGCCCTGGTCCTGCTGGCGATCCTGCATCTGTATGGCCTGTGGGCGTTTCGCGCCTGGCAACCCGCCGGCCACGAGGTCCTGGTCGGCGTGGCTCAGGGCAACACGCCCGCGGGCGAGCACGGCCCCCGCGCGGGCCACAAGAACGTGGCCAACATGGCCAATCTCTCGCGCGCCCTGCTGCGCCAGGGTCCGGTCGACCTGCTGGTCTGGCCCGAAGGAGCCGTCTGGCCGGCCGTGGCCTATGCCGAGGACGGTTACTGGCAGCTGCGCGTGCGCACTCTCCTGGCTCAGTTTCCGCCCTTCGAGCTGATGCTGTGCCAGACGCCCGACCGGACCAACCAGATCTTGCTGCTGAGCTCGCTGGGCATCCCCCTGGGAACCTACCAGAAAATGACCCTGGTGCCGTTCTCCGAGTACACTCCCGGGCCGTTCAAGTGGATTGCGCCCTCGCGCTACGACTTCCGGCACGGAACCCGGCGCGAGCTGCTGCCCTCGTCCAAAGCCAGGATTCTACCCCTGATCTGCTACGAGATCCTCACGCCCGGCCGCTTCGAGGGCGCGGTCACCGAGGCCGACATGATCGTCAATCCCACCTCGGACACCTGGTTCCACAGCTCCCTGGAGGCCCGCCAGCACTTCTACGCCATGCGCGTGCGCGCCATCGAGACGCGCCTGCCGGTCGTGCGAGCCGCCAACTCGGGGGTGAGCGCCCTGGTGGATCGGCTGGGCCGCGTTCACGGGGCTACTGCCGTGGACGAGGCGGCCATGCCGATCTACCCGGTGCTCTGCGGCGACGGCCGCACCAGCTTTTATGCCCGCTACGGAGATATCCCGTTCCTGTTGCTCTGGTTGGGCTGCCTGCTCGCGATCCGTCTTCCGCGGCGCAAGGTCACCTCAGCGCGCGATGGGAGCGCCCAGGACCGTCTCGGGAATACCGAACGAGCGCACCAGCGGTAGCGCGTTCTGGCGGACCTGGCCGCAGAGCTTGAGCACGAGATCGCGGATGGCTTTGCTCTTGGCCGCCTCGAAGTAGCCGTGCTCGAGGAACCAGGCGCGGTCCTCGTAGAGCCGGTTCAGGGCGTAGAGGTCGCACAGGTCCTTGAGCTGTGCTTGCAACTCCCCGGGCGCATTCACCACGGCGGCGGCGAACTCGTCGAGAACCACGCGCTCGGCGTAGGCGCGGGCCAGGGCGATCATGTGGTCCTGACAGTCGTTGAAGGCGGCCAGCGGCGACATTCCGTTGTCGAGACGCTTCTTGAGCCGTTTGGCCGCGGACACGAGCAACATGCTCTCGCGTGACTTGAGCACGGTCTTGAGGAACTCGGTGTCGCGCAGATGCTCGTCGGAGGTCATGTGGGGGACCAGCGGGTTGAGGTCGCTCAGCACCTCGCGCGCCCGCCCGAGCAGGTGGCGCACCAGTCGCTTGAGCTGGAACTGCTTGCGATACTCGCCCAGCAATCCTTTGGCCACGAGCTGCATCAGCACCGTGTTGTCGCCCTCGAACGTGGTGAACACGTCCAGGTCGGCTTTCAGGTCGGCGAAGCGGTTCTCCCACAGGTAGCCCTGGCCGCCGCAACACTCGCGGCTGGTCTGGAGAATGCGCATCGTCTCCCAGCTGATCAGCGACTTGAGCGCCGCGGCCAGCAGCTCGGCCTCGGGGTGACCTTCCTGCTGTTTCTGGACCAGAGCCCGTGAAGCGAAGTCGAACGCGAAGCAACTGGCCAGGGCGGGCATCAGCCGCCGCTGGTGAGCCTGGTAGTCGAGGATGAGGGTCTCCTGAGCTTCCTTCACCGGGCCGAACTGGCGACGCTTGGAGCCATACTCGACGGCGATGGTGACCCCCGTCTTGGCGGCGCTGGTGGCGGCCGCCGCCAGCGAGACGCGCCCGGTCACCAGCGTGCCCAGCATCGTGAAGAACCGGCGGGTGGGGCTGGCGATCGAGCTGCGGTAGTTGCCTTCGGGACTGATCTGGGCGAAGCGGTCGAGCAGATTGTCCTTCGGGACCCGGACGTGATCGAAGTAGATCCGGCCGTTATCCACCCCGTTCAGCCCCAGCTTCTTGCCGCAGTCCTCGAGGCGCACGCCTGGCATCGGGTTCCCCTCGGCATCACGGATCGGCACCAGCACCGCGTGCACGCCGTGGCGCTTGCCGTCCACCTCGAGCTGCGCGAACACGGTGGCCATGCGGGCGTGCCGCGCGGCGTTGCCGATGTAATCCTTCCGCGCTCCCTCGTGGGGCGTGTGAATCTCGATCTCCTCGGTGACCTGGTCGTAGCGCGCGATCGTCTCCAGCTCGCGCACGTTGGAGCCGTGGTTGGTCTCCGTCATCGCGAAACAGCCCGGCAGCTCCAGCATGAAGGCCTGGCGAGCGAGCTCCTGGTGGCGGGCGCTGCCCAGGTTCAACAGGCTGCCTCCGAAGAGGCCGACCTGCACGCCCAGCTTGATGACCAGCGAGTTATCGAAGTAGGCGAGCTCCTGGAAGGCCGCCAGCATGCCGGCGTAGTCTCCCTGGCCGCCCAGCTCCCTGGGCAGGGCCACCTTCGTGAGGCCCCGGTTGGCCAGCTCGCGGCACCAGACCCAGGTCTGCTCGCGCTGCTCCTCCAGGGAAAGGTCGGGGCGACGGGTGAAGATCGGATCTTGCAGCCACTCGCGCACCTGCTGGCGCGTCGCTCGATGCGCTCCATCCAGGTAGCCCTGCATCGACTCGGTCTGTTTCGTCGTGGTGATCGTCATTGACCCATCAACTCCTCGGAGTATTTTGTTCACTTATAAACTAACACAAAGTTTACTTGTAAACTAGATGGACGGGTAGTAAGTTTGTTCTATTTTTGAATAGAATTCTTATCTAGAGGGTCTCGATGCGTTGCTCCACGTGCTCCATGGTCACGGTCAGCAGCTCGAGGTCGGTGGGGGAGACGGCCTCCATCAGCTCGGAGATGAACTGGCGTTGCACTTTGACGGCTTCCTCGGCCAGCTGGCGGCCGCGGGGGGTGAGGTGGACGAGCTTGGAGCGGCGGTCCTCCGGATGCGGGCGGCGCTCCACCAGCTTGCGCTCACCCAATCGATCGAGCATTCCCGACACATTGCCCTTGGTCACCAGCAGGCGCTGTCCGAGCTGCTCCTGCGTGAGGCCTTCCTCGGGGCCGGCCAGGAGGTTGGCCAGCACGTCGAGCTGGGCATTGGAGAGATCGAGCGGAGTCAGTCGTTCGGCCAGCCGCCGGCTCGCTTTCTGGTAGCACCGCACCACCTGGAGCCAGGTCAGGAAACCGTGGGGACGGGGCAGATCGGAGGGGTGCATCTCGGCCCCACCGGTTCGCGTCCCGCGAAAGTTTGCCCTGCAGTGTTCATCTTTCCGCAACTTCGCGGACGCATCGCGGCAAGATCCCGGCAACAGGCCGTTTACCTCCGAGGCCTACGATCGAGCTACACCCAATCGGCAAGAGGAGGTTCATCATGGAAACGATCCTGTTGACCCGGGAGCCCATGCACGGCTTCAAGCTGTGTCCGCGGCCCGAGCTGACGCTCATCCTGTTCCCCACCCTGCACGTCGGCGGACGTGCCTACGAGCCGGACGCGCTCCTGAAGCTGCGCGAGGCCGGTCGTCAGAAACTGGTGTGCGCCATGATCGACGAGAGCGGACGCGCGCTGCCCAGCCGGCCGCCAATGCCGTTCCTGCAACTCGACGAGAAGCAGCTCGACCCGGCCCACGTGGTCTCGCTGCTCGAGCGCCTGCGGGAGGTGGCCTGACCATGCTGCGCACCCTGATGTTCACCACACCGATCGAGCACCCCCAGCCCTGGGTGCTGAGCCGCAAGCCCGAGCTCGTCTTCTTCCTGTTTCCCACCGTGCACGTGGCGGGTCAGACCTTCCAGCCCGACGGGTTGCTGCGCCTGCGCGAGGGAGAGCGGCTGCGCTTCGTGGCCGTCATGATGGAGGACAGCGGGCGCCGGCTCACCGAGCGGATCCCGATGCCTCTTCTGCGCCTGGCCTCGTGCCAGCTCGAGCCCCACCAGCTGCCCGTGCTGCTGGCCCGGGTGCGCGACCTGGTCGAGACCGACCGGCCCCGCCTGGCTACCGGCTGGGCAGCGTAATCACGAAGCGGGCCCCGGGACGTCCATCGCGCACCAGCTCCACCGTGCCGTTCTGCTGGCTCAAGAGCTGATGGCAGATGGACAGTCCCAGGCCCGTGCCGTGGCCCACGTCGCGCGTGGTGAAGAACGGCTCGAAGATCCTCTGGGACAGCTCCTCGGACACGCCCGGCCCATTGTCATGCACGGCCAGGCAGGCGCGCTCGCCGTCGACCCACGATTCCAGGAGCACGGTTCCGTCCGGTCCCATGGCATCGCGAGCGTTGCTCAGCAGGTTGACCAGCACCTGCACGAGCTGGCCGACGTTGGCTTCCATCCGCACGCCGGGGCGCAGGCGGCGCTCGACCCTCACCGGGACGGAGTCGAGCGCCTGGTCGATGGCGTCGCCAAGGTCCACCGGCTCGGTGGCGGCGGGTTGGCCACCCTGGCAATAGATCAGCAGGTTGGCCACGATCTTCTGGGCCCGCACGGTGGCCTGACGGATGCGCTCGAGCTTGTTGGGCGTCGACTTCATCAGGGCCGATTCGGTCGCCAGCAGGATGGCGCCCAGCGGGGAATTCAGCTCGTGGGCCACGCCCGCGGCCAGCTGGCCCACCGCGGCCAGCTTGTTGGCCTGGGCCAGCTGGACCTGACGGCGCGTATTGGCGAAGGCGACCGCCGCCAGGTAGCCGACGAGTTGCAGCAGATCCTGGTCCTCGCGGGCAAAGGCACCCTCGTCGGGGCGCGTGAGCCCGATCGCGCCCACGCAGGTCGACTCGACCAGCAGCGGCACGGAGACGAGGCTCTCGGATCTCTCGGTCAGCGGAGCCAGGCGCGCGTCGCGCCGCCGTTCGAGCAGCAGCGGGCGGCCGTTGGTCATGACCGTCTGGGCCAGCCCCAGCGACGCCTCGCGTTGCGTGCCACCCCACAGATGGACGGGACCGTCCTGAAAGACGACCATCCCGGCCTGGTGCGGCACGACCTGGTGCAGCATCGCCTCCAGGCGCCGTGCCAGCTGCTCGGCGTCCAGCGTGGAGGTGAGCGCGCCCACCCCGTCCAGCAGCAGGCCCAGGCGTTGCACCCAGCGCTCCAGGCGGGTGCGGGCGGCGTGATGCTGCTCGCGCTCGCGGCGCTCGGACTCGAGCCGGCGGGCCGACTGCAGAGCCACCACGCCCTGCCCGGCCACCACGCCCAGGAACTCGCGCATCTCCTCGCTGAACCCGTCGCGGTCGGGAGTTCCGACGTAGAGCACGCCTTCGTCCTCGAGCGCGATCGCCAGGCTGATCTCGCCCGGAAAGACGCGGCCGTCGTCCTGGGCGTCCGTGCGGTAAACGGGCCCGCCGCCGGCCGCCAGCTCGTCCAGCACGGGCTCGCGCAGCTTGAGCAGCACCGCATCGCGCACGCGCGCCGCGTGGGGCGTGCGCACGGCCGCCGGCTGCAGTCCGCCGTCCTGGCGCAAGAAGAGCACCACGCTGCGGGCGGGGGGAGCGACCCGCATCACCAGGTCGAGCACGGCTTCCATGGTCGTCTCGAGAGCCTCGCTGCGGGTCAGCGCGCGCGTGAGCCGCTCCAGGCCGGCCAGCTCCTCGGCGCGCCGCACGGCCAGCAGGCGCATTTTTTCCTGACCCAAACGCGCGTCCACCCCGCGCGCCTTCTCGACTTCGAGCCTGGCCCCCAGTTTCTGCACGAACCGCTCGGCCACGGGCCGGCCCACCATCGTCTGCATGCCCAGCAGCACCGGGAAGAGCGCCAGCGCCTGCCAGACGGGGAGATAGGGAAAGACCGCCAGGGGGAACAGCAGCCCCACCTGGGCTCCCCGCACCTGGGCGCGCCCGCGCAGCCATTCGGCCGTCTCCTCGGCGGAGAGGCCGGCGGCCAGGATGCCCGGGACCATCTGGCTGAGCGCCACCCACAGCAAAGCGGCGGGGACGGCCGCCTGGGGCCAGCGCGCCACCAGCTCCAGCGCCACCAGGGCCGGCAGCGCGTCGGCGGCCGCCTCGAGCGCCCGGCCGGTCGCCTCGGGACGGCCGTGCCGCAGGCTGCGCGCCAGCAGCGCCAGGGTGAGAAAGAAGCCCGCGGCGCCGGGCGCCGGAGCCAGCACGACGACCAGCGGGGCCGACACGCTCAAGAAGCCAAAGCGCGGGATCGCGGGAGCGACCACCTCGGCCAGGACCATCAGCGCCGCCACCGCCCACCACAACGCGGGCAGATGCGGCGGGAGCGTCACCAGAGGCGCCAGCAGAGCCAGCCAGAGCGCCGTGGCGACCATTGCGCGGGAGGGGCTGCTCACCTTGCTCGCATTCCCCGCCCGCGAGGAGCGGGCCTTCCCCAACGAAGTACGGGAGTACCTTGCAGGGGCGCTCATGGACCTTCACGAACTTTGGGTCGTGGGGGACAAAGCGTCGACCTCCTTGGGTTGGTCCGGGGACCAGTGTCCGATCTGTCGCACGGTCCAGGTCTTCCATTTTCTCGAAAGCCGCGGCCAGAAGCGCAGGGAGTGCGCCAAATGCGGCATCCCCGTCCCCGTGCCCGGCGAGCTGCGCGGCCGGCTCTATCCCAACCGCAAGGACGCCGAGCGCAGCGTGCAGACGCTCGCCGGTCTCGACTCGCAGGTGAGGCTCAAGCCCCCCGAGGAGGACCGGATCGGAATCATTCGCGAGGCCTTCACCTTGCTCGCTCCCATGGTGCGCCAGCACGCCCTGCCGGCGTTCGACGGCCCCGCCACGCGCAGCCTCATCGTCACGCTGGTCGGCAGCGCGCTGCTGTTGGCGGCGGCGGCTCACTGGGCCGACAAGAAGTTCGTCCTGGCGCTCGTGCTCGTGCTGCCCGCTCTGGGCATCCTCAATACGCTCCGCCTCTTCTTGACCGCCCCGCACCGGTACGTGCGCACGCGCATCGGGACCTGGCTGGCCCTGAGCCTGCGCACTCTCAAGCCCACGGCGGCCGAGCTCGAGCGGGTTCTGAGCGAGGGCCAGGCGGGCGGGGAGCCAATCTACCGCATGGTGACCCCGGGAATGATCTTGCGCCGCTACCGGATCTAGGTTTTTTCGCCGGGAAGGCTCTGGCTCGACTGGCGCACCTCTTCCAGCAACCCGTCGATGTGCAGCTCGCGCAGGCGCCACATCAGCACCCGGTCCTCGGTCACGGCGGCGAGCTTGGGGTTGTCCATCAGGCCGCGATAGTCACCGGCTCGCAAAGAGGCCGCAATCTCGGGATCCTTCGCCAGGCCCTGCAGCGTCTGGTTCTCCATCAAGGTGCGCACGCGCTCGTTGGCCATGAAAAGCGCCATCAGCTGGGGGTCGTTGACCACGACCCGCAGGTCTTCGAGCGTCTTCTCGACCTTCTCGTCGATGGGATTGACCTTGACCACCAGCGGGGCGAAGACCGACTCGTCGATCGAGGTGGACATCACCTCGGCCCTCTCCGGCTCGGCCAGGTGCAACTCGGTGACGGGCACCACGGTCCAGCGTCCCGGATGCTTCTCGCGGTAGGCGATCTGGGCGTCGGACTGGCGCATGGCCCGCTGGGCGTGGCCGGCCGCGTTGATGCCGGCCAGACAAAGGGTCAGGATGCCCAGGCCCCAGAACGCGCCCAGCACGAGGCCCATCGGGCGCTCCCAGGGAGCCATCCGGGGCAGGCCCTCGTCCTCGCGCGCCTTCGTGCGCTTGCGCAGCGGGATGCCGATCAGCAGGTCGAAGACCACGAACAGGATCAGCGCCATGACGACGGCGCCGGCCAGGGGCTTGAGCAGCAGCGGCACGCTGCTCCCCAGGGGAAGAGCGCCGAGGGGTGCCAGGGGCTGCGCCAGCAGTCCGGCCACCAGCAAGGCCAGCAGCGAGGCCGCCATCCGAACCAGGCCGCGGCGGTAGCCGCTGTAGGCGAAGAGAGCGATGACCAGAAGCCCGAGCAGATTGACCATGGACGGAACCTTCGGCGGCGCCCCGGGCGCGACCTAGTGCAGGGGCGACTCGGCGTAGAGCTGGTCGAGGAGCTTCAGCATCAGCGTATTGGCGGTAGTTTGCCCGTCCAGCGAGAGGGTGAGATTGGTCCACACCACCAGGGTCATCTGGTTGGCCGGGTCGCGTCCGATGAACGAGTTGAAGCCCGGCAGCTCGCCTCCGTGGAAGTAGAGCCGGTTGCCCCCGAAGGTGAGCCGGGTGAGGCCGTAACCGTAGCCCTGGCCCTGGGGCGCGGCCGGGTCCTGGGGCCGGATGTCGGTCAAGAATCGGCGCTGCCAGGCCGTGTTCAGCACCCGTCCGTCCACCAGGGCCTCGATCCAGATCGCGAGGTCGCGGGCCGTCGAGACGGCACCGCCCGCCGCCGTGGCATAGGACGCATTCTGGAGGGTGTAGTCGTGGGGAGGCTGCTGCCCCATCCCGGGCGGATAGGGCTTGTCCACCAGCGCGAAGGCCGAGCCGCCGTACATGTAGCCGTGAGAGAACGGGTTGGGGAGGACTGGCCCGGGAAGCAGCGTGCTCTGCATCCCCAGGGGTTGGAACAGGCGCGCCTGGAAGATCGCGGCCAGCGGGCAGCCCTCCAGCTTCTCGGCGATAAGTCCGAGCAGGGCATAGTTGGTGTTGCAGTATTCGAACTCGGCGCCCGGGGCGAAGTGGGCGGGCTGCGCGAAGGCCAGCGCCAGCACCTCCCGGGGGGTCCAGGTGCGTGCCGGATGGCGGTCGAGGGCATCCGCCAGCGCGGGTGATTGCGTGTAGTTGGCCAGTCCGCTGCGCATGGAGAGCAGTTGGGCCACGGTGATCCGGTCTCCAGCGGGAACTCCGGAGACGAATTTCTCGACCGGGTCCGTCAGCTGCAGGCGCCCTTCCTGAGCCAGGAGCAGGATGACGGCAGCGGTCATGGTCTTGGTGTTGGACGCGATGCGGAAGTGGGTCGCGGCCGTGGGGGGGATGCTCTGGCCCAGCTCGGTGGTGCCGTAGCTGAGCACCACCTCGCCCTGCGGAGTCCGCAGCAGGGCCAGCGCCCCCGGCACGCCCAGCTCGCGGGCGGTCTGGTCGAAGACGGCTTGCAGGGCGGACGCGTCCACTTGCTTGAGGCCGGGCTCTCCCCGGACAGGGACGAGCAGGGCCATGAGCAGCAGGCAGACCCGGAGGAGGGAGATCATGCTGCGGATGCTTCGGGAGCTGGTCAGGACTCCTTTTTGATTCCGGGCGCGCACAGCGCGCCGCGGTGCTCGCGGACGAAGAGCACCGGGCAGGGAGCGTGTTGCATGATGCGCTCGGCCACGCTGCCCATGATCGTGCGCGCCACTCCGGAGTGGCCGTGGGTGGCCATCACGATCAGGTCCACGCCCGTCTCGGCGTGCTCGAGGATCTTCTCGGCCGGGTCGCCGATGCAGACCTGCGCGTAGGCTTTGAGCCCCTGGGCCTGCAGGCGCTCGGTCTGGGCGGCCAGGTAGCTCTCGGTGGCGGCGGGGAGGTTCTTGGACCAGCGTTCCTCGGTCTGGAAGCAGAGCCAGGTCGGGAAGTCCACCACCCCGAGCAGGCCGACCTGGGACTCGTCCCGAGTGGCCAGCCGGGCGGCGGCGTCCAGGGCTCGCTCGGCGAGGGGGCTGCGATCGAGCGGCACGAGGATGCGGCGGAAGGGTTTGTCGTGGGCCTCGCCGGGCTGATGCTCTCCGGGGCGGGCGATCAGCACCGGGCACCCGGCCTCGCGCACCACGCGGGCGGTGACGCCTCCCAGCAGCCAGCGGCCGGTGCCGCGGCGTCCGTGGGTGCTCATGACGATCAGGTCGACGGAGCCTTCCTCGGCCAGGCGTGTGATCTCTTCGGCGGGGGCGCCGGCGCCCGTCTGGACGGTGATGGCGATCCCGAGTTTGGCGAAGGCTTCGCGGACCTTCTCGAGGTGGTCCAGCAGAGCTTGTCGGGCCCGACCCGGCTCGAGCTCGTCGTAGGCGCGCTCGGCCACTCCCACCAGGACGATCTCCGACTGCAGCAGCCGGGCCATGCGCACGGCGTAGGGCAGCGCCGCGTGGCTCTCTCCCGAGCCATCGATAGGAACCAGGATCTTGCTCATACCCCCATTGTGCGCCCTGCCGACGGGTCCGCGTATGATCCAGGTCAGGGGGTTGGCCGAGGGAATCTCCTACGAGTAAGGGAATGCCCGGGAGTGCCCGAATTTGAGGACCGCTTCGAAGTTGTGTCCGACATTGGTCCCTTCCTGGAAGCGACAAGGGGTCTCCAGGGGATGGTCTGGGACTACACTCCTACGCTGAGACGCCTGGCTCTGCGACTCTATGCTCCTCCCTCGGTTGCTCGCGTGGATTCCTACCTGGTTTGCGTGCCCATCTGGAGTGGATCCAGTTTTCCGGGTACTTGATATAGAATCAAGTAAACCTGGAGGTACTTTCAACATGGCAAAACGACCTGATTACCCACAAGAGTTCAGAGAACGCGCCGTTCGGATGACCATGGACGGGTCTCGGACGGTCGGACAAGTGGCTCTGGAACTCGGCATCGCCGAGAGTTCCCTGGTCAACTGGCGCAAGAAGTTGGGCGCCTCAATTGGGCGCACAGCTGGCGCAGTGCGTGATGTCCGTGACGAGAACGAGAGTCTGCGCGCCCAATTGAAGCTCGCAGAGAAAGAGAAGCGCGCCCTGGCAATGGAGAACGAGATCCTAAAAAAGGCGGCGGCCTTCTTCGCGAGGAACCAAGCGTGAGATACGCGTTCGTTCGTGCGGAGAGGGCCAATTATCCGGTCATCGTGCTATGCCGCTGTATGGAGGTTTCACAGAGCGGTTTCTACGAGTGGCTTGAGCGTGGTCCGTCGCTGCGAAGCCGGGAGGATGACGCCCTGCTCGCAAAGCTGACGGAAGGACACAAGAAGCACCGTCAACGGTACGGCTCGCGCCGACACAGGGCGGAGTTAGCTCAGGCTGGCACCAAAATCGGTCGCAACCGTGTCCGGCGCCTGATGGGCAAAGGCGGCCTGCAGGCCAAACGCCGCAAGCCCTACAAGGTCACGACCAAGTCCGACCATGACCTGCCGGTGGCCCCCAACCACCTCAACCGCAACTTCCAGCCCGCGGAGCCCGACCAGGCCTGGGTTGGCGACTTAACCTACATCAGGACGAGCGAAGGATGGCTCTACTTGGCCATTGTGCTCGACCTGTTCAGCCGCAAGGTGGTGGGCTGGGCTATGTCCGCCCGGGCCGATCGCGAGCTCGTGATGGATGCCCTGCGCATGGCGCTCGGGCGGCGTAGCATAACCGCCGGATTGCTGCTGTTTCACTCCGACAGGGGCTGCCAGTACGCCTCCGACGACTTCCGCAAGCTCCTCAAAGGGAAGCGCATCACGCCGTCCATGAGCCGGCGCGCTAACTGCTGGGACAACGCTGTAGCCGAGAGCTTCTTTGCCACGCTCGAGACCGAGCTGCTCGACGACCTGGTGGGGCAAGGGCGGGAGGCGGTCAAGCAAGCCGTCTTCGAGTACATCGAGGCCTACTACAACCCGGTACGCCTGCACTCCACGCTGGGCTATCTGACACCGTGCGCCTTCGAGCGGAAGGCCCTGATCGGGGCTGAGCCTCTTCCATGGCCGACCAACCTCCCAGAGACCCCCTGCGTGACCTCTGACGGCCCTCCGAGCGCCTCGTCCGAGGACAGGCCTGAGTCACTCCCTGGTGTTCAGTTGTTAACCGAATAATGCGTACCCGGGGAACCGGATCCAGTTTAAATCCGAAGGATTCGGGCGCCTATCGACTGGGACGATTCCCAGTTCGAGCTCCTGACCGGGGAGGCTACCAGGGTCCGTCTCGTCGATCGGAAGAATGACATTGAGATCGACTGTGGGGACGTAATCGGGATCGTTCCCAAAGGGGAGGATTGGTATTTCCTCTGGGGGATCGGCCGAGATGATGACGGTCATCGGTTGTAGGGGTGAAGCGCTCCCGGACCGTTCCCCGGTCGCCTGCAGCCCCGACGAGTCGTTACTCGCAGTCAGGAGCGTGCGCGCGGTGGAAATTGTGGACACGTCCTCCTGGAACACGCGAACGACCGTGCCGGCCGAGGGCACGTGCGGCGTCTTCAGCGCGGACAATCGCTACCTTGCCTTGCAGGGGAAGCGGAAGATGTCAAGAGGTTTGAGACACTTCGGTCGGACTATTTTATGTAGCGGTTGACGAGGTGTCCTCCTTTCGGGGCGGGTTGATGTAGACCGCGCTCGGCAGGCTGGGACGCCGCGGCTCCCCGCCGATGAAGCGTTCGGGATGACTGGCATAGGCTGCCATCCGCCGGGCGTGCCGGGCTTCCAGAACTGCGTCTGCGCCTCCGTGGTGGACATCTGCCGGCGTCAGGAACAGAACACCCGCATGGCGATGCTCGTTGTTATACCAGGCGAAGAACGGTGAGCAGAAGGACTGGGCGTCCTCGATGCACCCGAATCGCCCGGGGAAACCGGCGTGATACTTGAGCGTCTTGAACTGGCTCTCGCTGAAAGGGTTATCGTTGCTGACGTGCGGGCGGCTGTAGCTGGGCGTGATGCCAAGCTGGGCCATCAGTCCGATCGTCGGCAGGGCAGTCATGGGCGACCCACGATCAGAGTGGATCTCAAGCTGATCGCGCTGAACGCCCTGCTTTTCACAGGTCTCCCGGATGAGCTGAGCAGCCAGGTCGCCCGACTCCCGGGACGCCAGCATCCAGCCCACCACGTAACGGCTGTAGATATCGAGAATGACGTAGAGGTAATAGTAGACGAACTTCGCGGGCCCGCGGAGCTTGGTGATGTCCCAGCTCCAAACCTGGTTGGGCGCCGTGGCCACGAGTTCGGGCTTCTTATACTCGGGGTGGCGCCGCTGGTTGCGGCGCTCCCGGACCTCGTCGTTATCGGCCAGGACGCGGTAGAACGTCCTGAGCGAGCCCAGGTAGATCCCCTCGTCGAGCAGCGTGTGCTGAGCCTCGGCCGGGGACCGGTCGATGAACCGCTCGCTGTGCAAGTGGTCTAGTATTGCCTTCTTCTCCTCAGGCGCGAGCGCGCGAGGGTTGTTCGCAGGCTTGGTAGCCGGCTTAGGTTCAGGAGGCCTGGGTGGCGCGATGGTTCGGTAGTAGGATGCCCGGGGCAACCCGACCACCTCGCAACTCGCCTCGACCCCGAGTTGGGGCGTCAGCTCCTGCACCGCTGCCGTCATTTGGGGCCGACTCGCTCGCCGGTCATCGGATCCACCCCGAAGAAATCGCAGAGTTTTTTTTGCACCGAGATGACTAGCTCCGCGGTCTCGAGTCGGTGCTGCAGCCTGGCGTTTTCAGCCTCCAGCTCCTTGACGCGCCGGGCCTCGGGCGGCTTGGGCTTGGCACCCCGAGTCTTAGGCTCGAGACCCGCCAGTTGGCCGGCCGCACGCTGCTTGCGCCAGGTGCTGAGGTGAGACGAGTAGAGCCCTTCTCGGCGCAGAAAGGCGCCAAGTTCACCGGGCATCATCGCGTCGGTCTTCTCGAGGATGGTCAACTTGTACTTCGCGCTCATCTTGCGACGAGTCGCCTTCTTGGGCTTCACCTCCGGGTCCGGGATGGGCGCGTGGACGGACGCGCGGCTGAGCTTGTCGAACAGTCTTTGATCCTGGTTCATGAGTTGAGTCTCTTTCTCCACCCTCTTGAATCACAATCAAGTTCTCGTCCGACCTGGTGGGGCCCTGCGCGCGAAGCGCGCGCGCTGGTGGCGGGTTTCGCTCCGCTCTCCCCACCACCAGCGCGGGGTGGAGAGAGCTCTACACTAATTCCAGGGCCTCACCGTGTCTCAGCCCATCTTGGCACAGGGGGAAGCAGGTTGCGTCGGTCTGGGAGCTTTTTCCGAAATCGGAGCCCGGGACCGACGAATTGACCACCGAGCTATGGATTGGTCGGCGCTGGAAGGACGGCTTGGCGGTTCCGCTCACACCGGAGGAGTTCTGGCAAAGGCGCTCGACGCTCAAGGGGCTTTGACGTGCTGCCGGGGTGGCCGGCGTCGTCTACAAGAGCGGTGTTGGCCTGCGCGCCGCCGTAGGCTGGTATCCAGAACGACGAGGGCCGGTCCGATCAGGATGCCCGCTTTGAGCATTCCGCTCTTTACGGTCTCGTCGAGAAGAAGGCGGCTGAATGCATTTGCTCAGTCGGCCCGACTCACGAGCGTTTCGTTCCGGAACACCCGGTGGACCCGGGCGCCGAAGATGCCCATCTCCCACAGGATGGCGCCGTCGAGTGTGCGGGTGGCGCGGATCGTGCCAGCGTGGATGCCGTGATGGTGATGGCTCTTGCAGGCGACGGCCATGTTGGCATCCTCGTTGCCGCCCCCTTGCGAGCGGAAGTGGAGGTGGTGGGCTTCCAGGCAGACGCGGGCCGTGCAGGCCGGGACCTGGCAGCGGTAATCCGCCGCCTCGAACAGCCGCCGGGTCTGGGGGCGTGTCTGCAGATCGGCTTTGCTCCACGTGGCGATGAAGCCGTCGAGGAACATCTGGACCGCCTCGGTTGGCGTGCGGGCCCCCGCGACCCGCTCCGCCTCCTCGAGCACGGGAAGGATCTCCTCGGGCACCCGGACTACCAGCGAAAGGGTGGCTTTCGCATGAAGCGTCAACGTTGGAATCCAGGTGGCGGCCCAACCGACCACCACCCCGATGGGGCCGAGCAGGGCCGCGAGGTCGACGGGCTCATGGGAGCGCCGCGCCCGGCCGCGAATCTGCCAGGGGCGCTCGTCGCACGAGGGCGGCAGGTAGTTCGACATCAGGAAAGTCTCGCGGTCGACCTCGGCCAGCTCACAGGTGGCCTTCACGACGGAGGCGAGGTTGCGCGTGGTGGTGCCCCTCGCGAACGCGATCCAGGCGGGCGTGCACGAGTCGGGAACTTCCTTCAGGACCGGTGCGAGGGCATCGGCCTGGGAGACGGTGAGCTGGCCGTCGCGCACGGCCTCGTGGACGTCAGGGTTTTCCAGGAAGAGTCGCTCGCGCGTGATCAGCCGGTGAACGGTGGTGGTCGAGAGGCCGAGGCGCTCCTGGGCGTAGTGACCGAGGCTGGCGAAGCCGGAGTCGCGCCACAGGCTGAGGCGACTGAAGGTGAAGAGCATCCGCCCCAGGTGCAGATGGAGCCGCCTGCGGCAGAGGAACAGGTCGTTGATGGCGGACTGGCGCTCGTGCGGCAACTCGGGCAACGGCTGCTGCAGCTCGGGCGAAAGCTGGACGGCGATAGCCTGCCAGTCGAAGTAATCCCAACGGCCATACTCCACTTCGAGCACCTTCCAGAGCTCGCGGGTGCGGGGCTCGCGGGGCGGCGGCGCTTCCTCGGGGATGGGCTCGTCGGTGGGCCGGGGATGGGGGCCGGCCAGGAACTCGGCCGCCAGGAACTCGAGGAACTGGGCGTCGTTCAGGTCGCTGCCGTGGAGGCGCCCGGCGAGCTCGCGGCCCATGTGCCAGTCGAGCATGGTTCCCGGGGTGAAGCGGTAGTGGCGCTCGCCGGCGGGACGGGGTCTCGGCTCGGTCGCTTCGGCACCGAGCTCCTTCTCGAGGGCGCGCACGGTGAGGGCGCGGGCCTTCTCGACCCAGCCCGCTTCGTCGCCGAGCTTGGGGAGGCGGGAAAGCAAGAGCAGCGCCTGGCACTCGCTCAGGTCGCCTTTCAGGAAGGCTTCGTTCACGAGGGGGAAGTCTTGCAGGCCTTTGTGCAGGCGGACCATCCGCTCGGCGGTGCTCTGGCTGGCGCCGAGCTCTTCGCGGCAGTAGTCGGCGGACTTCGCGTAACCGAGGGCGCTGTAGCCGGAGCGCTTGAGCATGGGCTGGAGGGCCTCGCCCAGGCGCAGGCTGAGGCGCGCGTGGGCGCGGGCGAGGAGGCGCATCTGGCCGTCGAGGAAGAGGGCGGCCTCGGAGCGGTCGATGGCGTGCATCCAGTCGTTCATGGGCACCTCGAGGGCGCCTTCATCGCAGGTGGGATTCTCCTGGAGGAGATAGTTGAGCACGATTCCATTTTAACTGGCATGGGTCAGGTAAGTCAAAAATGCGACAGGGCAAAAATGGCTTTACGGAGCCATTTGGATGGCGTGTTTGAAGTGGGCTTCTGGCGGTTGGAGCGAGCATTTGGAGCGAAAAGTCTCGGAAGGACCCGTGGGGTGCGAGAGGCGCGCTCAGGGCTAAATTGGGGGCAGATTCATGGCGCGGTGTCGCTTTTGGGCTATGGGCGTCGCGCACGGGATTTCGGGGAAAATTCTCCCATAAAGTCTGGCGTCGAGCCAGAGCCCCTCGGGGAGCCAGGGCTGGAGTTGGCGGTTAACCGCGAGGGGGTGCAACTGCGCGCCTGGGCGGCGCAACACATGCGCGCCACCGGGGTCGCGGCGACTTTCCTCAAGCCGCGCTGTCTAGGCCTGACGGGGCCGAGCACCTGACGCGCCTTAACCGTATGGCAACGTGCGGCTGTCCACCAGCCGTTGCGGCAACTCCAGCAGGTGCGCCACGTCGTGGAAGTGCAGGCCTGTCGTCTAGCACGTCGACGGTGCCGGCCGGTGGCCTTCTTGGCTGGCTGGGTGGCCAGGAGATCGGACGCAGCTCGACGCCGAGCAAGCCCGTGTCTGCCGAGCGCGCTGATCATCAGCGGTAGGGGCGGCCGTGCTCTACCCGGTGAGCAGGTGACAGCAGTCTCTCGTCGCCGCCGGGGCGTCGCACAACGGATATGGACGCCACTCCGCGCTACGGGCGGGCACGGCCCGCCAGGCGCAGGCCCTCCCTGGGACGGCGATTTGGACGGGGCTCTCTGCCGGTCGAGCTGGGACGGGAGTTGCCCCGCCCCCGTTGCTCGGACCCGAAGGCCGGGTGCGGCGCGGGCCAAGCCGGAGCCACCGCTCAGCCCGACGGAACTCGGCCTGAGCGCGCCGCCGGATCGACATGCCATAAACTCACGCCACCCTGCCCGCCATTTTGGACCGTGCTTATTCGGAGCCGATTCTGGGACGTGGGATAAATGAAACCATTTTTTTGCGCAAGTACCTGCGACAAAGAGCTTGAGCAGAAGGGGTGGCATCGTCAAAAATAATCATGCGCTTGCAGGCGTAGCTTGACAGGACGAACATTCGAATTTCAGTGCTCTGTCCATAAAATTCAGTCAAGTCCGACTCTAGCCACGCTCGGGTTTGTGGTAGCCAAAATGGCCAACGAGGATTATCCTGTGCGATTTCTAAAAGATTGCGCAGTGTCCCGGGCGTCGCTTGCATGAAAGCAAATAAACGCCTGTCGGAATTGCCGTCGCTGTCCGATAATTCGAATCTGAACTCCCGCAAGCAGTTGTCACATAGAGTGAACCCCGCTTGGGGCCCATCATAATAGTCCGTCAGAATGTTCTTCTTGAACGGAGAAGTAACCCGGTCGAAGGTAGAGTTCGCTTCGCAACGGCATAACTTCAACACTCCCTACCACCCTTTCGGAGACATTCGGTAACGGATCAGGCCAGGGTTGGGGACCTGACATCTAAACTCAGGTCCGAGGGGATGTCTCTACCTCGCTCACGCTCCGGCATCCCTGGCGGTCCCTCTTCCTCGAAGGACCACTTCGAAATCCAGCTCGAAAGCCATTTTTCGCGATTTGTCGGGCCTTTCGGTCACGTCGCCATCCTCGATTACGCTCACGGTCTACCATACTTCTTGACGAAAGCCTGAGCACACCCCGGCCACCACGCGATGATCGCGCCCAATTTTCTCCGCCACCACGTTGAGGGAGTCTCAAGCTCGGCGGCGAATTCCCCCTCCATGCACAAGTGGATCGCGGGTTGTTTGTTGGGATTGACGCTCTTTGCGACGGGCTGCTCCTCGTCCGCGCCCAAACCCGAGGCGGCAGCCACCCCCGCCCCGGCGGCCACCAGCGCCGCCCCCGAACTGGCGGCCGAGACGGTCGCCCCCCCCAAAACGCGCGACCCGTTTACGAAAGACGTCAAGCGCCCCCACCTGCCGGCCACCCAGCCGATGCAGCGCGTGGGCGTCGACTACCAGAAAACCAAGCGCGACCCGTTCGGCGGAATCCCGGGCGTGCAGCGCGGCGACACCTGGGCCAACGAGACCAACGAAGACCAGGTCCTGCGCGGCGAGCACATCAGGAAGCCCTCCCGCCCCAACCTGACGGTGGTCAAGATCGAAGGCTCACAGGCGACCTTACGCTCTGGCGGCGAGACGATCGTGGTGCGCGAGGGGCAGTTCGTGAAGGGCGTCCGCGTGCAGAGCATCTCTGGGGGCAGCGTTACCGTGACGAATGCGGGCGTGCCGTTCGTGCTTCGATAGTGTAAAAAAGGGGAGAAGAGGAGATAGGAGAGGTTCGCTTCTGGAATCGACCCTCAGGGCATCGATACCTCCCCATCCTCTCCCTCCACGAGGCTCGCCCAAAGAAAAAGCCCACCGCCTAAAGCGACAGGCTCCTTCCGAACGATCGCGCCGTTGCGAGCTAGGCGACGCGGCCCCCGTTGGCCATCTCGAAGTCGTAGTCCCGCGCCAGCTGGGTCTTGCCGTTGCGAACGAAGGTCGAGTCCATCTCGCCCTGGTTCTTGGGCAGATCGATCTGGGAGATCCCCATCTGGGCCAGGGTCCGCAGCTCGCCGGGGTCGGTCTTGGCGTCGCCGTTGGAGTCGACCCACATCTTCAGGCCGTTGAGCTCGTCGCCCTTGACGACCCCGTCGTGGTTCTTGTCATACAACTGGGAGACTTTGTCCCAGCCGTTCTTGTATTTGTCCTTCTCGCCGTTCTCGCCGGTGCGACGCATCAGCTCGCGACCGTCGTTGATCTGGCCGTCGTTGTTGTAGTCGGCCACGAGCATGCCGTCCTGCGAGCCAGCCTTCATCCACTCCATGTTGTCTTTCTTGCCGTCCGCGTCGAGGTCGAACTGCACCTTGTGGCCGCCCTTACCCGTGGTGTCGATCTTGCCGTCGCCGTTCACGTCCAACAGGACCGGCGTGCCGCCGCCACCGCCGTCGCCACCGGCGCCGCCCGCCCCACCGCCGTCGCCGCCACCACCGTCACCACCCGACGGCTGGGGCGCGGGCTGCTCCTGCTGCACGGCCACCGCGGCCGCGGCCGATGCGCTGGAGTTCTGCTCCGGAGCAGGAGGCGGGCAATTGTCGCCGTTGATCGAGAAGGCAAACGCTGCTGCAAACGAGCCGGAGCCCGATCCGTGGGCGTGGCATTCGCAGTCGTCCTGCGCCTGCTGGCCACCCCAGCAGCTCAGGTCCGGGAGGCAGGCGCTGGGCGCGCAGCTCGGATCGTAGTTCATCGCCGAGTTGCACCCGCACGGGTCGCTCCAGTTGTTGCCCATCCCCGGGAACTGCCCCCCCTGCTGCTGTCCCTGCATCGCTTCGAACATCGCGAACATCATGAGAATCTGGGCCAGGGACTGGTAGGGGTTCTGCACCCCGGCCCCGGCAAAGCAATTGCCGTTCAGGAAGTTGCTCCCCATCATCGGGGGGGTCCAGGCCGTCGTTCCGTTGAGCATTGGTTTCGTCCTCCGTCTGAGCTGATGTTACCGTTTTCATCATGGTCCGGCGCTTGGGAATTAAGGAGAGCGTGTGAAAAATTTGTAAACCATTTTTGAACAGGTTGTGAACGCCTCCGGGTGGAACCTCGCCCGCACGATGACCATCGGCCCTCACAAAGTCCTGCGTACCCTGGGACGGGGCAGCTACGGCGACGTGTTCGAGGTGGAAGGTGGCCTGGCCGTCAAGGTCATGCGCGCCGACCGGCGCACCGAGCAGATCACGAGCCGTTTCGTGGCCGAAGCCCGCGTCATGGAGAAGGTCGCCCATCCCGCCGTGATGGCCTTGCGGGCGCCGCTGGCGGAACTCCCGGACGGCGGCCTCTACTTCGCCATGGAGCTGGTGACGGGCGGCAAGCTCGACGACCTGGTGGCCCGGGGAGGCTACGATGCGGCCACCGTGCTGCGCATCGGAGAGAGCCTGGCGGGCGGGCTGGCGGCCATCCACGAGGCGGGCGTCCTGCACCGCGACCTCTCGCTGGCCAATCTTCTGCTCGACGACCAGGGGCAACCGCGCATCTCCGACTTTGGAATGGCGCGCTACATCGAGTCCAGCGCCTCGGAGAAGACGCCCACCTTCTGGTTCGCCCACGGCGACCCCGAGTATACCGCCCCGGAACGGCTGTTCCACATCGAGAGCGGCGAGGTCGGCGATGCCTACTCGCTGGGCGCCGTGCTCTACGCGCTCTACACGCGCCAGACGCTGTTCCCCCTGAGCGAGCTCTCCTTTCTTTACAACCTCTACAACCGCCCCATCGAAAAGTATTTTCGCACCTGCCTCAACCACGGTTTACCCTGTCCCAAGGTCGATTTCAAAACGGTCTACGAGCACTACCTCACCCGAGCGCCGGCCGTGGACGCGCGTCCCGCCATGGCCGTTTCGCAGACGGTGAGGCAGGGGATGCAGGAACTTTTGAGCGACCTTCTGGAACCGGACTACTGGCGGCGGCTCGGCAGGCACGGCTCGATGACCGGCGTCCAAGACCGGCTGAGGGAGTTGGGGGAGACATGACACCTAGATACGCACGCGAGATTTCGGCCCTGGTGGAGGGGCTGGTCATGTTGATGGAGGGCGACATGTCGGCACGCGCCTGCGGCGAGCTGCTGGCCGAGGCGCGCGACCGCCAGGTGCGCTCGCTCAACCTGGCCCGTCTCACGCGCGAGACCGTGCTGGGGCACGAGCGCCTGGTGGCCCTGGCCGACCAGTTGCTGACCCAGCTGCGCGAGCGTGATGCCCTGTTCGGAGAGCTGGACCACCAGATCGCGGGCAGCAAGCAGCCCGAGCTGATCGCCTCGGGCAAGCGGCTGCAGGAGCTCTCTTTCCAGATCGCCACCATCTCCGAGCAACTCGACCGCGAGCGCAAGATGCTGCCCCAGGACGTCCCCATCCCGGCCCTGGACGAGGCGCTCAAGACCGTGCGGGCGATGCACAAAGGAATGGGCGACCCCGAGCTTCTGGGCGCGCGCGTGGCCGAGCTGGTCAAGCTGCACGACGTGTTCGCGCGCGACGCCGAGCTGTTCCGCGCCAGCTATCCGCACCACCAGGTGCTGGGGCAGCGCCTCACCGCGGCACTTTCCTCCTATCAGAACGCGGTCGGCTCGCTGGTTCACTTTCTGGAGGCTCCCAAAGAGCGGCGCGAGGCGCTGGGCGAATCGGTGGAGCTGCTTCAGGGCGCGGCCATCGACCTCAACTCGGGTCTCAACGCCATGGGCCAGGTGCGACGCCAGGAGGGCTTCTCGGAAGTCCCTGTCCTGGACGCGTTTGCCCGGGCTGCCCGCGGCGGCGGCGAGCTCTCCGCCCACTACGGACGTCTGGAGCAGTTCCTCGAGGAGCAGCAGGCCGACTGCGCCCGCTTCCACGGCACCGTGCTGCTGTCGGCGCGCGGCGAGCAGGTGTGGGAAACCAGCGTGCGGCCGGTGCTGGAGCGCTTCGTCACGACGCTGGAAGGAGCCCGCGGCGAGCCGTCCTCGGAGCGCAAGCAAATGGAGCTGTTCCGCCTGGGCCAGGAGCTGCTCAACAAGAAGAACGCCTGGATGGACAAAGGCGCCCAGAGCCGCTCTTTCGCCGCCGATCCCCTGATGGAGGAGCTGCGGGAGGCCGTGAAGGGCTGGTATGCCGGAACCCTGCCGCGTCCCTATCTGCTGGGCAAACTGGAACGTTGCTATCAGGCCGCCACCTCGCTCGAGATCGAGTTGGCGGGCCTCAAGACCAACGAGCAGGAGGCCCTGCTGACGGCCGTGTCGGCCGTGCTGGAGTGCCTCGAGAAGCTGCGCGACGCCTGCGAGCACGACGACCGTCCCTCGCTGGCGCTGGCCGTGCAGCAGCTCGAGACGGCCTTCGACCGCTGGTTGTGGTGCCGGGAGACCATCCGCCTGCTGCAAGAGGAGAAAGACACCGTGGTCTGCGTCCAGTGTGGCCTGCGCAACCAGAAGGTGCGCAACTGCACCGGCTGCGGCTCTCCCCTCATCTGGCCCGAGGACGCGCCCGACGAGGGCGGAGCCGCCGTGGCCGAGGATTCTCTTTTCAACAAGCTGACGCACGCGCTGGAGACCCAGGGCAGCCTCTCCGAGATCCGGCCGCTATTGACCCAGTGCCACATCGTCGTGCGCGATGCTGCCCGGCGTCTGGCTGCCTGGCACAAGGCCAATGCGCAGTCCATGGGCGACGATGCCGACCTCGAGCGGGTCGCGTCCGAGCTGGAAGTGCACGTGCAGACCCTGGAGGCCACTCTGAGCGCCCTGCTGGCCCAGGGCGACGGTTCGCTGGAGGATCACGCCGAGGCCCTGGAGGACGTGCGCGAGCTGTTGCTGCGCCTGGGCGAGTCCCACGCCTCGCTGACGCCCGCCGACCGCGATTGGAACCAGGACGGAATCACGGGCTAAAACAAAGAGCCCGTCTCGATTGAGCGAGGCGGGCCCTTCGGGCAGGCGTCCGTCTACGGCTGACTATTTGAAGCGGTAGGTAATGCGACCACGGCTGAGGTCGTAAGGGGAAAGCTCCACAGTCACCTTGTCGCCTGGAAGGATGCGGATGAAATGGCGCCGGATCTTTCCGGACACGTGAGCGAGCACTCTGTGGCCGTTAGGCAGCTCGACTCCAAAGCGGGCGTTGGGAAACGCTTCCACGACCGTACCTTCAACTTCGATGGCTTCTTCCTTATCGGACATGCGGCTTTACCTCCTTTCCGGACAAAGTACCGAGAGAGTATGCCAGAACAGGCCCAGAAAAGCAACCCCCCGGGCTTTTAGGCCTTTTTCAGAGCGCGGCCCTATGGTGATTCCATGGATATCAGGCCCCTGGCTGCCCCCGGCCCGTCCCAGCGGAGCGTCTTCGACGCGACCAAGGACAAGCTCACGGACCTCGTGGGCGGCGGCGCCGTCGAGGACAAGATCGAGATCGACCTGACCGGAGATGAGTACAAGAACATCACCGATCGTCAGGCCGGACAGATGCTGGGCTATTTCACCCAGAAGATGAAGGATCTCGGCTTCCCCTGGCGCCTGCGGACGGCCGAGGCCGACAAGAGCCAGATGCGGATGCGCGGCGAGATCTCCGAGCTGGAAGCCATGGACCGCCTGAAGGCCGGCCAGCCCGTCTTCCTCGAGCCCATGCGCAACCTCAACCTCTCCATCAACGCCGATAGCCTGGGTGCCCTGGCGGCGGCCGGCACCCTGAGCGGCGCGGCCTCGCTGGACGGCGTGTCCAAGGTGGCTAACTTCTCCAAGGACGCCAAGGTCGGCGCCAACAACGGCATCGAGCTCAAGTTCGGCGCGCCCATCCTGGTGTCGAGCTACTCCGAGCTCAAGCTGGTCTTCCAGATGTACAACCCGGACGAGAAGGTGGCCGACAAGAACCCGGTGGCCAACGCGGCCCACCAGTTGTCGAGCTTCACCAAGAAGATGGGCTCGACCTATCCCTGGCGCTTCTACAAGAAGGCCGACGACAACACCATCGCCCGCGTGGCCAAAGCCTCCGCCAAGCAGGGCTTCAGCGGCGCCCTGGTGGGCGTGGCGCTGGGCGGTATGATCGGCGGTCCGATCGGCCTCTTCACCGGCAACTGGAGCGTGCTCAAGATTCTGGCCACCTACGGCGGGATGATCGGCGGCGGCTACGCCGCGCTCGACGCCGGCCGGGTGGCCGCCAAGGGCGAGTCGATCAACGTGGTCGAGGCGCTCGAGCGCATCACCCAGGGCAAAGAGGTGATGCTGCAGGAGACCGTGATGCGCAGTGTCACCGTGCCGTTCCTTGGCAACGTGGCCTGGTTCACGGACCGCGGGAAAGGCTCTTCGGTCAGCTCCGTGGGCACCCTGGACCGGCTCTACTGGATGCTCAACCCCGACAAGCAAGAGGAGAAGAAGGAAGAGCCCAAGCCGAAGGCCGATGACAAAAAGGTTCAGGTCATCGTGCAGCCGGGCGGCACGCTCCACATGCACGTGGGCGACGACATCCAGGTCGGCGACCAGCTCCAGGTGGGCGACCGGGTCAGCGTCGAGTCCAGCCAGCACACCCATTTCGAGGGCGGCGTGAAGGTTCATAACCAGCTGCGCGGCGCCAACGTGACGGTCCACTCGGACAAGTCGCGCCACGAGATCCACTCCGAAACTCATCAGCACGATCATGTGACGCTCAAGAACAGCAACGTTACGGTCGAGACCCACGACGACTCGCAGCACGACCACGTGCACCTCGGCGAGGTCGCCGGCCAGAAGTCCTGAGCTCGCGCGAGGAGCTTCGCGACGGCCTTCTGAACGTCGCGCTCAAATTCGGACAGGGCGTGGATCGCGTCGGCACCCCCTACGCCTGGATGCTGGATACCCGCGAAATGGTGCTGCAGAAGCGGTATCTGCCCGTGGTCGGCCGGCTCCTGTGGGAGCGGCTCGAAAAGCACGACATCGACTTCGTGGCCGGGTACACGCTGGCTGCCCATCCGTTGGCCGTGGCGGTCATGTATGCCAGCGGTCACACCGTGGACGGGGTGCTGATCCGCCGTTCACCCAAGGAGAACGGCCTCTGCAAGCTCGTCGAGGGCCCGGACATCCCGGCCGGGGCTCGGGTGGCGCTGGTGGACGACCTGGTCAACTCGGGCGACACGCTGAAGCAGGCGGTGGCGGCGCTGCGTCCGTTCGGGTGCCAGGTGGTGGCCGCCGGGGTGCTGATCGACTACGAGCTCGAGGGGGCGGAGTGGCTGCGCGCCGAGGGCATCGCGCTGGAAGCGCTCTTTACGCTGGCCGAGCTGGGCGTCTCCGCGCGCGCTCCCCAGCCCTGGGAGCCGCTCTGGGTGGTCGAGAACGTCAACGGGGGCGAGTACCGGGCGCCCAAGTCGATCCCGCACGTGGGACCCGAGCGGATTCACGTCGGCAGCGACCGGGGCTTCATGCTCTGCTTCGACCGCTCCGGAAACGAGCTCTGGCGTTATGCGGTACGCGACAAAGAGCGCGGGGTGCACTCGTCGCCCTGCGTGCGTGAGGGACGCGTCTACTTTGGGGCCTACGACGGCTACCTGTATTGCGTCGAGGACGGCAAGCTGGTCTGGGAGACGCGCCCGGGCCAATGGATCGGCTCCTCGCCGGCGCTCTGGGGCGATCGTCTCTACGTCGGGATCGAGTACGGCCAGTCCGGGGGCGGCCTGCTGTGCGCGGACGCCTCCACCGGCAAGCGCCTCTGGGAAGCGCCCGCGGCCGACTACATGCACGCTTCCCCGATCGTCGACGAGCAGCGCGGGCAGGCGATCGTGGGCGCCAATGACAACGTTCTGCGCGCCGTGGATCTGCAGGATGGCTCGGTGCGCTGGGAGCACGAAACGGGGGGCGCCCTGAAAGCCTGGGCCTCGGTCGACGCCGACGGAACCTGCTTTGCCGGCTCGTTCGACGGGCATCTCTACGCGGTGGATGCGGCCACCGGCGACCTGCGCTGGCGCCGAAAGCTGTCCCAGAACCTCTATTGCACGCCGGTCCTGACGGGAGACCTGGTACTGGCCTGCGGTCACTCGGGGCGCCTGGTGGCCATGGACCGGGCCACCGGCCACGTCCGCTGGGTGGCCGCCACCCACGGCCCCACCGTGGGAGGTCCCGCGCTGATCGGCGAGGAGGTGATGACGACCTCGGTGGAAGGCTGGGTCATGCGCTTTGCCTGCGCCGATGGCGCCCCTCTGGGCGGCTATAAGGCGGGCGCCAAAATGATGGGCGCGCCGGGAGTCGGCGCGGGGCTGGCCTGCGTGGTCGACTTCACGGGCAAAATGCACGCTTTCTCTGTCTGAGCTGGCAATATCTGTTTACAAAACGTTCAAGACTTTTACGTCTCGGAAATGGAGTGTTCAGATTCGCCTGTTCCGTGACTTGTAACCTGCTTACAAGACACTCACAGACAGGAGCTTGGACCCCATGGATTCCATCGGCGGTGGCGGCGGCAGCAGCCCTTCTTTTTCCTCCGGAGGCGGAGGTGGTGGCGCGATCGAGAGTAGCTCGAGGCCCGAACCGGCAGCAACTTCTTCCCCCAGTCCCTCGGTCGAGAGCAGCAGCCCGGCGACCAACACGACCGACAGCGCCTCGCTCAGTCCCGACGCCAAGACGCCCGGGGCCGGCGACGACGACCACGGCGTGAAGGGCCTGACCGACGGCCTGAAAGATGCCTACGGCGCCGATGACAAGCCCGGCGACGGCGAGACTCCCACGAACTCCGGCCTGAGCGGCGGCGCCAAGCCCGAGGGTGGGGCCGGCAAGCCCGACCCGAACGCGGCCACCAAAGACTTCCAGTCGCTGGCGGACGCCCTTTCCAAAGGCTCGCCCACGGCGGCGGGCGCGCTGGAGGCCTTCCAGAAGGCGGGCGGAAAGTTCGAGGACGGCGGCGCGGCCGGCTATTTCAAGGCGGGCAACCCGCCCGTGATCGGCATCCCCACTCAGAACCGCGACGCCGCCGGACAGCGCGGCGTGATGGCTCACGAGCTCGGCCACTACGACTACAACCGCCAGGGCCTCGATCGCAACATCCCGCCCGGGCCCTACACGGGCGGCAACTCAGACAGCCAGATCGAGAATCGGCGCGCGTACAACTACGTCACGCAGAACACGAACAATCAGCTGAACAACGAGGTTTACGCCAATCAGTTCAACGCGCGCGTGCGCGACGAGATGGTCACCTCCGGCGGCCCGACCACGGGTGTCAGCGGCATCGACAGCGGACCGTTCCGCGCTCTGCCGTCCCAGCAGCAAATGCGGGACACCTACAGCGGCTTCACGCCCTCGACCCAGCCGAATACAAACTACCGTGGCTATTACAACGACTTCTACCAGAATCAGTATCAGAGGTTGTACTCCCCGGGCGCACCGGGGAACCAGTAGGTGCGGTTCGTTCCTCTCGAAGGACAGGTGTCGACGGCGCGCTCCCGCTCACGCGGGGGCATTTTTTTTTACTGGAAGATCTGCTCGAGCTTCTTCAGGGCGGCCAGCACGTACTCGAGGTGGGCGAGGTCCTCTTCGACCTCGGGAGCGGTGGTGAGTTCAGGCTCTTTCAAACGCATTGAGGGATATTCAAGTCGCGCCGGCCGGCTCCTGCTCAGGAGAAGACCAGCGCGCAGCCGGTCTCCTGGGCGATCCGGCAGGCGTTGAGAAGGGCCACGCAACAGTAACGCTCGGTCGTGAACGAGGGTGCATCGTGCTGGGTTTCGGGGTCGGTGACCCCCTCGGGGATGCGCAGCTCCTTGCGCAGGCTCTCGAGCTCCTTTTGCAGGCGCGGCACCGAGCCCAGCTCGAGGCCCTCCAGGTCATCCGAGGTGAGCACGCTCTCGAAGTCACGAGGGAGGTAGAAACCTTCGCAGTCCGAGTGGAAGATCAGGTGGTCGAAGCGCCGATCGTGACCGGACTTCTTGCGGAAACCGACGGCGGGAGCGTCCTGGGTCTTGGAGGCAAAGTAACGGCTCAGCACCGGGTCCGAGTCGGCATCCTCATCGCCTTCGGTGCGGGGCAGAGCTTTCTCGAGCTGCACGTAGGCGGCCACCCGCCGCAGGGCCTGCAAACCGTAGCTCGGGAGGGAGTAGTTCCAGAACCGGGCGGGCCTGGGCTCCTCGTGCTCGGGCAGCCCGGCCGACCGGAGAACCTCGTTCAAACCCTCGAGGCGCCGCGCGAAATCGGCCGACCGCTCCGAGCTCAAGACCCCCACGTTCAACGTCAGTCCCATGTATCGCACCTTCGCGGCCAGCCTGAAACTCCTTTGACTTGTACATCTCGGGGCGCTAAGATGGACACATGCAGTGGACCGTTGCGCAAGCCCGACAGCGTTTCTCCGAGCTTCTCCGTGAGGCCGCCGAGACGCCTCAGATCATCACCAACCGCGATCGACCCGTGGCTGCCGTCGTGGACGGCGAGACTTTCCGGGAGTTCCAGGAGTGGCGGGCTCGCAAACGCACCAGTCTGGCCGAGTGCTTCCGGGAACTGAGGAAAATCTGCCAGGAAGAAGACTACGAGTTCGCCTTCACCGAGCGGACGAACCGTCCCAATCCGTTCCCGGAAGTTCTCGATGAGCTTTCTGCTGGACACTAATGTCCTCAGCGAGCTGGCCCGCCCGCGTCCTGATCGAGGCGTGGAAGTCTGGGCTCAGAGCCACTTCTGGGTCAACCTGAGCTGCATCGTGGTCGAGGAGCTTTCTTTCGGACTGGCCTGGAAGCCCAATTCCCGTGTTCAAAAGTGGCTCGAGGGTTTTCTGGATGAACGCTGCGAGATTCTTCCGATCACTGTCGAGATTGCCCGCGCTGCCGGCATCCTCCGAGGCCAGCTTCAAGCTGCCGGGGAGACTCGGGCTCAATCCGACATCCTGATCGCGGCCACGGCGGCCCACCACGGCCTGACTCTCGTCACCCGGAACACAGCTGACTTCCAGGGCTGCGGAATCAACCTTCTTAACCCTTTCCGTTAGAGGGACTGCGCCTACCGCGCGAGAAAGCGGTCCTCCCGATTTCGCCCCCGTGGAGGTCCCATGCACATTCTTCTCGCCGACAAGCTCGATGCCCAGGCCGTGGAGCTGTTCAAACAGCCCGGCGTGCAGCTCACCAACCGCCCGGAGCTCGGTCCCGACGACCTGCCCGGCGTGCTCGGAGACGTGGAGATCCTGGTGGTGCGCTCCACCAAAGTGACCGCCAAAGCCATCGAAGCGGCTCCCAAACTCGGCCTCATCATCCGCGCCGGCAGCGGCGTCGGCACGATCGACGTGGAGGCTGCCTCCAAGAAGGGCATCTTCGTGGCCAACTGCCCCGGCAAGAACGCCGCCGCCGTGGCCGAGCTCGCCGTGGGCCTCATCCTGAGCCTCGATCGCCGCATTCCCGACAACTGCGCCGCCCTCAAGGCCGGCAAGTGGTCCAAGAAGGAGTTCAGCAAGGCCGAGGGCATCAAGGGCAAGACCGTGGGCCTCATCGGCGCCGGACAGATCGCCCAGGAGGTGATGGCCCGCCTCAAGCCGTTCGGCGTCAACTTCGTGGCCTGGAGTCGCTCGCTCACGCCTGAGAAGGCCGAGGAGCTGGGCGTGGTGCGCTGCGAGACCCGCGAGGAGCTGGCCCGGCACGCCGACATCGTCAGCGTGCACGTGGCCCTGACGCCCGACACGAAGGGCTTCTTGAACGCCAGGTTCTTCGAGAGCCTCAAGCCGGGCGCCCTGTTCATCAACACCGCCCGGGCCGAGGTGGTCGATCACGCGGCCCTGCTGAAAGCTTTGAACGACGGCAAGATCCGCGTGGGCACCGACGTGTTCGACGCGGAGCCCTCGGGGGGCGCGGCCGATTTCGAGAGCGAGCTTGGACGCCATCCGGGCGTGGTGGGAACGCATCACATCGGCGCCTCCACCCAGCAGGCCGAGTTCGAGACCGGCGAGGAGGCGGCTCGCATCGCCACTGCCTACCTGACGGGCGCTCCCATCCCGAACTGCGTCAACATGCGCGAGACGCCCACCAACTCGTACGGGTTGCTGGTGCGCCACGAGGATCGCGTGGGCGTGCTGGCGGGCGTGTTCCAGACCCTCAAAGAAGAGGGCCTGAACGTTCAGGAGATGGAGAACCTGGTGTTCCAGGGCGCCCACGCGGCCTGCGCGCAGGTTCTGCTCGACTCGCCCGTGACCGAAAAGGCGCTGGCGCGCCTCGAGAAGTGCGACGGCGTGCTGCACGCGCGCTCCACCGCGCCCCTGGCTGTTACGGCCTGACAGAGGAGGGAGAACCGGGGGGAGAGAAGCGCAGGCGCGCGCAACGACTGAGCAGGAGGGTCCTTTGAACATCCACGAGTACCAGGGTAAAGAGCTGATGTCGCGTTTCGGGGTGCCGACCCCGTCCGGCTTCGTGGCTCACACGCCCGAAGAGGCCAAACAGCACGCCGCGACGATTGGCAAGAAGGTGGCCGTGAAGGCCCAGGTCCATATCGGCGGGCGCGGGAAGGCGGGCGGCATCAAGCTCGCCGACAATCCCGATCAGGCCTTCGAGCACGCGGGCAAGATCATCGGGATGGACATCAAAGGCCTCAAGGTCGGCAAAGTGCTGGTGGAAGAGGCGGTGGACATCGCCAAAGAGTTCTACCTGGGCATCATTCTCGACCGCACGCGCTCGGCCCACTGCATCATGTTCAGCACGATGGGCGGCATGGACATCGAGGAAGTGGCCGAGAAGCACCCCGACAAGCTGAAGAAGGTCTGGGTCAACCCGCTGATGGGCCTGCTCGACCACCAGGTGCGCGAGCTTGTCTGGGCCTACGAGATGGAGCCGGACGTCCGCAAGCAGCTGGGCTCGTTCATCCGCACGCTCTTCGGCCTTTACACGGGCGTGGATTGCATGCTGGCCGAGATCAACCCGCTGGCCATCACCAAAGAGGGCAAGATGATCGCGGCCGACGCCAAGTTCACCTTTGACGAGAACGCGATGTTCAAGCATCCCGAGCTGGAGGCTTACCGCGAGACCGGCACCGAGGGCGACCCGCTCGAGCAGAAGGCCCACGAGCTGAACCTGGCCTACGTCCGCCTGGATGGCGAAGTGGGCGTGATCGGCAACGGCGCCGGCCTGGTGATGGGCACGCTGGACACCGTCAATCGCGTGGGCGGCAAGGCGGCCAACTTCCTCGACGTGGGCGGCGGCGCCAACGCCAAGGTCGTGACCAACGCGCTCACTCTGGTCGCGTCCGACACCAATGTGAAGGGCGTGCTGTTCAACATCTTCGGCGGCATCACCCGGGGCGACGAAGTGGCCAAAGGCATCGTCCAGGGAGTGCAGGCCACGGGGGTCAAGCTCCCGATCGTGATCCGCCTGGCGGGCACCAACTCCGAGGAAGGGCGCGCCATCCTGGCCGAGGCGGGCTACGAGACCGCCGCCACGATGGAAGAGGCGGCCGAGAAGATCGTGGCCCTTACCCGTTAAGTTCAGAGTCATGAGTTCAGAGTCGAGAGTCCCAAAGCGCCTCTCCTCGAGCTCTGAACTCTGAACTCTAAACTCTCGACCGAACAGAGCTGGAGCAGACTGACATGAGTATTTTGATCGATAAGAACACCAAGGTCCTGGTGCAGGGCATCACCGGCCGCGAAGGCGGCTTTCACGCCCAGCAGATGGTCAATTACGGCACGAAGGTCGTCGGGGGCGTGACTCCCGGCAAGGGCGGCCAGACCGCGCTGGATAACAACGTGCCCGTCTTCAACACGGTGGCCGAGGCGGTGGCCAGGACGGGGGCCGATGCCTCGGTCATCTTCGTGCCCCCGCCGATGGCGGCGGATGCGATCATGGAGGCAGCCCACGCGGGCGTGCCGCTGATCTGCTGCATCACCGAGGGCGTGCCCATCCACGACATGGTGCGCGTGCGCGCCGAGATCAAGCGGGTCGGGGCCCGCCTCATCGGGCCCAACTGCCCGGGTCTCATCACGCCGGGGCAGTGCAAGATCGGCATCATGCCGGGCAACATTTTCAGCGTGGGCAACGTGGGCCTGATCGCCCGCAGCGGCACGCTGACCTATCAGGCGGTGGACGCCCTGACCCGCGCCGGGCTCGGTCAGAGCACCTGCGTCGGAATCGGGGGCGACCCGGTCAACGGCAGCCAGTTCGTGGACCTGCTGCCGCTCTACGAGAAGGACAGCGACACGCGCGCCCTGGTCGTCATCGGCGAGATCGGCGGCGACGCCGAGGAGCAGATGGCCGCCTGGCTGGGCGAGCACAAGATTCCCGCGGTGGCGATGATCGCCGGCCGCACCGCGCCGCCCGGCAAACGGATGGGCCACGCCGGCGCCATCGTCAGCGGCAACGTGGGCACGGCTCAGGCCAAGGTGGAAGCTCTCACCAGAGCCGGCGTCCCCGTCGTCGACACCACCGACGAGATGGTGGCCGAGCTCAAGAAGGTGCTGGCCACCGTCAAAGCCTGACCGGCTCTCAGGCGACGCGGCGAGTCGGCACGACCACCGACCCGATGGTCAGGCGCTGCCCCGTGCAGGAGATTCCCATCGAGCCGGGCCCGCTACGAACGGCTTCGAGCAGTTCGGCGGCCGTCTGGCGTGGGTCGAGCACCAGCGCCTGCGTGAGCTGGTCGAGCACCCGGGCCAGGCTGCGTCCACTCAGCGCGCCCGCCTGGCGCTCGCGCTGGACCTGGTGGACCAGCGTCTCGGGTCGTTCTGGTCCACCCGCTCCCAGCACGGCCCGCGTCAGCCGGGCCGCGGCCGGGATGGCCTCTGCCAGCCGATCCTGGGGCTCCATCCAGGCCACGACCTCGTGCCAGACGTCTTCGGCCCGATCCGGCGATCCGACGGCCTCGACACAGCCCTGATACAGGGAGAGACGGTCCTGAAGGCTCTCGTCCGTCACGGGCACGCGGGCGGCCGGGGCGCGCTGCGTCAGGGCCCCCAGTCGTAGCGCGGCTTCCAGAGCACCCGGGTCGGATTCCAGCTCGGGCATGGTGGCCAGCAGGTGGACGACGCTGTCGGGCGAGTCGAGAACGACCTCGAGCAGGGATTGCCGCGCCGGCTCGTCCAGGGTTGGTCCAAAGATTCCCGCCAGCAAGAGCGGGGCGATCTCCGCACGCCGCTCGAGCCAGCTCGCCACGCGAGTCAGGACGGGCTGTTCCACCGGGCGCTGCAACTGCCCGCTCAGGAGGAGCCACTGACCTTTCCCTGCCGAAGCCACCGACGCGATGGCCCCGCGCGCCACCTCCGGATCGTTCGCGCGCACCGCGGACCAGAGGGGACGGGCTTTCTCCAGCTTACCCGTCAGCGCGAGCACGGCCAGATAATTGTCGAAGTGGGCTTCGGCGGCCTCGGGCGGCTCTTGCTCCAGGGCCACCACGACCCGTCGGGCTTCGTCGCGCGAGCCGACCGAGCCGAGCACCCTTCGGTAGACCTCGCTGGCGGGGCCGAGGTGCTCGGCCGGCACCCGGCGGGCCAGGAACAGGTAGTCCTGGAGAGCCTCGTCCAGCTGACCCGGAGCCGCCAGGCCGAGCAGGTCGTCCACCTGGCCCTCCAGGTGGTCAGGCTGCGCCCGGTGCAGCAGCCCGCAAATCTCCTCGGCCCGCTCGACCGGGCAGCCTGAGCCCAGCAGCTTGAGGGTCGGCAGGGGGTGGGCCGCGTCCAGGGCTCGACCGAGCTGACGAGCAGCTTCGGCAGGCTGTCCCTGGAGGCGTTTCAGGACCGGTTGACAGGTCGTCCACAGTCCGGCCGGCTCGAGGGTGGGTGGAATTCGGTCGAGCAGGCGGGTCGCCGCGTCCGAGCCCAGGTGCTGACGGAAGCCCATCCAGGCCCGACTCAGCTCGGGCTTGCCATCGGTCAATTGCCAGGCCTCGAGGCGAAGGAGCAGCGAGGGCTCGTCGGGCGCAAAGTCCCGGAACTCGGGGGTGAGGCCGTCTGGCAGGACCTGGAGCATCCGCCGGTAGAGCTCCATCGGCTGGGAGCTCTGGTTGATGTGTTCCCACCCGGCGCGATCTTGCTCGAGGCGGTCGGACTCGGCCGAGAGACGCACCAGGGCGTGCCGCTCGCGGCTCGGCACCTGGTCCAGGCTCTTCCACGCCTGCGCCAGCTCCGTGGCCGGGCCGGGAAGGCCCTGCAGGCTCAGGGTCGTCGGCGGGTCCTCGACCTGCTGGTCCAGCTCGCGGTACCTCTGCCACTGAGGTTGGAGGGGCTGGTCGACGGCAAAGCTCTGCAGCACCCGGGTCGCCCAGTCGGGGTTTTCTCGGGCAACCTCGTGCCAGACGGCCAGGCGGGCCGTGAGCTCTTCGGGGCAACGGCTGATCTCTCGCCAGGCCTCGAGACCGTCGTCGAGCGAGCCCGTCCGGCGCACCAGCGGGGTGAGCTCGGCCGGCGGCTGCTCGGGGAACTGGCGGCGCAACGCTGCCAGGGCCGGGCCGGGCTGGTCCGTGCCGACCAGCAGGGGGAAGAGCTGCAGGTCGAGTCGCAAGCGGCCCTGAGCGATCGACTGGCGCAGAGTCTCCAGGCTCTCGGGCGCGTTCATTCCCGAATGCATCAGGTCCGAGGCCGCTCGCTCCAGGACCTGGCAGTCCATCTTCCCCATTCCATTGGCCTCGAGCAGCCTCTCGGGATTGGCGCGGATCTGACAGTAGAGCTCGCGGTAACGCTCGGGGTCCCCCTCGCCGAGCAGTCTCACCAGGCCCAGGGGCCGGGCGGCTTCAAGCAGGCTCTCGTCGGGAGCGGCTTCGGACAGGACCAGGCGGTAGAGAGACTCGGACGCCTGCGGGCCCAACTGGGCCAGCAGGTCCGCTCGCTCCTCCAGGCTGCGCTGGGAGGCCTCCACCAGGAGGGAGACGTGCGCCCGGGGCAGTCCCCTCTGCTCGACCAGCTCATCGGCTCTCCGAAGCTCACAGAGGTCCCCTGCCATGCGCGACAGCTCGCGCAAGCCGACTTGCGTGGGCTGATTGCCGATCTGGACGGCCACCGAGCCCGTATTCTGGCTGGCCTGCAGAGCCAGATAGGCCCGCGTCGGCGAGCCGGCCAGATAGCCCTGCCGATGGAGCGCCGCCAGGCCCCGAGCGTGGGGCGCAATCTCCTCGCCATCACCCTGTCCGGTCTCCAGAAAGGCCAGCGTCAAGGCGCGGGCCCGGGTTCGCAGGGGAACCGTTTGCTCGCCCAGGCGAACCTCGAGTTTGCCCCGAGGGTGATCGCGGGTGAGCTGATTGTAGGCCACGTAAGCGTTCGATTCGGTCTGGTCGAGCAAGAAGACGGCGCCCTTACGCTCGAGCCCGCCCAGCCCGGCGAGAAGCCTGGGATGGCTGATGCCGCTCAGGTCGGAGCTGTCTCCGTAGAGTGCCTCCAGCTCGAGGCCGTCCTGCTCGCTGCAGAGCTCGACGCGCTCGCCATCCACCAACGCGAAGTCGGCGCGGGTCGAATAGTGGACATCCCTGGCTTTCCCGAGCTGCAAAACGCTATCCCTCCGAAGATAGCCTAAGGGCCCGGGTGCGATCCTATCAAGATCCGCGGGGGATCTCTTCAGGGGGCGTGCTTGATCTGGTCCATCACGTCCTGCCAGTCGTTCTGCTGGTAGAACTCGGCCAGTTGCGCGGGGGTCTTGCCTTTGGCGTCGACAGCATCTTTCTTGGCGCCGTGCGCCAGCAGGGCTTTTACGGCCTCGCGACGGCCCTGGGCGGCGGCGCGATGGAGCGGCGTCTGGCCGTTGTCCTTGGCGGCCACGTTGGGATCGACGCCCGCGTCCAGTAACAGGACGAGCACCTCGGCGTGGCCGTTGGTAGCGGCCACGTGCAGCGGGGTCGCGCCCGAAGGATCGGCGGCGGTCAGGTCGACCCTGGACTCGATCAGGTAAGCGACCACTTCCTTGTTCCCTTTCCAGGCCGCCAACAGGAGGGGCGTCTTGCCCTGGTCGTCACGCATCTGCAGCTTGACCACGTCTCCGTTGGCAAAGGCCTTCAGGGCGGCCACGTCGCCGCTCAGAGCGGCCTGGTGGGCCGGAGTGGTCATCGAGCCCACGGGAGCCGTGGTGGTCGAGGCGGCTGGTTTGGCCGAGGTGGTTCTGGTCGTGCTCTTGGGCGCCGTGGCAGGCTTGGCGGCGGGCTTGGGCGTGGGCTTGGGGGCGGGAGTAGTGGACATGTTCTGAGAGTTGTTGGTGGCGCGGGCCGCGTTGTTCTGTTGCTCGGCGCTGTTGCGAGCGTTCTGCTTGAGGCTGGACGTGTTGGGGATCTGGGCGGCCGCTCCCAACGAGCAAGCCAGAACGAGAACTAGAATGGTCTTTTTCATCGTTTCTCCCCCTCTGGCTCGAGCCCCGGCAGAGTCGCCGGTGGCGCGGCCTCGATGCTTTCCAAAGGCAGATCGGGCTCCAGCACGGCTGGAGTGGGTGTTACCGAGGGCTTGGGATTCTTTTTCACGGGCTCGTCCACGAGCATGCGGGCGAAAACACCGCCCGAGGCCTGGATGGTCTCGGACTCGAGGTTGAGGCGGGCGCGGTCGGCTGTCAGCCAGCCATCCTTGCCCTGCTCGAAGCGCACGCTGCCCTCGAGGTCGACCGTGCCCTGGTCGCGCTGGTAGGTGGCCCGGTCGGCGTAAACGCGGCGCTCTCCCTGGGTGACCTGGATGCCGCCCCGGGCATTACCCAGGCCGCGATCCCAGAAATACTCCAGGCTGTCGGCCAGCATCGTGGCGGGAGTATGGCTCTGGCCCGGACCCCTGTCGGTCACCAGGCGCACGTTGCCGGAGAGCACCGCCCGGTGATCGGGGTAGTAGACCGTCAGCCGGCTGGCCACGGCCGTGGCGTCCGGAGTCACCAGCTTGACTCCGCCCGAGAGCTCGGCCACGCGCGTTTCGGTGTCGTACTCGGCGTAGGGTGACGTCATCGTAGCGTCCGGGGTCTCGAGCCGCACGCTGCCCACCAGACGCACGCGGTGATGCGCATCGTCATAGTCGAGGCGGTCGGCCGAGAGCTTCAGCTCGCGGGTCTGGGCCGCCGCGGGGAGAAAAAGCGCCAGGCAGAGCGCGAGAAAACGTGGCAAGAACTTCATTGCAACCACTTTCTCCCCAGAAAAGAAGACACCTCTTGGAGAAGAGGTGTCTTGAAGATCTATCAAAAATTGCGCTTAGGTTTCGGGCTCGGCCAGGACCTGACGATAAAGGATGTAGGCAGTAACGGATCCGGTGGATTCAAATAACTCCCAAAACAGAGCTGAATTCGTGGTCATTCGTTTTCCTCCCACAAGTTGCTGCGGGCTGTCCTGGTCAACTTGCCTGACTGGATGCCTCGCGCCGATGGTCGAGTTCCCGTATGCCGGGAACCGGGTTTTCCTGGCTTTCCTCCTCCCGTTCGCCTCAACGTCTACGAAGTGGCGACGGTAAGCGGTTTTTTGCTGTTGGGCCCGAGCCCAAGCACACTATAGCACACCCCCTTCATGGCTTGCAAGCGTTGGAGATCAAATTTGTTAACTGAAGGAACCTCAAGCCAGCAGCGTCAACGTGTGCACGGCGGCGGCCAGATCTTCGAGGCCCACGCCCAGGGACTTGAAGATTCTTCTAGGCGGCAGCGACGAGGGCGGGCTCTGCACCAGCCGGGCCAGGGGGAGCAACGGGCCCCAGTCGAGCTCGGGAACCTCCAGGAGGTCGCCGGCCTCGAGGCGGGCCTGCTCCACATCGTCCACGACCGTGAGGCCGCTCGCCAGGACCACGTCCGAGGCCAGCTCGCGCCGGCCGGCCCGGTTGGCTCCCACGGCCGCGACCAGGCAGCGCGGGGCCAGCATGGAGTTGTCCAGCACGGGCTTGCCGGCGTGGGTGGCCGTCACCACCAGGTTGGCGTCGCGCACCGCCTCGGCGGCGCTGCCGACCTCGACCACGGTCAGGTTGAGCTTCTGCCAGGCCCAGTGCACGAAGTCGGCCCGACTCTCGGGCCGAGGGCTGAACACCCGCACCGACGCCAGCTCGTGCTCGGACGCGAGGGCCTCGAGTTGCCCGCGGGCCACCGTGCCCGTACCGATCAGACCCAGGCTCTGGGGGCCGGGCTCGGCCAGGAAGCGACTTGCCAGAGCGGTGGCGCAGCCGGTGCGCAACTGGCCCAGACGATTGGACTCGACCACCGCCTCCAGACGGCTGGTCGCCAGCTCGAACACCAGCGTCACGAAAGTCACGCCCGCGGGACCGGACAGGTAGCTCTTGATGCCGGCGCGGCCGAGGGCGCTCGACAACGAAGGCAGGTTGTGGAGCACGTAGGGGGCCTTGCTCACCCGCAACCGGGGAGCCTGCAGCGCGCTCTCCTCGGCCAGGCTGCGGAAGGCGGCCTCCAGCGCGTCGGTCAGCGGCCGGGGCTGCACCACCCGGTCCACCTCGGATTCGGTGACGTAGCGCGGACTCAATGCTTGCCCAGCAACCAGAGCATCTTGGCCATCTGGTAATTGGTGCGGTTGACCAGAGCGTCTTTGTCATCGCAGGCGACAGTATCGCCTCGGGTCAGGTATTCGTCGCCGCCGGGGTAGACGCCGATTCGATAGCGCTGCGCGAAGTAGCACACGATGAAGCCGACCAGCGCGAACGAGAGGGGGAGGATCGGGATCAGCTTCTTGTCCTCTTGCCAGCGCAGCATGTCCTTTTCCAAGAAGGTCTTGCCGGTCTTGGGATCGATCCAGACGCGCACGCTGGAGCCCGGCGTGGCTGCTTTCCAGTTCTCGAGCGAGAGATACTCTTTGACCGAGGTCTCGCCGTGGCCCGGGACGTCGAGAACCAGCTCGCAGTTCCTCACGTTGTCACCCTTTTGGGCGATGACGGTGGCGTCCTCGCGCTGGCCCGACACCTGCAGCTGATCGCCGTAACGCCAGTCGCGCACGATCCAGTAGCTGAAACAGAGGACGAGCAAGAGAAACAGCCCGGCCAGGCGTCCACCCAGCGAGTTCCAGGCGAAAAAGCCACCGGCCGCCTTCTCCCGCCGCGCACGCACCTTGCGGCGCATGACGTGCATCGCGCGGCCCAGCCTGTCGACGTCCGTAGGTCCGGTGGTTCGGTCTCCCACGGTCAGCTGAACCGTCTCGCCCTGGTCGTCGGAAGGCGCGCCTCCCAGACAATCTTCGGCCTGGCGCAAGAGTTGCTGGTAGCGTTCGACCGGCAGCGTTCCGACGGGCTCGTCGCTGATCTCGTCGTCGCTCCGGAAGCGTCGTTCCTGACTCACCTTCCCGTCCGGCTTGAATACGGTCGTCAGCGATCCCTTGCCGTCTTTGGCCCAGGTCCAGCGGATATCCATGGGGAGCGTTTCTCTCCCGGCTTCTGAATGCCTAGTTGCGCAGGAAAACCGAGAAGGGCGACTGCAGCGTGAAGCGCGAGGTCGCCCCCGGGTCGGTGCCGACCTGAATCTCCCGGCGCGCCTCGGCCACCGACATGGCTCGCAGATCGACGGCGACCTCAGGCCCGGCCGCGGCCGGTGGAGGAGCGGTGGCGCTGGAGAACATCAGCAGCGAGTTGGCCACGATCCGCACGTCCTCGACGCCGGCTTCGGTCAGGCCGGAGACATCGTAGCCGGCCGGCTGGGTCAGGTAGGGAGTGGGGTCGGCCAATAAGGTCTCCTCGGTCGCTTCGTCAGCGGCAACGGTGGCACCGCCCGCGTCGATGACCTTGCGGACCAGCAGCTTGTGGGGACAACGGTCGTCGTAGCCACCGGGCCCCACCCCTCCGTTGCAGTGCATTCCGAAGGTGGCGTCGTGGTTGGCCGGCACGACCAGGTAGTAAAGAATGTTGCGCATCCACATCGGCGAGCCGTCCGTCTTGCGCGCGATCTGGCCCGTGGTCGGATCGACCGGCGACAGGAACCAGAGCGCCTCGCCGTCTTTTCCGCCGCCTCCGGTGTGGTCGGCGACCTGGGCCCGGCCCACCAGGCCCGGGCGCGAAAGCACCAGGTCGCGCTCGAGCGTGGCCCGGACTTTGCGCATCTCGCGCATGGCGGTATCCGACCCCGAGCTCGTGCGCCAGACCGCCAGGCTTTGATTGAAGAGACTCACCAGTACAATCATGACCAGCGTGAAGATGCCCGTTCCGAGCATCAATTCAAGGATCGAGATGGCGCGCCGGTTACGGCGGTGTCGGCGGATCGGACTCATTGACCAGTTTCGTCGCTTGCAGCTCGAGTTTTCCCATGCCTTTGCGGGTGCCTTGCTGAGCCCGCGTGTCATACCACCACAGAATGAGGTCGACCTTTTTGACCCGGTTGCCCGGCTCGCCCGCAGCCGTGCCCAGCGGCACGCCGGACGAATCCAGAACCGTGTTGGCGTAAATCACGTAGTCGTAGGTCACCCCGCCATTGACGATCTGCCCATCGGTCGTGCTGTCCAGCCAGACTCCGCTGGCCGCCCAGAAGGCGGCGCGCGTGCCCGCCGGCGTATCGTTCTCGACCTGGTAGATGCGCTGGCTCAAAAGCGTTTCGGCCACCTGCGTGGCCGGTCCCAGCAGGGTTGCTTTCTGGTTGGAGCGCAGGGTGGAAATCGTCAGCGCCACCAGCGTCAGCAGGACGATGGAGAGCAACCCCACCGCCAGCATCAGCTCGGTGAACGAGAACGCCCTTATGGTTTGAGATCGGTGTTCCATGAGATCGGTTTCAGTTGGAAGTTGGCCGGTAAGACCTGACTGAGGCCCCCAAGGTAGCTCGGATCGAATTTCAGGTCGACCTCGCGGGCCTGGACGCTGACGGCGCCTCGTCCGTTGCTGCCGGGGGCCTGTTTGGGGTCGCCCCCGTAAGCGATCAAGGTGCCCTCCAGCTTGAGCGACCCCGCGTCGCGAACCGCCGGGCTGGCCAGGTGCGCGCTGAAGTTGCCCCAGGTGTAGATGACCCCCTTGAAGTGGACGTCGCGGAAACCGTAGGTCCCGTTCTTAGCGGTCATACTGTTGAGGAAAACGTTGCCGGAAGCATACAGGTTGACTCCGTCCCCCTGGTCTCCCGTGGGCAGGGAGGCCAGCTGGCCCGAGCCGACGCCTACGAGGCGAATGTCACCCGCGGCGGTCATCGAGCCACCTTTGCCCGTGACGGCCCCGGTCAGGCGCAAATCGCCGGGGGAGGAGAGGACCACCAGGCTCTGGTCTCCTTTGAACTCGATTTTCAGGTCGGAAGCGTCGACCTGGTCTGAGATCCCGGGGGGATTGATCGTCCCGGGGGCCGCCCCACTCTTGACCCTCATGGTCGAGGCGGCGTTCATCGTTACGGTCGAGGAAGCCTGCACGTAGCCGGTGGACGTGCTGGCGATCTGCCACTTGGGATACAGGCTGGGATCGAGGAAGAAGCGAGTGGCGTCGTACTCGCTGACGTTGCCCACCGGGGAGAACCTGGCCTGGGGGTCAGCCAGCTGTCCATCCAGGTTGTCCCAGGCGAGCGAGAAAACCGGTTGGCCGGTGGCCGAGTCGATCACGTCCAACTGGCCGTTGTTGGCCTGGTTCGTCGAGGTCAGCACGGGCACCAGGTCGCCGCTGGCCATCACGTCTCCGGCGATGGAGTCGGTGGCCGCCCTCCCGCCGGCGGCCGGGGGAGGCGGGACGTCCAGGGGAGCCCCCGTGCGGGTGATAATGGACAGATCGTCCGTCGTGGCCGTGGCCTTCACGTAGGTGCTCTCCACGATCTGCAGGTCGTAATTGCTGGTGGGTTTGATCGAGCTGGGCAGGACGGCGGGCACGCCGGGGTCGGTGGGATTGTTGCGGATGTGCTGCACGTAGTCGGCGTAGTTCATGTCGTAGTAGTGCAGCGCCTTATCTTGCTCCCACCAGACGTAGACGCCGGCGTCCAGCGTCTTGCCCGCAGGGTTGGCGGTTTTGACCTGGTCCCAGGCCAGCTGGTAGAAGGGGTCGATCGGCTTCTCCTGGCGCAGCGAGAGCCCGCTCGTATAGCGCGCGTTGAGGGTTCTGTCGGAGGTAGCCACCTCGCCGCTGGAGACGTAATTGACGGTGTCGCCGCCGGAGACGTTGATGCTGGCCTTGCTGCGCACGCTCGCCAACCGGCCCTTGTCCTTGGAGGTCACCGTGACGGCGTGGTCCTTGCCGGGGGGCAGGCTGACCTGCATTTCGCGGGCCGCCATGGTGCCCGCATCATCGACCAGCTCGCCCATGTCGGGCACCTGACAGAGGGTCTCCACGGTGCGCACCGTGCCGCGACCGGGGGAGCCTAGTGGATTGGCCGGCGTGGCATCGAGCTGTCCGGCCCGGCCCTCGACGGCCAGGCAGGCGGACCAGAGCGGGCAGGTGTAGGGGCGGCGGCTGGTGCTCGTCACCGACCAGCCCGCGCCATCGGCCCGCGGCACTTCGGCCGGAACGCCCCCGCGCAGATTATTCACCGAGACGAAGGGATTGTCGACCCGCAGCAGGGTCGGGTCGTCGAGTCCATCGCCGTTCCCCGAGCCATCCTGGTAGTTGAAGCGAATCTTGAACTGCGACCACTCTCCGGAAGGCGTGCGCACCAGTCCGACCACGTTGCCGTTGTCCTCCTGGACGAACAGGTCGGGCGAGTTGACCGTGATGCGGTTCTCGTTGCCCCGCCAGTCGGGATTCTTGCGCAGCTGCGAGAGTCCATACTCCACACCCGATTCGGCTGCCCGCTGGGCATCGAGCTGGTTGATCGTGAGCGCACCCGCACCCAGGTGGGCCGGACCCAAACTCAGGGCCGCTCCCACGAACATGGCCATCACGACGGACAGCACGATGCTGATCATCAAGACAATCCCGCGGTCTTTACGCAAAAAAAAATTCCCCTCTGCAAAGTGAGTCGCATGAAGAGTTTAGCAGAGGATTCGAGCCCTGCAAACGATCCCTATCAAGTCGGGAAAGTTCGCCAGCAGGTTTGCCGGATTTGCTGCAGAACCAGCCAGGCCGCATGAAGCGTTCTCTCTGGCTGTTTCTGATGATTTTCGCCTCTCTGGCGCCCGTCTGGGGTCAACCCGGTCTGGCCTCCAGTGGCAGCGGCCAGTCCAACAGCCTCTCCGACCGCGTGCTCGTCGCCCGGGCCGCGCTGCTCGAGGGTCGCGACAAAGCCCGCACGGCCATGACCGGTCTCTTGAGCCTGCAGCCGGGCAATAACCTCGAGCGCGCCGTCCTGGCGCGCGGTCTGGCCGAAGGGGCCACCTACCTGGCCACCCAGGACGGCGCGCTTTCGGCCAGCCTGAGCCAGGCGGCCGAGCGGCAGCTCGAGTTTTTGACCCCCTGGTTGGGCAACTACGGCACGCTCATCAAGGTCCACGGCTTCGACGAGCCCGCCTGGATCCATGGCGAGCCCGACGCGGTGGCCGCCGCGCTGCTGGCCTGGGTGGCCTTGGACCGGCTGCACCCCAGCCCGGAGCGCAAGAAGAAGATCGCCCAGTTCGCCGAGGGGCTGTCCCTGCTGCAGCGCAAGGAGACCCATCTCTATCCTTACGGCGCCCACGCCTCGTTCTATCCCAGCGAGGAGCTGCCGGTCTACGCCCCCACTCCCGATGGCTCGATGGCGCCCGGCATCTCTTGGATCCTGGAGAACAGTCCCGAAGTGGAAGCGCTGGTGGAAGCCAGCGGTTACCTGCAGAACGCCGCCTGGCTGCAGTCGGCCGAGGTGGAGGGCCTGGGGATGCTGGCCAACGTGGTCGCCTCCGGGAAGCTTCCCTACGGCTACCTGCCCCGCCCGCAGGACGGCGGAACGAGCCGCGGCGCGCTGGTGCTGGTGTCCAACCTGGTGAGCCTGGAGAAGGCCACCGGCAAGCCGGTGTATGCCCTGCTGGCCGGAGTCGCCTCGCAGTGGGCTCGGGGTGGCTCCAGCCCTGGCGAGCAGGCGGCCGCCCGGCTCACCGAGGCCCGCCTCAAGGGCACCGCCGCCGAGCGCTTCCGCATCACGCCTCAGGATGTGGCACCGCCCTTCAGCTACCAGGTCATGGACGCCGAAAACGGCAAAGCGGTCATCAAAGCCTTCGACGTGATGGACGTGACCTATCCGGGCAACTTCCCCGGCAAGCTGGTCACGGTCGGGCGCGAGCAGATGTTCTGGATGCGCTTCGACGTGGACCGCGAGGACGATTACTACTTCTACCTGGTTTGTCTCAAGACGACCCAGGCCGGCCTGGTCTCCATCGCCATGCGCATCGACGGCGACAAGATCTTCAACGTGCAGCTCGGAGGGGCCACCGATACCAGCTTCGTGGACATGGCCTTCGTGGCCGGGCCCCGCCATTTGCGCTGGGGGCCGCACAGCTTCGGGATTCGCTTTTCGGGACTCCTGATGAAGTCGCCCGCCATCCTGGATGCGGTGGTGGTGCAGCCCGCGGTGGAGCGGCGCTTCGTGCAGCTGACCACGGGCGAGAAGGTTCTCATCCTCAAGAACCTCAAGCCCGAGGCCACCCTGACGCTGATGAGCGAGTTCGATCCCGCCAACAGCCGGGTGCTGGTGGCGGTGGACGGTCAGGGACAACCCTTCACGCCCACCACCAGCACCGACAAGAAAGGAAAGAAGCGCCTGGCGCTGCCGGCCGGCGGTGTCGTGGCGCTGCAGGTGAAGAAGTGAAGCACGTTACCGAGTCGCGTCACCCCGAGTCGCAGAATCTGGATCAGATGTCCACGCTCGAGGTCGTGCGCCTCATGAACGGCGAGGACGCGCGGGTGGTGCAGGTGGTGGGGGAGGCCCTTCCCGCCATCGCGGCCCTGGCCGACAAAGTGGCCGAGCAGCTCAAGAAGGGCGGGCGCCTCTTCTACGTTGGCGCCGGGACGAGCGGAAGGTTGGGCGTGCTGGACGCCTCCGAATGTCCCCCCACCTTCGGGACCGACCCGGAGATGGTGCAGGGCGTGCTGGCGGGCGGCATGGAGGCGACCTGGCGCGCGGTGGAGCACGCTGAGGACGACCCCGAAGCGGCCGCGTCCGAGCTGCGCGGGCTGAGCCTGGACCCGAGCGACTGCGTGGTGGGAATCTCGGCCTCGGGCCGCACTCCCTACGCTCTGGGAGCCGTGCGCTACGCCCGCAGTATCGGGGTTCCCACCGGATCGATCTGCTGCAATGCCGGCTCGGCTTTGAGTCACGAGGTCGACTTTCCCATCGTGTTGGAGGTGGGCGCCGAGGTCCTCACCGGCTCCACCCGCCTCAAGGCGGGCACAGCCACCAAGATGGCCCTGAACATGATCTCGACCGGGGCGATGATCCGGGTGGGACGCGTGCTGGGCAACCTGATGGTGGACTTGCGTCCCAACAGCGCCAAGCTGGTGATGCGGCAGGTGGGCATCGTGGCTGAGGCCGCCGGGGTCAGCGAGGAGCTGGCGGCTCGCTGCCTGGAGGAAGCCGAGGGGAAGGTGCGGGTGGCCATCGTGATGGCCGCGGGCCAGGTGGCGCGCGACCGCGCCGAGGAGGTGCTGGCCCGGCATCCCGACGTGAAGCAGGCCGTGGAGAAGGTACGCTCGCAGGATTGAGGCGCCTGGGAATCCTGGCGCTGCTCCTGCTGCTCTGCTGCGCCACCAGGCCCGCCGGTCCCGCCGTCTACCTCTATCGCAGCGAAGCCACGCTGGCCCAGCTCGGCTGGCGGGCCGACTACGAGCTCGAATGCGCGCGCCGTGCCCTGACGGGCCTGGGAGTCGCGCCGAAGGTCGTCAGCTCGCTGTCGGGGCTCGAGCCCGGATTGCTGATCTTGTCCAACGTGCGTTGCATGAGCTCGGACGAGGTGGCGGCCGTGCGCGACTTCTGCGCCCAGGGCGGCAAGCTGCTGGCCACCGGCCAGACCTCCTATCGCCAGGCCGATAACGCGCCCTGGAACCCGAATAACCTCGCCCTGGCGCCCGAGCTGGGGGGCGACTTCTCGCGCTGGGGTCAGCCCGACCGGTTGGACACGATTCTGCTGGGCAAGCGCAACGCCTTGTTCCTCAAACCGCGCCCCGGCACGAAAGTGTTGCGCAAGTTCGAGGGCGGGGAGCCGGCCGTGCTGGAGACGAAATGCGGGCTCTATATCGCGGAGGACATCCTGACGCCCGAGGACCTGGCCGCGCCCGAGGTGCGCAAACTGCTCCAGGCGCTCTTGCCGCGCGTGCTCCCGGGCTACGTGGCCCAGAGCCAGCCCTACCAGGAACTGCCCCCGCCGCTGCCCTACCGCGAGATGCTGCCCGAGGGTCGCAGCCTGCGCATCCTGGTCGAGGAGAAGATCCCTATCCTGAGCGTGGGCCACCGCCAGGTGCGCTCGATTTTGACCGTGGGCAAGCCCCCGGCCCTGGGCGTTTACGACTCCAGGGGCAAGTTGCTCCAGCGCAGCACCGGGCCGGTGAGCCTGCGCGAGAAGCCGGTCACCATGCTGCGCATCACGCGCGCCAACGGGGCCTATCGCTGGGCCGCCTACCGCGGAGCTCTCGAAATCACTCCCGGCGAGAACGGCCTGCGGGTGATCGACGTGCTGTCGCTGGAGGAATACGTGGCCGGCGTGGTGCCCAACGAGGTGCCGCCCACCTATCCGCCCGAGGCCCTGAAGGCGATGGCCGTGGTGGCGCGCAGCTTTGCCCTCGCGCACCAGGGCGAGAAGCACAGCGGGGCCGACCTGTGTGACGAAGTCCACTGCCAGGTCTACGGCGGCCTGGCCTCCGAGGCGGACAGCACGACGGCGGCGGTGCTGGGGACCGAGGGAGTCCTGCTCACCTACGCGGGCGCCCCCATCGACGCCACGTTTTTCGCCTGCTGCGGGGGCGTGGGTCAGTCCGCCGAGGCGGTCTGGAACGGGCGCGGCGAGCCGTATCTGGTGGCGAGCGCCGACACCCTGCAGTCGCCCGTCGGCGACCTGAGCAGCGAGGAGGCCGTGACAGCCTTTCTCGAGCACCCGCCCGACGACTGCGCCTGCGCCCAGGCCGGGCGCTTTCGCTGGCAGGAGGTCTATACCGCGGCGGAGCTCGACAAGAAGCTGGCGGTCTCCGTGCCTGGCTACCAGGGGCCGCTTCGCTCGCTCGAGGTCACTCTGCGCGACCCGCTCGGGCGCGCCGCCGAGCTGACCGTCAACGGCAGCTTCGTGGTGCGCGGGGACGCGATTCGGTGGATCACCTCGGGTGGCAAGATCGGCTCGGCCGGGCTGAACAGCACCCTGTTCGTGGTGCGACGAAAGGGCGACGGATACGAGCTGCTGGGCGGAGGCTGGGGCCACGGGGTGGGGATGTGTCAGGAGGGCGCCGCCGGGCGTGCGCGGTCCGGCGCCAGTTATCGGGCCATTCTGAGCCACTACTACCCCGGCACCGAGGTAAGCGAGGGGAATTGAGCGAAGGCCGCTCGACATTTTCTGGGGAGGTTGGACGATGAAGCTGGGAAGAACGCTGCTGATCCTGTGCCTGAGCCTCTTGGTGTTGCGCCCCGTGGCGGCTGAAGGCAAGAAATCGTTGTTCGAGCGTCTGGGGGCACGTACGCCATCGCCGCGCTCACCGATGACTTCGTGGACCGGCTGTTGAGCGACGACGTGGTGGTGAAGAACGAAAAGGTCGTGGCCGCTTTACAGCCCAAGCCCTTCAACAAAGTGCCCGGTCTGAAGTTCCACATCACGGCGCTGATCTGCCAGCTCACCGGCGGCCCGGAGCACTACACGGGCCGCACCATGGCCGCCTCGCACCAGCACCTGGACATTACCGAGGCCGAGTGGAACGCGACCGTCAACGATTTGAAGGCTTCCCTGGATGCTTTCAAAGTGCCCAGAGCCGAGCAGGAGGAGCTCTTGCAGCTCGTCGCCTCGACCAGGAAAGACATCGTGAAGTAGGCTTCATGCCCAAACTCTACAGCTCGGTCATCTGTCCCTTCGCCCATCGGGCGCGCCTGGCTCTGCGCGAGAAGGGCGTGGCCTACGAGGAGGTCGAGATCGACCTTCGGGCCATGCCGGACTGGTACAAGGCTCTGTCGCCCAACGGCAAGGTGCCCTTGCTCGAGCGCGAGGACGGTCAGCTGGTTTGGGAGTCGGCCATCATTGCCGAGTTCGTGGACGAGGCCTACGAGGGCGCGCCCCTGCTACCCGGCTCGCCCCTCGAGCGGGCGCGCACCCGGCTGGCCATCGAGTCGGATATCCGCTACATTCCCGAGTGGTATCGCACGCTCAAAGGCAACGACCCCGCGCCCCTGCTGGCCGAGCTCGACCGCATGGAGGGGCGAGCTTTCGGCCCCTTCTGGATGGGCAGCCAGTATTCGCTGGCCGATATCCTGATCTATCCGTGGTTCGAGCGCTTTGGGGTACTCGAGCACTACCGCGGGCTGGCGCTCGGGCGCTGGCCTCGCCTGGCCGCGTGGGCCGCGGCGGTGCGCGGGCGGGAGGCCTCGTCGGCCGAGACGGTGACGCTGCAGGACTTCGTGGCGGCCTATTTGCCCTATGCGGAGAACCGCGTCTAGTTACCTGGGCGGGGCCGTCCTGGGACTGTCGCTCCTGGTGGGGTGCGCCCAGGCTCCCCCTGCCCCTAAAATCCGGGTCGAGGTCGCCATCAACGGGGTCGACGGCGGCAAGAACGCGCGCGACGTGGCCTGGTTGCGGGCGATGGAGCCGCGCCTCGAGGCCGAGCTGCCCGACGTCGACGTGGTCATCCGGCCGGACGGGGGCAGCGACGAGAGCTATAAGGCGCGGCTGGTGCTCGACCTCTACGGCGGCTCCGGCTCCGACGTGCTGAGCTTCGACAGCTTCTGGACCGCCTCCATGGCCAGCGCTGGCCTCCTCGAGCCGCTGGACGAGCAGTTGGCCGGCTGGAGCGAGTGGTCGGAGTATCTTCCGTCCATGCAGAAGATGGGCGCCTACGAAGGCCACACCTACCTGGTGCCGTTCCTGACGGACGTGCGGGGGATTTACTACCGCAAGGACCTGTTCGTCCAGGCCGGTTTGCCGGCCGACTGGCAGCCGCGCTCCCTCGAGGACATCTATGCGGCCGGCGAGGCGCTGAAGAAATTGCCCGGGGTGACGCCGATCCAGTGGAACGCGGGCACGGCGTTCGGCGAGGCCACCACGATGCAGGGAATCTACCTGCCACTGCTGACCTGCGGCGGGAGCCTCTATGCCGACGGGCGCTGGACCACGGGGGGCGAGCCGCTGGCCCGGACCCTCGAGTTCTATCGCCAGGTTTACGTGCAGCGCAAGCTTGGCGACGTGGCCCTGCAACTCGACCCGAAGGGTCGCGAGCGGTCGTTCGAGCGCTTTCGCGACGGGAAGATCGGGATCTATCCCGAGGGGACCTACATGTGGCTGGGCGTCTTACGCCCGGGCGAAACCTGGGGCATCGCCAACCGCGATCAGGTCGTGGGCTGGGCCCCGATGCCCGGCCCCGTCTCGGTGTCGGGCGGCAACGGCTACATTCTCAACAAGAACAGCGCGCATCCGCGCGAGTCCTGGGAGGTCCTCAAGCGCCTGGCGGCGCGCCCTTCTCAGGAGATCCGGATGGAGATGGCCCCCTTCGTGCCTCCCCGCCGCGATCTGCTCGAGCTCCCGGCCATCCAGCGCGATCGGGTCTTGAGCGAGCAACTGCGCCTGGCGCTGCCCGTCACGGTCTTCCGCCCCGGCCTCCCCCTTTACCCCCGCGTCAGCGAACGCCTCCAACAAGCCGTCGAGCGCGTCATCGGGGGCCAGGACCCGCAGACCTCCCTGAAAGAGTACGCCCGCCAGATCGACCGCCTGCAGTAGCTTGGAGACGGTAGACGGTAGACGGTAGACGGTAGACGCGGAGACGGAGTCTCGATGACGGTTACTCCCTACTCCCTACTCCCATCTCCCATCTCCCATCTCCAACATCTCCCATCTCCCATCTCAAAAAAAGGGGCGGCGCCGGTGGTGAGACCGACGCCGCTGGGAGCCGTGCTTGCGTGTTCAGTTGTACCGTTGGGAGCTTGTCACGGGTGCTGGCGGGTCTGGCTGACGGCTCCGTTGACCAGCCGGCCGCACACCGTGGGCCAATTCTTGGTCTAGCGGACGACCTCGCGTCGGTCCGAGACGATGGTGCGGGACGTGTCGTTGCGGTTGACCGCCATCGCTACCAGGGCGAGGATGATGAGGATGGCCAGTCCGCCACCCACCAGCATCAGCACGGTGGACGAGTCGGTCGAGTCGGGGGTCGAAACCGGCGTCAAAACCTGGGTGCGCTCCGTGGTGCGCTCGACGGTGTTGGTCGAGGTGACCGGGACCGGGTTGCTCACGTTCACATCGAAAGTGGGCTGGGCCGGCTGGGCCGTGGTGGTGGTCTTCACGTCGACGTTGACGTCCGGGGTGGCCGGCTCGCTCTGCACGGTCGTGGTCGTGGTCGAGTCGGCGTCGGTGGGCTCCTGCGCCTGGGCGGGCAAGCCTCCCAGCAGGAGGGTGGCGGCCAACATGAGCCCGGTGACGAGGTTCTTCATTGGTTCAGTTCTCCTATCCTAAGATTGAATTATTGAGTTACTTCGCGGGGTTTATCTGAAGGCGGCCGGCTGGTTGAACGCTTTCTCGGGCTTAGCGGGCCCGGGTCCCCGTTCTGGCTGACTGCCTCGGTCGTTGTTACTTCCGTGCTCTCAATGTAGCCGATGGGGGAGGGAGCCCCGTAGGGCCGGGCGTACCCAGCCAGGGGACGCAGGTTTAACTGCTCACGGAAGTATCCGGATACCAGTGGACGATGGAATCGCACGGTTTTCAATGCTAAACTTCATGGGGTGCACCATGTTCGTCGGCATAGGTGGGGTGTCACGATGGCGGAGCTGGTCATCGCGATCGTGCTCCTGGGCGTCGTAGTAACCGTCACGGCGATGATCTTCACGCGGATGCTCGCCTCCACCACCAAGACCGGCAACCAGACGGTGGGTCTCATCTTCGCTCAGCGTCGGTTGGAGCAGGCCACGCAGGTGGGTCCGCCCGACCCGAGCGACCCCACCGGCCCTGGCTGGGGCATCACCAATCAAGACGAGATCCTGGCCGAAGGCGTCTACACCCCCGACGACAAGCTGCAGACGACGTTCTGGAACCGGCTGACCGTGACGCCTCTGGACGATCGCAACGCCATGCCCGACGGAGGTCGCAAAATGGGCGATCTCTTCAAGCTGCGGGTCGAGGTCTACTGGTGGGCGACCAACCCGGCCGACCCCCGCCCCACGTTCCGTCAGGGGACCGGCGAGCAGAAGGTCGAGTTGGAAACCATCTATTACTACCAGAGGATGAAAGATTGAGGGCGCGGCGAGGTTTTACCCTGGTCGAGCTCATGGTCTGTCTGGGCATCTTCAGCCTGTTGACGCTGGTCGCGCTGGGGGTGCTGGTGTTCGGCGCCCAGGGCTTTCATCAAGTGGTCTACGAGCAGGGCTCCCAGAACGACATCCGGCGCATCATGGCGGCCATCCAGCGCGATTTAACGAGTACCCATCACAAATCGGTCAGCCTGGTGGATCGCGACAGCGCGTCCGGCAATCAGCGCGATGGGATCTGCGTGGTGAGCCTCGACAACTGGAACGACCCCGGCAACTTCGACACTTACCTTCGTCCCAAGTGGAATCGCTATGTGGTCTACTACGCCACGCTCGAGGAGAAAGGTCAGAACCAGACCGGTCGCCTGATCCGCGAAGTGTGCATCCCCGGCTCCAACGTGGGGCCCTACGAGTTCGACAAGTTTCTCAACTCGCCTGGCTACTACCTGACCGAAGGGCCGGCGGCCAACACCATCGACATCACCTCGCAAGTCCTGACCGACAGGCTCTGGAAGTTCGAGCTGACCAACAACCTGGTGGCCCAATCCGTGTCCTTGAGGCTGGCCCTGCGCAACCCGCCTCAAAACACGGCCACCGGAACCGAACGCGAGATGCACTCCATGGAAATCTTGCAAGAGATCAAACCGGCCAATACCTGGCCGCAAATCTAGACCGAGGTGACGAGTATGGGTAAGCCAAGGGGAATCGCGCTCTTTCTGGTGCTGACTATCCTGGGCATCATCACCACGATGCTGGGCGCCTTCATGACCCTCAATCACAGCAATTTCAGCTTGCTGGCCAGCTCCATGGAGCAGGCCGAGGCCCAGCAGGCCTGCTTGAGCGGTTATAACTACGCGCTTTACCGCATCGAGCACGACAAGTCGTTCGGCAAGGAGGCCTTCAGGCCCGAGGACGAGGTCACCAACTATGGGCCGCTCGACTCCACCCTGACCTGTACGCGCCGGAGCGTCTCGACCCTGGAGTACGAGATTACCGGCACCCGCATGAGCTTCAGCATTACCGTCCTGAACAATCTTCCCGTCTCCTCACGCAGCGGAGGCAGCGTCGACCCCGACCGGCGGCCTGGCGATTTTCCCGACGTCGCCGCGGATGCGCTCTTCTTGCGCGTGGTGGGCCGGTCCGGCCGCGCCGGCAAACGGGCCGAAGCGGTGCTGCACTGCGCTCCGGCCTTCGACTCGTCCGCTCTGAGCAACGGCGACCTGGTGATCGACCAGGGCAGCGTGGTCATCGACAGCAATGACAAGATGCGCAACTTCATCAAGTCCAACGGCACCATCAATCTGCCTCGCGTTTCCTCGAACGTGCGCTTCCAGCACACGGGCGACACCGCAAGCGTCAAGAATCCGCCCTTCGGATACGCCCTGGCACGCCGGACCATCCGCAGCGGAGCCACCGACCTGGGCGCCAACACCGATGCCCTGGCCGATGCCAACCGGGACTCCAAGGGCTTTCTCTCGCCCAAGACCCCGCGGAAAGCCGAAATCTTGAACCTGGACTTCGGAGACATCAAACTGCCCGACGGAGCGACCACCTCCATGCCTCCCGGCAACTACGTCTTCACCACCACCAAAGTCAACATTCCGCTCCAGATCGATTATGAGGACGCTGACGGCAACAACCAGACCGACTACAAGAACCTCCGCATCACCGTGCCCGCCATCGTGAGGCGCAATACGACCACCCAGGCGGTCGAGAAGGTCTGGTGGAGCAAGTCGGACATCTCCATCCCCCAGGATACCGACCTCTGGCTGCCGGGTTATGGGGGCGCCAAGGTCACCCAGCTGAGCGGCGAGAGCCTGGCCGAGTCCACTCCCGCCCAGGCGGTGGTCGGCAGCGACGGCAACGCGATGCTGGCCGACGGGGTCTACGCCAATCTCTGGGACTCGAACATCGCCGTGGCCGCGGGCTACAACGTGAACATCGACGGGGACTTCGGGGTGCTCTACGAGCGCGAGGAGCAGCGCGGCACCGTGTCGGAGGGACCTGACGGGATCGACTATCCCACCTGGCGTGACAACGTCGCCTCGACCAACGACTTCAAAGACGCCACCGTCTATCTGGGCAACGCCGAGCGCGGCTCGTCCATCAAAGCCAGCGGCAAGATGGATTTGCGGGCCGTTTCCGGGCGCGGAGCGGTGCTCTCGCACGGCGACCTGTCCCTGAACGGCACCTTGCAGGCCGAGGGCGAAGGAGTCGATGCCGGCGGTATCGCGCTCTTGTCCGACCACGACGTCATCCTCAAGCAGCCCGACCGCACCTCGACCAGCGATGCCGCGGCCGGCCGGCTGACGGACACGAACTTCCACGGCCTCGTCTACGCCGAGCACGACTTCATCGTCAACCAGCTCGTCAACGAGAACCAGCAGGCGGTCGACCGCGATCTCAAGATCACCGGCTCGGTGGTGGCCCGCCAGGGCACCATCCGCGTCGGGGGGACCAGGACCGTCAACCTGACCTACGATCCGAAGTATCTCGACGACGTGGTGAAGGACCTGTCCAAGAACCGCATCAAGCTGGAACGCTACTCCTTCACTTTCCGCTGATGGATCGCGAGCGGATCTTGCATAGATCCCTGGCTGGGAAGTAGGCTCCCAAGCCATGCGGAGGAAGGCTTTCTCACTGCTGGAGCTGATGCTGGTCATGGCCCTGCTGGCCGTTACCACGATGAGCCTGCTCATCTCCACGCGCCAGTCGGTGGGGCGGGCCACAGCGCGGGGGCTGGCGGCGGTGCTGTCGGAGCAGTTTCGGCTGGCGCGCCAGCAGGCGGTCACCCGCCAGTATCCCGTGGCGCTCTGCTTTCCCAGCAACACCGGAACGCAGGGCCACACGGCGGCTTACTACGTGCTGCAGGGCGAGACGCTGCCCAAGATCACCGATTCGCGCGACTATCAGGGCGAGTATCCCCGCGCCGCGGCTTTCATCGGCGTGTGGCCGGTCAGCTCGGGCACCCTGGGCCGGCGGCTCCCCGTGCCCGGCAGCACGCCCGCCGTGGATCTGGACGCCTGGCTGCCCGCCGGCTCGAAGAAGGACTACTGCTTCGTGTATCAGCCCGACGGGAGCCTGGTCACCAACGATTTGCCCAGCTACGACGGCGCCTATCACGTGCTGGTGGCGGCCGGGCTGACCTCGGCCGGCGCGGGTGCTCCTCCCGGCGCAGCGACGGTCTCGCCCGGCCCGAGCTACTTCTCGGTCAGCGAGGTGGGCGAAGCCTACACGTTGACGATCAGCCCCGGGGGCGGCGTGACGCTGGTCAAAGGGGTGGCCAACAGCACCGTGCCCGAGCGCAGTGGAGCGCTGGCGCTGAGCGCCCCCGCACCGCCTCCGGCCCGGCCCGCGCCCACGGCCAACGACCCCGTGGTCGAGGCTATCAATTTCTCGCCCCAGCCCAATGCCGCCACGCTCCCGCCCGATACCGACACGGTCATCGGCCCGGACGACTTCGTCACGCTCGAGTCCATCGCGCACGATCCGGACGGCGATCAGCTCTACTGCATCTGGAACGTCCGCCCGCTCTCGGGTACCGGGCCGGGCACCTTCAGCTTCCCGGGCAGTCAGGGGCGCATGAGCTGGGACCCCAACTACGTTCGGCGCGACGGCAACAAAGGCGCCTGGCGAGCCGTCTGGCAATGGCGTCCGCCGCCCGAGGTCACGGGCGCCGAGCGCTTCGAGCTGGTGTGCCAGGTGGCCCAGGAGGGGGCCCCGCCGATCACGGCCGAGATCCGCAAGATCCAGACGTTGCCGCCCGGGAACATCCTGTTCGAGACCTCGCGGCGGGGAATCTTCGAGACCTTCACCATGAGGCGCGACGGCTCGCAGCAGAAGCCGCTGGAGCACAACATGCCCCAGTCGGCCCAGCCCGCCGCCAATACCGATGGAACGCGCGTCGTGTTCATGTCCGCGGGTGACCTTTACCTTCTGCGCAAGCCCCTCAACATCGCGGAGCAGCTGACCAACACGGTGGCTCTGGAAAACATGCCGGCGCTTACGCCCACGGGCAACATGGTCGCGTTTCGCCGCGGTCCGCAGGTCATCGTGATGGAAACCACGGCCGGGGGGCGCGAGCTGCTGGTGGACACCGTGGTGGGCGCTCCGCGACGCTGCGGGGTCGACCCCACCGATATCGACCGGATGAGCTGGGACCCCAGCGGCACGCACCTGCTCTATACCAAGGGGGACCGCATCTGGAAGGCGGATATCGATCCCGCCCCGACCGGCCCGGCTCTGGCAGGCGGGCCCGCGCTGTTCACCACGGCTACCGCCGCCGCCCAGGCCGCGTTCTGGTCCCAGGACGGGAACACGGTCTACTACACCAACCACGACGGCGACCCGTACGTCTGGACGTGTAACAACGCCGGCGGAGGGGACGCGGTCTATTCGTTCAGTCCGGGCATCTCCGACCATCAGCCTTACCGCGATCCGACCTCGCCCAGCCTGGTGCTGGCGCGGCATCCGGTGGGCGTGAACAATCTCGAGATCTGGCGCTCGGATGGTCCTGGCAACTTCATCCAGCTCACCTCGGCGGGCGGTATCAACACGTATCCGTCCTGGACGCGATGAGCCGGCGCGGGCTCTCGCTGGTCGAGACGGTGGTGGCGAGCTTCGTGCTGATCGCCGGCTTCTTGCTGATGACGCGCCTGTTTCACGCGGCGCTGCAATACACATCGCAGATCGACTCCCTGCAGATGGCCGTCCTCCTGGCCGAGAAGCGGATGGAGGAGATCCGCTGCTGGTCCTGGCAAACGCACGCGGCGACTGCCTTCAGCGACTGGTCGGGCGTGCCCAACGCCGCGACCGACGCCGACTATCCGGGCTACACACTGGCGGTGACCACCTCGCCCTACACGCTCTCGTCGCCCTGCTCGCAGTTCGAGGCGCTCTACCCGGGCGAGGAGCGCCAGATGACGGGCTCGGCGCGGGTGGTCACGATCACGGTGACCTGGGGCGCCCGCACCCACCGGCTTACCTCGCTGGTGGCCGCCCCGCCGCCCGTGCTGGCGCGCGTGGTCGTGACGCCCACGGCGGGGCAGTCCGTGGCTCGCGACGGCACCGTGAGCCTGACGGCGCGGGGAGAGGATACCGCCAACCGTCCCATTCCGGATATGATGTTCAGCTGGTACATCGACAGGGGCGGAATTGGCAGCTTCATCGATCCGCAGCGCCGGGACGGCACCCAGATGACGTTTCAGCACCGGGTGGTGCTCGATGGCGTGGTGGGCTACGGCTCCGGGCAGTGCCAGGTGGTGGCGCACGGTCGCTGCGGCCCGGTGCAGATCGACGGGCGCACGGGGTTCTTGGACTTGCCATGAAAAACCAGCGACGACAGGAGCGGCCCACGGGTCAGCGACGACAGGAGCGGTCCCCGGGCTATACGCTGGCTGAGACGCTCATCACGCTGTTCTTGATGGCCATGGTCTTCGGAGTCGTGGCCGTGCTGATCACGCGGGGCTACCGGGTGCTGACGTTCCAGAGCCAGAAGGAGCGCACGACGCTGGCCGCCCAGGTGGCCCTCGATCGCATGACGGCCGAGCTGCGCGAGGCCACGGCCGTCGACGTGGTGGGCCCGCAGCTCACGTTCCGCAAGATCGACAAGTCGGTCGCGGGCCGCTTCGACCTCACCACGCCGCCCACGACCTATCCGCTGGGCGACGAGATCGCGGTCACCTACCAGACCGATGGCGCGGGCAACCTGATGCGGCTGGTGGGCGGGCAGAGCCAGCTCATCGTGGAGGGCGTCACCGGCTTCACCTGCTCCCTCACCGGCCCCCGCCTGGACGCCGCGCTCAGCGTGCAGGAAGCCACCCGGATCACGCGCCTCTCCACCGTCGTCTTCCTCCCGGGACTCGCCCCATGAGCATGAACCCTTCTGCCGTCCGTCGCCGTGGCGTTTTGCTGATCATGGCCCTGCTGGCCATCATCCTGCTGCTGATGCTCGGGATGGGGCTGCTGGGCTCGCAGGCCGCCCGCTGGCGCTCGGCCAATCGCGCCGCCGAGGCCTCGCAGGCGCGCCAGATGGCTATCTTCGGCCTGGAGGATGCGCGCTTGAAGCTCGAGCGCGACGCCGCCTTCCCGCCCGCTCCCACGCTGGGCCAGAGCGTGTTCAGCTACTCCGAGGACGTCACGCTGCCCGACGGCAGTCCCGCCAGCTACATCGTGACCATCGATCTCGCTTACACGGTCCCTCCCTGGAACGCCTACCGCATTACCTCCAACGGCGCCGTGGGCCCCCGGGACAAGCCCCTGACGCTGCACACCATCGCGGCGGAGCTGAGCGTCGACCCCACCCGGCCCCGCCCCTGGAAGTGGCTCCGGTGGGAGGACCAGGGCAGCCTGTAGAAGCGGCCGGCCCATGCCCGAAGAGCCGACCGCTGAAGACAGGTCCGCCGCTCCTGTCGTCGCTGAGATCTTGAGCGCGCGTCTGGCCTTCTGGTTTCTGCTGCCGGGGGGGATCGTGCTGGCGATCTTCCTGGTGGTGCCGGCGCTGTGGTCGCTCGGACAGTCGTTTACCAACTTCACGCTGCTCGGCCCCGAGGCCCGGCACCTGAGCTTCAGCGGCCTGCACAACTACCGGCTGGCCCTCGAGGACCCGTATTTCTGGAACGCCCTGATCGTCAGCCTGGTCGACGTCCTGGGCTCGGCGCTGGTGGGCCAGTGCGGACTGGGGCTGACCCTGGCCGTGCTGATGAGCCGGATGGAGGGGTGGCTGCCCAACACGGTGCGTAGCCTGGCGGTGCTGGCCTGGATCACTCCCGGAGTGGTGGTGGCCATTCTGTGGAACGTGCTGCTGAACGGCGACGAGGGCACGCTCAACCAGCTCCTGGGCACGCACATCGCCTGGCTGACCCGGCATCCCTGGCTGTCGCTGGTGCTCTTCAACACCTGGCGCGGCACCGCGTTCAGCATGCTGCTGTTCGACTCGGCCCTGCGCACCATCCCCGAGTCGTATTACGAGGCCGCCAGCGTCAGCGGGGCCTCGCGCTGGCGCCAGTTCTGGGACATCACCTGGCCGATGGTGCGGCCCCAACTCGTCACCGTGCTGCTGCTGGTCACGATGTGGACGTTCAACGACTTCGGCCCCTATCTGCTGACTGCGGGCGGCCCGGCCTTCCAGACCGAGGTGCTGCCGATCTACACCTATCGGGTGGCCTTCCGCGACTTCGAGCTGGGGTACGGCGCGGCTCTGTCCGTGTGGCTGCTGCTGATCAACTTCGCCATGGCGCTGGCGTATCAGCGATTGCTCAAATCCGGCGACAACAGAAGCGGTCGGCCGTCATGATCCAGCGACGACAGGAGCGGCCGTCATGATCCAGCGGGTGATCGTGGCCCTGGCGGGTCTCTTCTTCGCGCTGCCGCTGGTCTGGCTGCTGATCGCCCCGTTCTCGAAGACCGCCACCTACCATCTGCACGTCCCCAACCCGACGCTGCACAACTTCGCTCAGGTGCTGGGCACCGAGGGCGCCCTGAAAGCCTTCGGCAACTCGCTGCTGATGAGCAGCGCGAGCATGGTGCTGGTCACCGTGCTCGCCTGCCTGGCGGGCTACGCTCTCAGCCGGCGCAGCTTCCGGGGCCGCGACCTGACGCTCTACCTGCTGGTGCTTTTCTCCAGCGTGGTCACGGGCGTGGCCGCCATCGTGCCGCTCTTCACGCTCTTGCTCGACCTGCATCTGCTGGACACCTACCTGGGCGTGATCCTGGCCCTCTCCGGAGGACTGCTGCCCAGCGGGCTCTTCATCCTGAAAGACTTCGTGGACGCGCTGCCGCGCTCGTACGAGGAGGCCTCGCTGGTGGATGGTGCCACCCCCTGGCTCACGTTCCGCTACGTGGCCGCGCCGATGCTGGGCGGCGGCGCCGCCGTGGTGGCGCTGCTGACGTTCGTCAACGCCTGGGGCAACTTTCTCACGCCCTACATCCTGCTGCGCTCGCAGGGTATGTACCCCGCCTCGGTGGCGATCTACGGCTTCTTCAACGAGGTCGGATTGCCGTTCGTGAACGTGATCGCGGCCTACTCGCTGCTCTACACGCTGCCGGTGCTGGCGCTCTATCTCATCATCCAGAAGGTGTTCGGATTCAAGCTGGCCGGGGGGATCAAGGGATGACGCGGATCGAGTTCCAGGGCGTGACCAAGCGCTTCGGCGAGGTGGTGGCGCTGCATCCCACCCACCTGGCCATCGAGGCGGGGGAGTTCTTCACGCTGCTGGGGCCGTCCGGCTCGGGCAAGAGCACGCTGCTGCGCATCCTGACGGGGCTCGAGCAACCCACCGAAGGCAGGCTGCTTTTCGACGGCGAGGACGTCACCCGAATGCCGCCCTGGAAGCGCGGGTGCGCGATGGTCTTCCAGAACTACGCGCTCTACCCGCACATGACCGTGGCGCAGAACATCGCGTATCCGCTGAAGATCCGCAAGATGCCCGCGCCGGAGCAGAATGCGCGCGTGGAGGAGGTGGCCGCCTCGCTGTCGATCGGGCACCTTCTGCAGCGCAAACCCGGCCAGCTTTCGGGCGGCCAGCAACAGCGCGTGGCGCTGGCGCGCGCTCTGGCCCAGAAGCCGCGCGTGTTCCTTTTCGACGAGCCCCTGAGCAACCTGGACGCCCGGCTGCGCCTGGAGGCGCGCGTCTTCCTCAAGCAGCTGCAGGCCGAGCTGAAGGTGACTTCCATCTACGTCACCCACGACCAGACCGAGGCGATGGCGCTCTCGGACCGCATGGCCATCCTGGAGTTCGGCCACCTGCGCCAGGTCGGCTCTCCGGGCGAGGTCTACCACCGCCCCGCGTCGCCGTTCGTGGCGACGTTCATCGGCCATCCTCCGGCCAACATCCTGGAGGCCGAGCTGTTGCCCGACGGCATGGCTTTGGGGAAGTCGCGCGTGGAGCGGCCCGACTCCGAGCTGGAGGGTAAGGTCCACCTGGCGGTGCGCCCCGAGCACATCGTGTGGGACGCCGAGGGGCATCTCGACGCGCGCGTCGTGACCTGCGAGGATTTCGGGCACGAGATGTGGATCACCGTCGACCTGGACGGGCAACACGCGGTGCTGCGCCGCTTTCAACCGCTGGCGCCGGGCACCGTGGGGCGCGTGCGCCTGCAGATCGAGAAACTGACCGTGTTCAGTCCTCCGGCGCCAGCTTGAAGCCCTTGCGCCCCAGGAACAGCATCACCAGCGAGAAGACGATGAGGACGCCTCCCCAGATCAGGTTGATGTTCAGGCCGAGCGACACCTTGTAGGTCTCGGCCGGGGTGATCAGGCCGTAGACGGCCAGCAGGATGCCCTTCACGAGGAACATCAGTCCGATGGGAACGCGAATGTCGAGTCCACCCATAGCTGCAAGCCTCCTTTAGTAGAATACCAGGTTCAAGATGACGACCAGAATCAGCACCACGACGGCCAGGAACTGGGGCCTCTGGTAGAACGCCAGGCCGCCGTCGTGCGGGCGCTCGGTGAGCGAGTAGACCAGCCCCTTGAGGTCCTCCTCGGGGTGAGGTTTGGTGAAGAGGCTGACGAGGATGGTGACCACGAAACACGTGGTCCAGGCGAAGATGGCGGTCCAGAAGGCCTGGGCCATCTCGCTCGGGTAGGTGTGGATCACCCCGAAGAAGCCCCCCTTGAAGCCTACGACGGCTCCTTTGGGAAGGGTCAGGCCGTGGTGGAGGCAGGCGGCCAGCGTGCCCGAGAGCAGCCCGAAGAAGGCCCCGTGGCCGGTCGTGCGCTTCCAGAACATCCCCAGCAGGAAGGTGGCGAACAGGGGCGCGTTGACGAAGGCGAAGACCAGCTGCAACAGGTCCATGATGTTGTTGAAACGGGTGGCGGCGTAGGCCGCCACCATGCTGAACACAATTCCAAAGATGGTGGCCATGCGGCCCATCCAGAGGTAGTGAGCGTCCGAGGCCTCCTTGCGGATGTAGGCCTGGTAGATGTCATAGGTCCAGACGGTGTTGAAGGCGGTGACGTTGCCCGCCATTCCGGACATGAACGAGGCCAGCAGGGCCGTCAGGCCCAGGCCGAGCATGCCGGCCGGGAAGTAGTAAAGGAGCAGGCGCGGGATGACCAGGTCGTAGTCGAGGACCGGTTTGCCCTCGGTATCCATCACGACCTGGCCGGCAGCGTCGATTTTGGGGGGGATGAGCCCGACTCCACCCGACTGCGTGATGGCCGACGGCTGCTGGCCGTCGCTCGGAAGTGCCAGGGGCGTGACCGCGATCGCGATCAGGCCGGGGAGAATGACCAGGAAGGGGAAGAACATCTTGGGGAAGGCCGCGATCAGCGGCGTCTTGCGCGCGGCGGTCATGGAGTCGGCGGCCATGGCGCGCTGCACGACCAGAAAGTCGGTGCACCAGTAGCCGAAGGAGAGCACGAAGCCAAGTCCCATCACCATTCCAAAGGCGTCGACCCCGAGCGGGTTGGTGCTGGGGCTGGACATGCCGACCCAGGTGTGGGTCATCTGCGCCTTACCCTGAGCGGTCAGGGTCTCTTTCAAACCCTCCCAGCCGCCCAGGCTCTGCAGCCCGAGCCAGACCAGGGGAAAGAACCCTGCCACGATCAGGAAGAATTGCAGCACCTCGTTGTAGATGGCGCTGGTGAGGCCACCCAGGAAGATGTATCCCAGCACGATGATGGCGCTGAGCACGATGCTGAAGAAGAAGATGTGGCCCTTGTCGATGCCCATGGCGTCGAAGGGGGCGTCGAAGAGCTTGAGGGTCTGAATCAGCTTGGCCATCGCATACATGCTGACGCCCGAAGAGAAGATGGTCATGCAGGCGAAGGAGATGGCGTTCAGGGCGCGGGTCTTTTCGTCGAAGCGCAGGCGCAGGTACTCGGGCACGCTGCGGGCGCGGGAGCCGTAATAGAACGGCATCATGAAAATGCCCACGAACACCATCGCCGGGATGGCGCCCACCCAGTAGAAGTGGCTGGTGGCGATGCCGTACTTGGCGCCGCTCGCAGCCATTCCGATGACCTCCTGGGCCCCCAGGTTGGCCGAGATGAAGGCCAGGCCGGCGACCCAGGCCGGAATGGACTTGCCGGCCTCGAAGAAATCCTGGCTGGTCTTCGTAAAGCGCTTGAGGATGAAGCCGATCCCCAGCACGAACACGAAGTACACGAGCATGATGATCCAGTCGATGGCCTTGAGGTTCATGGGGGGAGCCCTTTCCCAGGAGAATATCCTTCAGACCCTAGAGGTGGGGTCTGAAAACAACCTGAAAGTGGTCAGGGGTGATAGATTTCCAGCCTGGCCACGGCCTGAGCCCGCGAGGCATCGCACTTCAGCTCGAGGCTCTCGACTCCCACGGGGCGCGGACTGCGCAACAGCCCGTCGAACAGGCGAAAGACCTCGTCCTTGGGTCCCTCGGCCGTCAGCTCGTAGGTGAGCCACGGCTTGCTCGCGTCCACGGGCGTGCCCTTCAGCTCGACGGTCAGCCCGGCCCGCTTCAGGAGCGGCGCCCACTCCCGCTCGAGCCGGGCCTGCATTTCCCTGGCCGGAGGATCGCCAGGCAGCTTCAACCTGCTCTCGGCGGCGCGACGGCGGGCCAGCAAGTCCTTCACCTCCGACTCGACCCGGGGAAGGGACGCTTCCCGGTCGGGAATTTCCGCCAGCCTGACGTCAGCGAGCTTGCGGCCCTCGGAGGTCAGGTAGTGGAGCTCCTGGATTTGCTCAGACCACTCGATCCAGTAAAAACCGGCCACGATCAGAATCGAGAGCACGACGGCGGCGATCTTCATCACGGGCGAAACTGGCCCCCGATCGCGTCGGTTCCTGCCTTGGAAAGGCCGAAGACGCCGGGGATGCTGCCGAGACGACGCAAAGCTTGCTCGGGGTCGCGCGACCGGACCCCGATGCTGTTGGACTGGTAATCGAACTCGAGCAGGTTGGCGCCCAGGCCGTCCACCGAGGCCAGCACCAGGGAGAAACCCAGGTTGAACGCAGGGGTCTCGCTCAACATGGCCAGCGCCTTCTGCTGGCGGCCGCGCGTCTCTTCCAACTCGGCCAGCCGTCGGGCCGGGGGCGTCGCCTCCCAGGCCTTCAGACGGCCGTTCAAAGCCTCGAGCTCGCCGCGCTGTTTCTGAATCTGGTAGTCAAGCAGATGGGTGACGCCGAAGCACCCCAACAACGTGATCAGCACGATGACCGCCGCCCGCATGGGCTTCGTTTCTGACCGCTGGAGCGGGGCACCTCCCCTGTGCTACAATACCCGGTATGGATGCCCAAGAGATCATGACCTTCCCCTGCGAGTTCCACGTGAAGGCGATGGGGAAGATGGCCCCCGATTTCGTCGACCACGTGGCCGCAATCGTCCGACGCCATGCCCCCGAGTTTCCCGAGGAGGCGGTGTCGAGCCGCGCCTCGGCGGGCGGCAATTACACGTCGGTCACCATTATGATTTTCGCCCAGAGCCGCGCGCAGCTCGAAGCGATCTACCAGGATTTTCATGCCGATGAGCGCGTGATGTACGTCATCTAGGAGGATTGCCGTGTCGCACATGACCGTGGTGGTAACCCAGTTGATCGAGCCGCGCTTCATCGTGATGGCGGCCAAGGACCTGGAGCACGACCTGACGATTCAGGCGAGGCAGCCCTTTAGCGTCGACAATGTAGGCTTCCACTGGAACGGCAAGAGCTACACCGCTCAGGCCGACACCGATTACGTCGCCGCCGATAAGGTGCGCTCCATCGCCGGCAAGCTCGGGCAGCGCTACGCCTATCATGCCACCTGCGAGACCCTGGCCGAGAAAGGCTTCACCCTGGCTCAGGAAGAGGTGGAGAAGACCGGCGCCATTCGGCTGACCCTGCGCAGGATCGCCTGACGTATGGAGATGCAAGAGGTCACCGTCGTCATTCTGCCGAGCGGTGAAGTGAAGATCGAGGTCAACGGCGTCAAGGGGGGCGGCTGCCTGGAGCTGACCGAGCAACTCGAGAAGGCCCTGGGCACCGTGTCCGCCCGGGAGATGACGCCGGAGGCGCACCAGCAGGTCGAGGTGCAGCAGGACACCCACGTTTGGGGCGGCTGAAGCTCCACCACCTGCTCACCGGGAGCCGCGCCAACGGCCCCGGCCTCCGGGCGGTGCTGTGGGTGCAGGGCTGCTCGCTGGGATGCCCCGGATGCTTCAACCCCGAGACGCACGCGTTCGAGGGAGGCGAGGAGCACGATGTCGATGCGCTCTTCGCTCGCCTCGAGCAACTGGACGACATCGAGGGGATCACCGTCAGCGGGGGAGAGCCTTTGCATCAGCGGGCGCCGCTGCTCGATCTGCTGCAACGCCTGAAAAGCGAGACATCCCTGAGCGTCGTGCTGTTTACCGGGTTCGCCTTCGATGAGATCAAGGCCCCCGAGCTGCTGGCCTGCGTGGACATTCTGCTGGCGGGCCGTTATCGCGAGGAGGAGCGCGTGGCCTACGGGCTGCTCGGCAGCGCCAACAAGACCATCCATTTCCTGACCGACCGTTACGGTCCGGCCGATCTCGAGCAGGTCCCGGTGGGAGAGGTCGTCATCAGCCCCGAAGGCGTGATGGTCTTCACCGGCATCGATCCTTTGACGCATGATTGATTTCGAGCAACAGCTGGAAACGTATCTGCGGGCGCGTTTTACCCTGATCGCGGTGACCACCGTCGAGGAGGAGCGCGCCCTGGAGATGGTCACGCGCGTCTGTCGCCGCAACAACCTCGATTGTATCTCCTGGGACGTGGCGGACGGCTTCACGCGCCTGACCGGCACGCGCGAGGAGCTGGCCACCGCCAAGGATCCCTTTACCGCCCTGGACAAGGTCGAGACCTACAAAGGCGACGCGGTCTTCATCCTGAAGGATTTCCACGACTTCCTGAATGTGCCCCAGGTGCGCCGCAAGCTGAAGAACCTGGCCTACAAGCTCAAAACGGGCCGCCGGCACCTGATGATCACCACCCCTCACACCAAGGTGCTCGAGGAGCTGCGCGACGTCTGGGTCCCGATGGACCTGGCCCTGCCCCTCTCGGCCGATCTGGACGCCATCGTGACGCAGTTCTGCCAGATCGGCGGCAACGTCCGCCTCACGCCGCTGGGTCGCGAGAAGCTGGTGCAGGCGGCGCTGGGTTTGACCGTGGGCCAGGCCTCGCGCGCCTTCGCCAAGGCGCTGGTCACCGACGGCTGTCTCGACGACCGCGACATCGGGCTGGTGACCGAGGAGAAGCGCCTGATCCTGCGCGAGAGCGAGGCGCTGGAGTTCTACCCCGTGACCGAGACGGCCAACGACGTGGGCGGCCTGGGGGTGCTCAAGGAGTGGCTGCGCCTGCGCGAGCGGGCCTTCACCAAAGACGCGCGCGATTACGGGCTGCCCACGCCCAAGGGCATCGCTCTGGTGGGCATCCCGGGCACGGGCAAGTCGCTGACGGCCAAGATGATCGGCGGGCTCTGGAACATGCCGGTGGTGCGCCTCGACGTGGGGTCGCTTTTCGGCAGTCTGCTGGGCGAGTCCGAGGAGAAGGCGCGCCGCGCCCTGCGGCTGGCCGAGACGGTGGCGCCCTGCATCCTGTGGATGGACGAGATCGACAAGTCGCTCGGCCTGGGCTCGGGGGCTCTCGATCAGGGCACCTCGCGCCGCGTGCTGGGCACGTTGATCACCTGGATGCAAGAGAAGAAGGCGCCCTGCTTCGTGGTGGCCACGGCCAACGACATCCAGACGCTGCCCCCCGAGCTGCTGCGCCGGGGACGTTTCGACGAGATGTTTTTCCTCGATCTGCCGACGCTCGAGGAGCGTCGCGAGATCCTGGCGGTGCACCTCACCCGGCGGGCCCGCCTGCCGCACGACTACGATATCGGGCGCCTGGCGCAGATGTCGGCCGGCTACGTGGGGGCCGAGCTGGAGCAGGCGGTGGTGGACGCGATGTTCTACGCCTTCAACCAGGACCGCGAGTTCACCACCGAGGACATCTCTCGCGCCATCCAGGCTCAGGTGCCGCTGAGCACCACTCAGCGCGAGGTGGTGGAGAACCTGCGCAAATGGCTCACCGAGGGGCGGGCCCAATCGGCCTCGTTCCGCGAGACCAGCGAAGCGCAGCAGAAGGCCGTGCCGCTGCAACTGGTTCGAAAAACCTACCAGGAGTAAGGAGTCCGCCCCGAGAGATCGAAATTGCTCTGCGAGGTGAGTTGCTCCTACTGTGGGGTCGAGAACGTCGACCTGTGGCCCACGACGAACCGGAATTACGGCTGCGACCGATGCCTGTCGCAGTTTCACACCTGTTGCCAGTGCGGCATCGTGCTGGAGAAGGGCGGGGGGAAATGGTTCGAGGACGGGCTGGCCTACTGCTTTTATTGTGAGCGCGAGGCGCCGCAATGCACCTGGTGCCGGCGCCCGGCCTTCGAGCAGGCCACCCGCGAGGGCGAGCGCGTCATCTGCGTCTACTGCGCCGACAACTTCCCGGCCTGCGACCGCTGTGGCGAGCTGATCCACGGCGATTGCCTGACCTACCAGCGGAAAGTCTACTGCCGGAGCTGCGGGGACCGCTATCCGCTTTGTCTGGAGTGCGGCCAGGCCATCGAGGGCGAGGCCTGCTCCGATTGCGGCGGGCCGGCGCGCGCTTGCGGAGGGTGCGGCACCATGTTTGCCGACCGTTGGAAGGTCTATGACGACACCTGGTATTGCCTCTCGTGCTACTGGCGGGCCTGCGGAGCCTGTCGCTTCTGTCAGGAGGTCAAGGTCTGCCGCAACAACGTTTGCGACGAATGCCGGGCGACCATCGTCAACGACTTCAAGATGGCCCGCGATCTCCTGGCCGAGGTCGACTGGTTCTGCCGCCAGGAGCTGGGTCTGGCGGTGCGCCAGCCCTACCAGTTGCGCCTGGCCGATTCGTCGGCGGACATTCCCAAGCTGCACACCGACGCCTATACCCTCAGTCTGTCCGCGGTGGGCCTGTGGGCGGCCCGCGAGCGCGTGATGTGGGTCAACAAAGGGTATCCTGGCTGGTTTACCTCGGTCATCCTGGCCCACGAGCACGCCCACGCCTGGCAGGCGGAGAACGCGCCCCGCCAGAGCCAGGACGTGCTGGAAGGCTTCGCCAGCTGGGTCGAGTGGCGGGTCGCCCACCATCTGGGCTACGCCGTGTTCGCCGACAACATGGTCAAGCTGGATTGCCCCATCTACGGCCGCGGCTTGCGTCGCTGCCTGCAATTGGAGGCCCAGGTGGGGGCCGCCGCCCTGGTCGAGAAGATGCGCGGCCTGCAGAGCTTCTCGCGCTGGACCTCGTTTCTGGCCTGGCTGGACGAGGCCTGACCGCGCTCTCAGTCTTGCACGCGGCTCAGGACCCACCCGTGGCGGCTCGAGCGAAACACCTCGTAGGTGCCGCGCCGGCTGAGCAGCCGGTAATAGACCCGGCGCTCGCCCTTCAGCTCGGCGTCGGTCCACCACTTGCCCCGGTAGACCCAGCTCTCCAGGATCTGCTCGATCAGGTAGAGCCGGCGACGCCAGCGGAAGGCGTTGGGGAGCCGGTCCTGGGTGCGCACCTGGATGGGCTCCATGATCTGCCTCACTGGCTAAGGCGCTCCAGCGTCCAGGCCTCCTCGGGGAGATAGGCGTCGGGGTCGAGCCAGCGGACCCGGAACATGCGGCCCGGATGGCGCGCCTCGAGTCGCGTCAGCGCCTTTTGCAGGCCGGCCGGACGCAAGGTGCGCCGGTCGGGCGCGAACAACAGCCCCTGGCGCTCGGGCGGCGTGCGCAGTCCCCCGAGGCGCACCACCAGCTCGGTAGGCGCCTCGCGACAGGCGGCCGCCGCCTCGTGCCCGGCCCGCAAGGCTGCGTTCCAGAGCGGCCCGCGCTGGCCGCTGGGTTTTTGCAGGTAGCGCCGCGAGCGCGCCGCGCCCAGCTCGACCGTGACGTAGGCCGCCAGACGCGGCGCCAGGCGCGCGCACAGCCCCTCGAGCAGGTGGCCCAGCACCGGCTCGAACTGGTGCGGCTCGCCCAGCTCTTGCTCCTCGGCCCAGTGAGCCTCCAACTCGGGCGGGGGCGTGTAGAGGCGCACGGGACTGCGATCTTCCCAGCGGCTCAGGCAATAGAGCAGCTCGCCCTCGACCAGGCGGGCGCGCAGCTGCGAGCGGGACAGCCCCAGCAGGCTGCCCACGTTGGCAAAGCCCAGCCAGAGCAGCCGCTGGAGCGTATCGCGGCTGACCCCGGCCCGTCCCAGGACGGCCAGGGGAAGCGAGCGACGAAAAGCCTCCTCGGCCCCCGCCGGCACGCAGATCGGCTCGCCCGGACGCGCGCCCAGCGCGGCCAGGTAGGCCGTGGAGCGGTCTTGGCCCTGTCCGCCCCGGCATTGCAGCGAACGACAAAGCTGGTTTAGCTCGGTGCGGCTCAGTCGCGCGGTCAGCCGCCCCATCGGCTCGCCTTCCAACCAGGGCGTGAGCCGGTTGCACTCTCCCAGCACCTCTTCCCAGAGGAGCGCCTGGGGCACCCCGGCCGCCGAGCGCACCACCGCCCCGGGCGCCAGCGCCAGGGCGCGCTCCTGGCGGAACCCCGGCCGCACTCCCGCCGCGTGCAGCGCCGGAGTCATGCAGACCACCTCGCCGGCCGCCACGATCAGCACCTCCTGGCTCGTCAGCGCCGGCTCCACCCGCCGCCAGGCCCAGACGGGAAACTCGCTCCACCAGCAGACCGAGAAGGCAAGCCCTTCCCCGGCTCCCTCCTTCTGTCGTCTTTCGTCTACCGTCTCCCGTCTCGTTCGCTCAGGCATCGCGGCGCACGAGCCCGCGATACACCCCCACGATCTTCACTTCTTCGGCTGGAAACGAACGTTCCCGATAGGTCGGATTGGAAGGCACCAATCGCACTTTGCCCTTTTCCGGCTCGGGATAGATGCGCTTGAGCGTCGCCTCGTAGTGGCTGCCCACGCAGACGGCCACAATCTCGCCCGCAGCAGGGATTATCCCCGGCCGGATCAAAACCCAGTCTCCGGGAAGAATGCCATCTCCAAGCATGGACTCGCCTTCGACGATCAGCAAGAAGTCGCCGTCGTAATAAGGCAAGAGGTCTTTGAGCGACTCGGCGAATTCGCCGGCCCGCTCGAGCGCCTCTCGTAAGGGACCGGCGGGAATCGACCCCAGAATGGGGAGTCCAGGCTTTTGGACGGCTTGCTTTCCGCGAGGAGTGAGGCTCAACTGGCGGGGACGTCCCTTGACGCCGCCCTGAATCTCCAGATAACCCTTCTTCTCGAGCGCTTTCAGAATGGGTGTCACGCTGGATTCTCCGGCCAGGCCCAGCTCTTCGGAGAGGCGGATTGCCGAGGGCAAGCGTCCCTCTTGCAGAAAATCTGAAACCAAATGGAGAATCTGGGATTGACGGGCGGTGAGAGTTTTCATCGGTTCTTTGTCTCCGGGAGAGTGCTTGGTTCGGAAAGTTTAACGAACATCAGAGCCATCATATACCCTGTAGTTACCGCTGGTCAAGCGAACGGATGGTCGATCTCTTGCAGCCCATGAAGCGCCTCGCGACGCTGCTCCTGGCTTTCAGCCTCCTGCTCCTGATCGCCGCCGGAATCTTCACGTTTTCGCTGCTGCGCAGCTACCGCCTTACGGCCATCCAGGCTCATGACGGCCTCGAGATCCAGCGCGCCCTGGAAGACCTGATGGGACGCATCGTGCAGCTCGAGTCCAGCGAGCGCGCGCTCATTCTGACGGGTGAGGCCATTTACCTCGACGAGTTTCGCGAGACCGAATCCACCATCGACGAGCGCCTGACCTACGTGCACACTCTCTATGCCGAGCGACCGGGCGAGGCCGAGCGGCTGGCCCGCATGGAGACAGCTTTTCAAGAGACACGCGACCATACCCGCAAGCTGGTCGAGATGGCCACGACCGGGCGCACTCCCGACGCGGTGGCCGATATCCGCGAGGAGCGGGGGCGCAACCTCATGCTGGCGCTCAAAGCGCGGATGGACGAGTTGCGCAGCAGCGAGCAGACCCGCGTGGCCGCGCTCAACGCCTCGCTCCCCGAACTGGCCCTGCGGGCCCGTATCGCGGTCACTCTGGACGCCCTCCTGTCGTTCCTGGTCGTGCTGGCCCTCTACTTGCTGCTGCGCCGGGCCCTCGACCTGGGAGACCGGGCCGGGCTCGAGCGTGACCACCAGTTCCAGAGCTCGGCCGACCCCCTGGCCCGGCTCGACTTCGACGGCCGGTTCCGGCGCCTCAGCTCGGCCTGGCTCGAGCAATTCGGCTATGCCGCGTCCGAGCTGGAAGGGCAGAAGCTGCTCGACTGGATCCATCCCGACGACCGGGCCACCACCGAGCACGAGCTGCAGCGCTGGTGCTCGGGCGAGGAGAGCCAGTCCTTCGAGTCGCGTTTCCGGCGCCGCGACGGAGTTTATCGCTGGCTGCTCTGGAACGGGCGCGCTTTCAACGAGGACAAGCGCATCTACGCCATGGCCCGCGACGTCACCGACCAGAAGCTTACCCAGGCTCGCCGCGACGTGCAGTACAGCCTGGCGCGCCTGCTCTCCCAGACCACCTCGACCTCGGCCAGCCTGCCCCGCCTGCTCGACCAGCTCGGCGAAGGGCTGAGTTGGGACGTGGCCCTGCTCTGGCAGGTGGACGACCTGGAGCAGACGCTGGCGCTGCAATCGGCCTGGCACCGCGCGGGCGAGGAGCTGGCCGCCTTCGTGCAGGCCAACTCCAGCAACGGGGTGCGCTCCAACAGCCTGCCCGGGCGCGTGCAGCTGCAAAAGATCCCCGCCTGGGTGGCGGATGTGCAGACCGACCCTCTCTTCGAGCGCGCCGGCCCCGCCATGAAAGCCGGCCTGCGGGGCGAGCTGGCCTTTCCCATCGCGGTGGAGGGCAAGGTGCTCTCGGTCATGGAGTTCTTTCGGCGCGAGCCGCTCGAGCCCGATCCGGACCTGATGCAGCTGGTGATGACGCTCTCGTCGCAGATCGCCCAGTCGATCGAGCGTGGTCGCGTGCGCGAGAGCCTCGAGCGCGTCAATCGCCAGATGGAGCTCATTCTCAACTCGGCCGGGGACGGGATCTGCGGTCTGGACGAGCTGGGGCGGATCACGTTCGCCAACCCGGCCGCCGCCAGGCTCACTGGCTATCACGCCCTCGAGCTGCTGGGCGCCTACCTGCACGACCTGGTGCACCCCAAGTCGCGTCATTCGCGGGGCGATTGTCCGCTGGCCCAGTCCAAGCCGCTGTCGGACCGCGACGAGCTCATCAACCGTAAAGACGGCACCACGTTCCCGGCCGAGGTCGTGATGACGCCGATCCGCGAGCACGGACGCCACATCGGCAACGTCGTCAGCTTCCGCGACATCACCGCCTACAAGGAGGTGGAGCGCATGAAGGACGAATTCGTGAGCGTCGTGAGCCACGAGCTGCGCACCCCGCTCACCTCCATCCGCGGCTCACTGGGTCTGCTGGCGGGCGGCGCGCTGGGAGCGCTGAGCCCCAAGGCTCAGCGCATGGTCGACATCGCGGTCAACAACACCGACCGCCTGGTGCGCCTGATCAACGACATTCTGGACATCGAGCGCATGGAGTCGGGCACCGTCAGCCTCAACGTGGTCGATGGACAGGCCGCGGGCGTGATGCAGCAGGCGCTGGACATCGTCAAGCCGCTGGCCGAGAAGGGCAAAGTCAAGCTGGAGGGCCAGCCGCTCGACTCCCCCCTGCGCGCCGACCCCGACCGCGTGGTGCAGACGCTGGTCAACCTGCTCTCCAATGCCGTCAAGTTCTCGGGGGAGGGGGAAACGGTCAGCCTGACCGCCCGCAACCTGGGTAAGGAGCTGGAGTTCACGGTGGCCGACCAGGGCCGCGGCATCCCGGCCGACAAGCTCGACTCGATCTTCGGGCGTTTCCAGCAGGTGGACGCCTCGGATGCGCGCGTCAAGGGCGGCACCGGGCTGGGTCTGGCCATCTGCAAGAGCATCGTCGAGCAGCACGGGGGCAAGATCTGGGTAGAGAGCGAGCTGGGCAAAGGCAGCCAGTTCCGCTTCACGCTTCCGATTGCGGGCCCGCGCGATTGAACCCGGCTGACCTCCACAGCATTCTCTCCGTGCTCGAGCCCTTGCTCGTGGTGCGCTGCGACGGCATCGTGACGTTCGCCAACGAGCGGGCGCTGGAGCTGTTCGGACCCATCGAGGGACGCGAGCTGGATCTGCCGTCGGATTCGACCGTGGTGGTGCCCGGACTGGGGCGCGCCCAGGTCAACCGGCGTCCCTTCAGCTGGCAGGGTGAAGAGGCCGAGCTGGTCATTCTGCGCACCCTGCCCGACCAGCGCACGCGACCGGGTCCGCGGGGGGCGCCCGAGCCGGGACGCCGGTTGGTTCCCATGGAGACCGCGCTGCGCGCCCTGGACACGCGCACCCACCCGAGCACGGCTTTGCTGGTGCTCGACCTGGACCGTTTTCACGTGATCAACGCCGTGCTGGGCTACCGGACGGGCGACGAGCTGCTGCGCCAGGTCGGGCTGCGATTGTCGGCCACGCTGCGGGCCACCGACCTCATCAGCCGCCGGGGCGAGGACGAGTTCCTGGTGGTGCTGTCGGCCCGCGATCCGGGCCAGAACGACGGGGAGAGCGAGCGGCGCCGGCGGCGCGATCCCCGCATGGAGGCGGGGGCGGTGGCCGAGCGCATTCTGGAGAGTCTGGTGGCGCCGTTCGAGATCGACGGCAGCGAGGTCTATGTCCAGGCCAGCCTGGGCATCGCCCTGGCCCACGCCGATCTCGACCCCCAGCTCACCCTCAAGTGCGCCGAGAGCGCTCTCTATCGCGCCAAGGAGCTGGGCCGGACGCGCTACGAGTTCTACACCGGCGACCTGCTGCGCGAGAAGTCCGAGCGCATGGCCCTGGAGAACCGGCTGCGCCAGGCGTTGCGGCGGGGAGAGTTCTTCCTGGCTTACCAGCCCATCATCGAGCTCGCCTCGGGCGCCATGGTGGGCGTGGAGGCCCTGATTCGCTGGCAGTCTCCCGACCGCGGCCTGACCTCGCCGGCCCTGTTCATCCCCATGGCCGAGGAGAACGGCCTCATCGTTCCCATCGGCGACTGGGTGTTGCAGGAGACGTTCCGCCAGGCCGCGCGCTGGCACGCCCAGGGCGCCCGCCTGGTGGTGGCCTGCAATGTGTCGGTGGCCCAGTTCTTGCACCCGGACTTCCTCAAGCGGCTGCGTGCCCTGATCGACGAGCACCGCCTCCCCCCCGGGACGGTCGAGATCGAGATCACGGAGACCGCCATCATGCGGGCCGGAGGCGAGACCGACCGGATCCTGGCGGGGTTGGACGAGCTGGGTCTGAAGGTGGCCATCGACGACTTCGGCGTGGGGCATTCCTCGCTCTCCCGCCTGAAGAGCCTGCGCAGCCACCTGCTCAAGCTCGACTCGAGCTTCGTGGGCGGACTGCCGGAGGACCACAAGGATGCTTCCATCGCCGCCGCCGTGATCGAGCTGGCCCACAACCTGGGCATGGAGTCGCTGGCCGAGGGCATCGAGAACGAGGCTCAGCATCAGTGTCTGCGAGCCCTCGGCTGCCGGTTCGGGCAGGGCTACCACTTTGGTCGCCCCTCGGGACCAGAGGAGATCGAGCGCCGCTTCCGGGCATGAAAAAGACCCCGGCTTGCGCGCGGGGTCTTCTGACCGGAACCGTCCGGATTTAGAGGGACTTGACCGGGAAGGCCTTCTCGTCCAGGGCCGAGGCGTTCTGGATGAGCTCGGCTTCGTCGATGTCGAAGTTGCCGGCGAAGCGCTGGCCGTTGACGCTGACGAACTGGGCGTTGCTGACCTGCCAGTTGGAGCCGCCGCCGGTCAGGGTGTATTCCACGACGACCGGCACGCTGGGAGAGTTGGCCGAGGTCTGCCCGTAGAACGAGCAGCGAACCGCGGCGCGGGAGTTGCTGACCTGACGGGTCACGGGCGCCTGGGCGAACTGCAGGCGATAGGTCTTACCGGTGCGCGCATCCTTCTGGATGAAGAGGGCGCCGAGGGTGTTCTGGGTGAAGAACTTGCTCATCGTGGCGCGGACGAAGCCGAGGTCGTTGAGGGCTACCGGCGCCGGAGCGATACGCCGGGTGGCCGTGCGCGAGCGCGTAGCAAAGGCCGAGCCGGTGTGGAAATACTGGTCGGTGTGGAGCAAGCTGCCCGCGGCACGATGTCCGCCCTGGAAAACGTTCTTGCCCAGCTGCAGATTGGATGTCTGCTTGCTCGCGAAGAACGTCTGGGAGCGGAGCGCGCTGACCGCGTTCCCGCGACTCAAGAAGCGGGGCGTCTCGTTGTTGGAACGGCGCTGCTGGGTCAAAGATCCGTTGGAGCCTTTGTCGATATTCAGCCTGTTGGCCGACCGGTCGGCCTTGAGCAGACCGCTGGCCCCGCGCTCACGCTGGAAGGGATTGGAATACTTGTTGGCATGGATGCGCTGGCCGATCAGGCTCTTCTCGCCATCGAGCACGGTGGCTCCGGCAGGGTCGGCCGCGGCGGGCTGCACGCCCATCCACACGCTGGCGACAACGAGGGCGCTCACGAGCATCTTCTGGAATCGGTTCATAAATTTTCGGTCCTCCACTTCTTTCACTGGCCCGATCACACACTACCGTGTTTCTCTGAAAGGGCTCTGAAAGACAGTCTTTGCACTTGCAATCTACACCCAGACCCCTTTGCCGGTCCAGATCTCAGATGTTGCAAATTTGTTAAGGCTGGTAAGGTTTCGGTAAGCTTTTGTGGAACATGGGCCCGATGTGGATCAGCGGGCTGCCCGTAAGCAGCGCCTCCTCGTTTCCCAACCTGCGTGAGACGCGTTCTTCGGGCGTTCCCCCGGAGGGCGCGCCCAGGGAGGTCTTCAGCCCCAGCGCCTCCGAGGAGAAGCCGGTGCGCACCCGGGTGCGGCCTGGTCGCTGGCTGGGGGCGGCCCTGGCCATCGGATTGACCGGACTCGGAGTGGGGGCCGCTTTCCTGCCGCGCCCGGCCGCGCCTCCCGCGGCCACGGTCGTGATGGTTTCGCCGCTCCAGGCCGCCCAGGCGGTGGAAGCCCGCCAGGGAGCCCACCTCTCCGGCGGACGCATCCTGAAGTTCGACCAGTATCCCACCCTGCAGAACGAAGAGTTGACCGAGCGCATTCCCGGCGCCCCCAACTATCGCGACGTGGAGGGGACGAGCGTCCACGGCGTGGCCCAGCCCACGGTGGACGGCCTGCGCGCCGTCCTGACGCGGTTGGGCGCCCGTCAAAAAACCGTGTTGTGGACGACGATGCGCGAGGAGCCGGCTCTCTACCTGAACGGCCGTTCCGTCACGCTGCGCGAGCTGGCTCACCCCTTCGCCAACCTGGAGCAGCCGGGCCGCACGGGGGCCGAGGTCGAGGCGCAGGAAGACGCCCTCAAAGCCGAGGTGCTGCGCGAGGCGGCCCGGCACGGCAACCAGCTCCTGGTGCACGAGGAAGCGCCCGACGGCAGCGTGCAGGCACGCTGGCTGCCGCTGACCTCGGTGCAGACGCCCCGCGAGGTCTTCACCCAGATGGCCGCGGAAGGCTTCCAGGTGGACTATGCGCGTGTCCCCGTCACGGACGAGAAGGCCCCCGAGCCCGCCGACTTCGACGCCCTGGTGGCCCGCTTCCGCAACGCGCCCGCGGGCACCGAGATGGTCATGAACTGCCACGCCGGGCGCGGGCGCACGACGACCGCGATGGTGGTGGCCGACCTGATGACCTCGGCCGGCCGGCTCACCCGACACCCGGCGGTACGCGAGGACATTCGCGAGCAGGGCCAGTTCGAGCGCGGCAACTACCGGGTGATCCTGGGGCTCATCCAGGCGCTCGAGCAGGGGAAGGATGCCAAGACCGGCGCCGACGCCTCGATCGACCGCAACGCCGCGATGCAGAACCTGCGCACGTCGATCGCCCGGCTCAAGCAGCAGGCCGACGGCGGCGACGCTCACGCCCTGTCCCGAGGCCAGGACTACCTCAAACGCTATTTCTACCTGGTCAGCTTCAGCGAGTATGTCAAAGAGCAGGCGCCTCAGGGCTACGCAGTGCCGTTCAGCCAGTGGCTGGACGCGCAGCCCGACCTGCGCGGTCTGCTCGACAACATGCAGCTGGCCCTGAATTCGGGCGTTCAGGCGCCTCAGTTCGCCTGATTTAGAGGAACGACGCCCCGGCGCGCCAAGGCCGCAGGGATGAGAACCTTTCTGCTGATGTTGCTGCTGTGTCTGCCCGTGGCGGCGCAGGCCCAGCTCTCGGACTTCGACGAGGTGGTGAGCGTCGTGCGACGCGAATTCTACGATCCGAGCCTGCGCGGGGTCGACTGGGCCGCGGTGCACCGCGAATTCGAGCCGCGCGCCCGGGCCGCCTCGCCGGCCGAGCTGCCGGCCCTGATCAACGAGATGCTGGGCCGGCTGCACAGCTCGCACACCCATTATTACCAGCGCCAGGAGCCCGAGTATTACCAGCTGCTGGGCGTTTTCGACCGGGGCGACTTCTCGCGCGCCATCCGCCGTTACTTGCCGGATGGCCCGGTCTACGTGGGCCTGGGCGCCACCACCCGGGTCGTGGACGGAAAGCAGTTCGTGAGCGGCCTTTTCGAGGGTGGCCCGGCCGACCGGGCGGGGCTGCTGGTGGGCGACGAGCTGTTGGAGCCCTTGCCCCTGCACGGCTTGACGGAGGGCTCCTCGGTACCCGTGCGATATCGGCGCACGGCCGGCGGCCCGGTAGAGACGGCCGATTTGCGGCCCGTGCGCTACAACGGGGCCTCGATGTTCCTGGACACGCTCAAGAAGAGCTTCCGGGTGCTCGACTCCGGTGGACGTCGGGTCGCCTACGCCCACCTGTGGAGCTACGCCAGCGACAAGTACCAGGAGGCTCTCTCCGAAGAGCTTCTGGACGGCTCTCTCAAGGACGCCGACGCCGTGGTGCTCGATCTGCGGGGCGGCTGGGGCGGCGCCACCCCGGAATATCTCAACCTGTTCAATCGCAACCTGCCGGCGATCGAGATGGTCTCGCGCCGGGGGCGCTCGCTGCTGGCGTCGAGCTGGAGGAAGCCGCTGGTCTTGCTGGTGGATGAGAACAGCCGCTCCGGCAAAGAGATTCTGGCTTACGCCGTGAAGCGCTACGGCCTGGGACGGGTCGTCGGCAGCCGCACCGGCGGCGCGGTCCTGTTCGGCCGGCCCTATCTGCTCGAGAGTGGCAACGTGTTGTATCTGGCGGTGGGGGATGCTCTGATCGACGGGGTTCGTCTGGAGGGCGCGGGCGTGGAGCCGGACCTGAAGGTGGAGCGCCCGCTGCCTTATGCCGCGGGAGCGGACCCGCAGTTGGACGCGGCCCTGGCCGAGGCCGCCCGGATGGCTGGAAAATGATCCAGGTCATCGTGCCCGACGCGAGCTTGAGGCAGACTTGAGCTTGGAAGGAGCAAGTCTGCATGAATACCATCCTCGTCCCGTTGGATGGCACCCCCACGGCGGCGGCCGCTCTTCCCCATGCCCTGGGCTTTTGCGCCCGCTTCGGAGCGCGCCTGAGATTGCTGTACGCCCGGGACGAGACCGTGCCCGAGCGCCTCGAGCTGGGCCCGGCCGCGGCGGGCTGGCAGAGCTGGGAGTATCTGACGGCCATCGGCAAGTTTCTGCACGCTCACACCGAGCTGATCTCGGGCGCTCCGTCCCAAATCATCGTCCGTGAAGCGGGTTCGCTCGAGGCGGGGTTGGTCCTCATGGGAACCAACTCCCGCCAGAGCGGCGTGGCGGATTTCGTGATGCATCACGCCCCCTGTCCGGTGCTCAGGATCCACGCCCCGCGACTCTCCGCCGAGGAGTCGGACCGCCGGCTCGAGGCGGCCGTGGCCGGCGACTATCCCCGCTATCGCCGCATCCTGGTGCCTCTGGACGGAACTCCCGCCTGGGAGCGCAGCCTGGGGCCCGCCAGCCGGCTCTGCGCTCTCGATCACGGTCAGCTGACGCTGATGGGCGACACTCAGGACGCCATTCTCGAGGAGCGGGCCGGCCGCCTGAGGGCGCTGGGTTGCAAGGTCGAGACGCGTTCCGGCCACGGGCTCGAGGAGCTTCCTCACGACCTGATCGTGGTCTCCACCCTGGAAGGCAGCCAGCTCGAGCAGCTCGTCCAGCGGGCGCCCTGCCCCGTGCTGGTGCTGCGCGGGACCGGTGGCTGGCTGCTCGACCTCAGCCTGGAGCCACCCGGCGCAACACCACCACGCTGCGAGCCTGGAGCAGAACCTCGGGAGTCGTGACCCGCACCCCGGGCGCCTCGACCAGATCCTCGGGGGCGGGCCGAGCCGTGTCGAGCCAGCGGCTCCAAGCGCCTTCGGGCAGCTCGAACCGCAGAGGCTCCCAGTAGGCGTTCAGCATCACGTGCAGCCAGTCTTCGTCGCCCGGCAGGCGGGTGGTGAACGCCAGCGTGTGAGAGGTGTGGCTCCAGTCGGGCTGGTTCAATCGGATGCCGTGCCAGGTGATGGGGAAACTCCGCAGCAGCTCCGTCAGGCTCAGCTGGCGGTCGGAGACCGGCTTGCGCGCGGTGCGATAGGCGATCAGGCCTCGCACGAAGCGCAGCAGGCCCGCGTTTCGCTCCACCAGCGACCAGTCGAGCCAGCTCAGCTCGTTGTCCTGGCAGTAGGCGTTGTTGTTGCCCAGTTGGGAGCGGCGCACTTCGTCGCCCATGGTCAGCATGGGCGTGCCCAGGGCCAGCAGGTTGAGGGTCAGGAAGTTGCGGATCTGGCGCTCGCGCAGCGCTTCGATCGCGGCGTCGGCGGTGGGGCCCTCCTGGCCGCAGTTCCAACTGCGGTTGTCGTTGGAGCCGTCGCGGTTGTCCTCGCCGTTGGCCTCGTTGTGCTTGGCGTCGTAGCTCACCAGGTCGTTCAGGGTGAAGCCGTCGTGGCAGGTGACGAAGTTGATGCTCTGCTCGGCTTCGCGGTTCTCGGGCCCGAAGACGTCGGGGCTGCCCAGCAGCCGATCGGCCAGCGGCCGGACCGAGCCGTTCTCGGCTCGCAAGAAGCCGCGCACGTCATCGCGGAAGCGGCCGTTCCACTCTTTCCAGCTATCCCCGATAAAGCTGCCCACCTGGTAGAGCCCGGAGGCATCCCACGCCTCGGCGATCAGCTTGGTGCCCGCCAACACCGGGTCGGTCTCGATGTCCCAGAGGACAGGCGGATTGTCCTGCGGGCGGCCCTGCTCGTCGCGCGCCAGAATGGAGGCCAGATCGAAGCGAAAGCCATCGACGTGCATGTCCTGCACCCAGTAACGCAGGCTGTCGAGAATCATGCGGCGCACCACCGTGTGGTTGCCGTTGAGCGTGTTGCCGCACCCGGTGTAGTCGGCCAGCCCGCCCGGCCGGTTCGGGTCGCTGAGATAGTAGGTCGCCCGGTCGAGGCCCTTCCAGCACACCGTGGGGCCATCGGCGCCCCCTTCGGCGGTGTGATTGTAAACCACGTCCAGGATCACCTCGATCCCGGCGCGGTGCAGGGCTTTCACCATGGTCTTGAACTCGCGGATCGGGTCGGGCCCGTGGCTGTAGGCGGGATGCAGCGCGAAGAACGACAGCGGCGAGTAGCCCCAGTAGTTGAGGTGTCCTGCGGGCGCGTCCTGGGGATCGAAGTGGAAGACCGGCAGCAACTCCACGGCCGTGATCCCCAGCGACTGCAGGTAAGGGATCTTCTCGACCAGCCCGGCGCAGGTGCCGCGCCGCTCGGGGCGCACCCCCGAGCTCGGGTGGCGCGTGAAGCCGGCCAGGTGCATCTCGTAGATCACGCTGTTGGCAAAAGGGCGTCCCAGCGGAGCGTCCCCGTCCCAATCGAAGCGGGCGCGGCGGTCGACCACCTGGCTCTTGATCGAAGAGGCCAGCGTGGGCCGTCCCCGCCGCTCGTATCCGGCCGGCACGGCCAGCTGCCGGGCGTAGGGGTCGTAGAGCAGGGCCTCGGGCCGGAAACCGAGCTCGGCCGGTCCATCGGCTCGAAAGCCATAAAGCTGGCCGGCGCCCACGTCGGGAACCACGCCATGCCAGTAGTGGTAAGTCCGCTCCAGCTTGACGACGCGCGGTTTCTCCGACTCCACGCTCTCGAACAACAAGAGCTCGAGGCGGGTGGCGTTGCGAGAGTACACGCAAAAATTCACGCCCTCGCCGGTGAGGGACGAGCCCAGGGGAAAGCAACGGCTGCGCAAGCTCTCGCGGGCGCTCAGCGCTGCTTCACTCGCACGCCCCCGATGGTGACCCAGCCGTTGGCGACGGCGATGCTCGGGGTGGGCTCGGGGGCGTCCAGGACCCTGGCGGCCTTTCGGTTCAGCTCGCCGCAGTCCAGGCTGAAGACCTCGCCGGAGTAAGTGCTCAGGATGGCTTTGTCGCCCGACAGCGCCGTATAGCAGTATTTCTCGTTGGTGTCGTAGCGCCACAGCTGCTCGCCCTGCGGGGAGAGCGCCGTCAGGCCCTTGGAGTTGGCGCAGTAGAGCGTGCCGTCTCGGCCCACCGTGACGTCCATCTCGCCCGCATAGCCGTCCCGGGAGGGAACCTCCACCGTGAAGCGCTTGTTGCCCTGGCGGTCGACCGCCCTCAGCTTGCCGTCACGGCCGGCCCAGTAGATGGTCTGAGCGTCCGGCGAGAGGGCCGGCAGCCCGCTGCCCCCCATGTTGCCCGAGCGGCGCGCCTGGTCGGCCTCCTGGTCGGACATCCGGTCGAGCCGCTGCTCGACGAAGCTGCCGTAGTCGAAGCGAACCTCGCCCTGCGGCCCGAGCACGCGCAGCAGGCTGTTGCCGGTCACCCCGATCAGCTCCCCGTCGGGAGCGGGGGTGAGGCCGCCCTCGGCCAGGTAGTTGCGCTTGTCCGGATTCAGCCACTCGATGGCGCCGGTCTGCTGGTCGAGGCAGAACAGCGGGCCTACCTGCGTGAAGCAATACAGTTTCCCGTCGGGACCCAGGTTGGGGCCGCCCTCGAACTTCACCTCGAGTTTGTGGCCGAAGTCAGGCGCGGCCAGCTCCTGGCGGGCGGACGCCAGCATCGGCCCGAAAACCTCCGAATTCCTGGCCAGGTCGCGCTCGAGCCCGTCGGCCCAGGCGGTGCGCTCCTGGCGGTAGACCTCCAGGAGCTCGGGGCGCAGGCTGGTCGACCAGAGATTCTCGCCGTCCGGGCTGAAAGCGTGCATCGCGTCTCCGGCCGCCGCGAAGACCGTGCCGTCGCCGGCGACCGCGGGTCGGGTTTTGACCTCGCCGATATCCTGGTGCCAGCGCAGGGTGCCGTCCGGGCGGAAGCTGGAAAGGCCCGACTTCCCGGCCGCCACCACGCCGCCGGGGTGCACCACGGGAGCCCGGAAGATGTTGAACCAGTCCCCCTCTCCCTGGGGAATGCTCATCTGCTCGGTTCCGTCGGGGCGCAGAACCACGAGTCGGTCGTCGTTGACGAAAGCGAGCGAGCCGTCGGGACCGACGCCGGGGCTGGCCAGGAGCCGCCCGCCCACCTTCTGTTGCCAGTCTACCCGCAGGTCCTGCACGGGCTGATCGCCCTGCAAGAGCTTGCGCATCATCTCCTGACGAGTCACCATGGGGGTGGAGGGCTCCGAGGGCGTGAAGCGGTCGCCCGAGGCGGCGCGAGGCGCCGCGTTGTAGCTGGCCGTGAGCGGTCGGTGGGACGTGATGATCACGACCTCATCCTGTCACAGGGACCTGAAAAATTCCCTACCGGTCTTGCGTGGATCTTGGTTGGCCGTGATGACTGCTGGCTACCGAGCCGGCTACCATGTAGGCGAGCCCGGCACTTTCGAGTGCCCTTACCAGACGGCTGAGGAACGAGTTCAAGGCGCGAGGAGGGGCTCGTGTGGCCAGGCTTTCGAGAACAGCTCATCGCCGAGGACCATGCGGCGCAGAGCCATCTCGACCTCGTGCTCGGTGTACTCGGGATGGCGCGAGCCGATCCCCCCTCGGCTGTACTCCCGAGCGGCTTCGCTCAGCTCGAAGCAGAGCTTGAGGCGTTGCTCACCCGTCATTGCGCTCAGGACGGCGCGTTGAACGGCGGCAGCTTCCGGGCTCGTGTCGCGGGGGTGAAGGTCCACCGAAGGAACTTCTCGCGCCGGCTTTGCAGACCTTCGAGGTGGCTGTTCACAGAGGGACAACGAAGATGATCTCGATCATTGTGATGCTCGTGCCGCAGAGGGCATAGTCGGACAATGGCCACGAGACTGCTCGCACTCCTGCTGGTTCTGCTGGCAGGTTGCTCCCCGCCCCCTTCGCCCTCGCCCAAGAGCACCCCGAGTCCGGCAGCCGTCTCGAGCTCGGAGCCGGTGGACGTGATCATCGTAGGAGCCGGCCTGTCCGGGCTGATCACCGCCTACCGTCTCAAGCAAGCCGGTATCAGCTACCGCGTCCTGGAGCTCAGCCCGCGCGTGGGCGGACGGGCGCGCACCGCCACGTATCCGGGCGAGAGCCAGGCCGAGGTCGGTCTGGCCGAGTTCTGGACCGGCAATCCCGCCCTGGATGTGGCCCGAGAGCTCAAAGTCGAGCTCGAGCTGGTCGAGCCCGGAATGTCCAGCTTCATGGTCAGGGGAAAGCTCTATCCCTTCACGGACTACGCCTCCAACCAGGAATTCATCCAGGCCTGTCTGGGGGCGGACTATCCCCAGTATCAAGCCTGGGACAAGCGCATGCAGGGCCTGGTTCACCAGGTGGAGTCCGGTCCGATCGGCCCGGACCTGATGGCGCTCAAGGAAGTTTCGTTCAAAGACTGGCTGGACAAGGAGCCGCTCTCGCCCCTGGCCCGCGACCTGATCCGGGCGGTGATCGAGCCGGAGATCGGCACCACCATCGAGCGCATCGGCGCCCTGGACGGAATCGCCGAGTGGCACCTGTTCGTGGGCAAGGGCGCGACGCCCCATCACTGCGTGGGGGGCAACGAGAAGCTGCCCCTGGCTCTGGCCGAGGCCATCGGGCCCGAGAACATCTCGCTCAACACCCAGGTCACCAACGTGCTCGACACCGCCGAGGGGGTCGAGGTCTGGGCGGTGGATACCGCCACCTTTGACAATCGGGTTTATCACGCCCGCTACGCGGTTTTGACGGTGCCCCTGTTTCGCTTGTTCGAGATTCAGTTCGTCCCGCGGCTCGACGATCGAATTTATCAGGCGATCAACACGCAGAGCTGGGGAGCGTACTTTACGGCCCACTGCTTGCTGGACAAGTCGGCCACCCGCTACTGGTCGGTGAAGGGCAAATCGGTGCTGCCGATCCTGAGCGGCGGCATGCTGGGCTGCATCTACGAGGGTCAGGAAGGCAAGGATGGGGTGTTGCTCAACTTTCTGGTCACGGGCCCCCCGGCCGAGGCCTTCAATGCCCGCACGATGTCTCTCGATGACGTGCAAAAGGCCATGGAAACCGAGCTCGAGACGATCTGGCCCGGCAGCAAGAGCCTGGTCCGTCGCTGGACCTTCTACCGCTATCACCCGCGTGCGATCGCCTCGTGGCCCGTGGGCCGCTCGCGCTTCGACGAGCTCTCGGAGGGTCTGCGCAAGGCCCACGGTCACCTGTATTTCGCGGGCGACTTCACCGAGAGCAGCCACTCCGACGGCGCCGCGCGCTCGGCCCTGCGCGTGAGCCGACTCCTGCAGGCCGAGCTCGGCAAGAAGTGAGTGTCAGGTGGTGGGGGAAGGGACCCTGTCCAGATTGGGTAGCTCGGATTTGATGCTCAAGATGTCCTTCTTGGGGCCGATGGCGTAAAACCCGTTCAGGGTCGGGTGGGGAACGAACTTCACGCGCAGGTACTGGCTCTGCAAGAACTCGACCACGCGGGCCGCGGGGGCCCGGTCCAGGATGAACTCCTGGCGCACCAAGATTCCACCCCGGAAGCCCTCGGGACAGGCCTTATAGAGGCCTGCCAGGCAGTGGTTGAAGACCCTGGCTTTGTAGGCTTGCTCGTAGTTGCGGGCGGTGAGCACTCCGCTCCAGCACGCCGAAGCGACGTGACGCCGATAGACCTCGGGTGCCAATCCGATGAGCTCGACCAGTCCGAGGCGGTCCGGGTCGGTGCCGGCGCTCTCCCGAGCCAGCTCCTTTGCCGACTCATAGGTCGAGGTTCCGCGGTAGGCCGAGTCTTTGAGCAGCATCCCGAATTCGGCCACGGCGGCCGCGAAGCGCAGGTCTGGCGAGCCCGCCGGGAGGGTGGCGGGGGCGAGCACCGCGCGCGAAAGCTCGACCGACTTGTGGGTGCCCGGCTGCTTGTAGCGCACTTTCACCATCCCCAGCTCCGGGCTCGGCTTGGAGAATGACTGCTGATAGCGGCGTTCCACGGGAACGGCCTCGGAGGAAAGCTCATAGAGCGCGGTGACGCTGTGACCCGGACCCAATTCACCCGCGTCTTTGGTGTCGTCCTTGAAATCCTGCTCCTGCAGCATGCGGTTCTCGTAGCCGATCAGCCGATAAGAGCCCACCCGGGCGGGGTTGAACTCGACCTGGAGCTTCACGTCGTTGGCCAGTGGGATGAGTGTCTCGACGCCCTGCTTGATCAGCACTTTGCGGGCTTCTTCCAGGGTATCGATGTAGGCATAGTTGCCGTTGCCTTTGTCGGCCAGCATCTCCATCGTCGTGTCCTTGATGTTCTCGGTGCCAAAACCAAGCACGGACAGGTAGATGCCGTGGTCGCGCTCGGATTCGATCAAGCGTTGGAGGTCGCTTTCGCTGGTGATGCCCACGTTGAAGTCGCCATCGGTGGCCAGGATGACCCGGCTGACGACGCCCTGGCGAGCGTTCTGGCGAGCCACCTTGTAGGCCAGTTTGATGCCCGCACCCCCGTTGGTGGAGCCGCCGGCCTTCAGGTTGTCCAGAGCAGGCAAAATCGTCGCCTGCTCGCTTCCCGAGGTGGCCGGCATCACCAGGCCTTCGGCGCCGGCGTAGACCACGATCGCGACGTGGTCCTCGGGACGCAGGGTGCGCACGAGCTCCATGAGACCGGCGCGAACCAGGGGCAGCTTGTTCTCGTCATACATCGAGCCGCTGACGTCGACCAGGAAGACCAGGTTGCGAGGCGGGAGGGACGCCACGTCCATCGGACGGGTCTGCAGCACGACGCGTAAAAGGCTGTGACCGTCGTTCCACGGACAGCGCGCGACCTCGGCGTTGATGCGGATCGGGTTCTTTCGGTCGGGTCTCAGGTCCGAGTAGCGGAAGTAGTTGAGCATCTCTTCGATGCGCACGGCCTCCGGCGGCGGCAGGTAGCCCGTCTTCAGAATGCGGCGGATGTTGGAGTAACTGGCCGTGTCGACATCGCTGGAGAAGGTCGAGACCGGCTGGATCCGGGTGTTCTGGAACGAGTTCTCTCCAGGGGAGCGATAGGATTCGTTGCTGGGAGGCAGACGGAGCGAGGTCTGCAGCAGCACCGGTGCCGAGCCGCCGGGCTCCGGGTAGTAGTCGGGGCCCCCGCCACCGGCCGTGCGAGCTTTGGCTGAGCCCATTATGTTGGAGGCGATCTCCTCGAGCTTCTCCGAGGAAGCCACGACGATCGTGCGCTGGTCGTCCATGACCCGGTAATCGTAGCCCTTGCCGCTGCTTTTGAGCACCAGGCTCAGAGCTGCCTCGGGAGTGAGGTTGACGAGCTCGATCGTCACCGTTCCCTCGACGTCGGGGGAGACGAAACAGTTCTTGTTCATCTCTTTCGCCAGGACCTTGATGACGTAGACCAGGTCAGCGTTCTTGAAGCTCAGCGTGATCCGCTTTTCCTGGCCGACAGCCAGGCCGATCAGCGTCAAAAGGAGCAGTGCGGTTAAAAAACGTCGCATGGAGAGACCCCCGAGTGGAATGCGCCAGGGATTCTACTCAACTCGCTACCGTCCCTGGCGAAAGTCTTGCGAACGCGCTTGAAGTCCTGTAAAAACAAAGAAATGCAATTCATGCCGATCGCAGGCACTTGCCCGGCCTGTGGTTTAATCGCGGACAAGGGTGAAGTCGTCCAGTTTCTCCACATCAAACCAGGAAAAGGGAACCCGTTCAGCCGGGTGGAGCTCCGCTACTCTTGCCCGATCTGCTGGAAGAGCTGGACTCAGGAGCACACCTGCCCACCGAAATCAGAATAGGACCTTTCCGAGAGCGCTCCAGCGCCGGGGGCCCTGGGCGAAAGCTGACTCGAGATTGTAACCTCCCGTTCACTCCCGTCAGCGTGTCGTCAGTGGGTCCGTCAGTGGCCCGGCAGTTGCACCCGGTAAGCTCGGGGAGTCGACGTTGGAAGCCCCGGGACTGCCGAAAGTAACTTGCTGGAGGACATCCATGATCGCTGCCACAGGACCCTTTGGACTCAACCCCTATCAGAGCCAGAACGCCTCGTTCGCCCCACCGCCCTTGCCCCCGATGGGCCCGCAACAGGGCCAGTGGGGACAGGGGCAAGGCTCGGGGGAGATGCTGGCGCTGAGCCAGCTGATGCAGTCGCTGCAGGGCGGATTCAGCCAGAGCGGCCTGCAGGGATGGGGCGGAGCCCAGGATGGCTCGGGCGGTATCCAGGCGCCGCCCCCTCTGGGCGGCCCGCAGGGAGGACCGGGCGGGCCTCAGGCCAGCCACCCGCCCTTCCCGCCGCCCGGCGGCGAGCACGGCCAGCGCCCGCCCTTCCCCGGCGGTGAGCAGGGCCAGCGCCCGCCCTTCCCGCCGCCCGGCGGCGAGCA
>JBDHVW010000018.1:0-102313 GCA_039809865.1 Vulcanimicrobiota bacterium
CGGCCTTCGCCGCGATCATCCGCGGATTCGACGGCACCGCCGATGAGATGGCAACGCTGTCCAACTCGCTGCTCAGCCTCTACGACGCCTCGTCGAAGCTGCTGGCCCAGCTCCGCGAGCAGCTCGTCGGAGCGCTCGACGACACGGCCGCCTCGATCGCCAACCTGACCGCGGTCGCCAACGCCTACGTCGTCCTGCAGGACGTGATGAACAGCGACCCGCTGGCGGACGCCCAGGAGGTGATCCGAAAGGCCACCCAGGGCACGTCCCAGAGCCGGGGTTGGGGCGCCTCAGCCACGCCCGCCACTCCTTAGGGCGCCGCTCCAGGGGCGATGCCGAGTCGATCCGGCCTGTTCTTGGGCTGCTGTCTGCTCGGCATCGCTTTTTCTTTTCTGCCGTTCCTGAATCGCCTGGAGCTGCCGCTGTACGACCTGCGCATCGAGTCGATGCAGCAGCTCGAGCGCGAGGGCGTCCCGAGGCACCCGAGCATTCAGCTCATCGGGATCGATGAGGCGACCGCGCACGAATTCCCCGATTGGGGCCCGGCGGAGGAGGCGCGCGTGGGCGCAAACCTCGCCCAGGCTGGCGCCCGGGGAGTGCTGCTCCTGCGCGGGCACGATCCGGTCCATGAGCCTCCCCTTCTGGCCGTGCAGAAGGGGACCGGCATCTTCTCGCAAGGGCTTCGTTTTCAAGGGCCGACCGGGGAGCTCTTACCGGACTGGGACAAGACGCTCGAGCAAGCGAACGAGTTGCCCACGGGCTCGCTGGATTTCCTGACCGACCCGGACCGGGTCGTGCGCAAGGCTTACCTCGCGCTTGACCTCCCGGGGAAGAAGGAACCGCTGCCCGCCGCCGCGCTCTTGATGTTCGCCCGCCTCAACGAGGTTCCCGAGAGCGATATCCACATCGAGCCGAAGGGCATCCACGTCGGCTCGATCTACATCCCCACGGCGCCGGATCACTCGATCTACGTGCGCGTGCTGAGTCCGAAAACGCTCGACCTTCACAACATGACCCAGGACGTGACGCGCGAGTACCTCACCCCCCTCCCGGCGGGCGTGTTCCTCAAGCGGGACAGCCCTATCTATCACTTCGCCCGGGGCCGCATCTTCCTGATGGGCGAATTCCTGTACCAGGCCACGGACCAGGTTACCAGCACACTGGGGCGCATGAAGAACCTGCAATTCCAGGCCTGTGTGCTGGATACCCTGATGGGCGGCTGGTATCTCCAGCCGGTTCCTACGCCCTACCAGCTGGCGCTCCTGGTCTTCTTCACCCTGTTCGCGGCCAGCTCGACCGGAGGAATGCGGCCGTTTGGCGCCACGCTTGTCCTGGCCAGCCTGGCGATCGGACTGTTCCTCTTCAGCTACTGGCTCTTTACCCGTGGATGGCTCTTGAACATCACCCGTCCCCTGGTGGCGGCGGTCCTGGCAAGTCTTCTCCTGAAGGCCACCCAGTTGTTGGGTATCATGAGCAACCTGCGCAAGTTCGGCGGCACCAGCGCCTTCGAGGCGGCCCGGAGCCTGGACGAGTCGCACCTGAACGTGGTCATCGAGCGCGAAGCCACCATCGTGTTTTGCAACCTGCCCGACCTGCTGCGGGTGCTCGAGCAGCAAGATTCGCCGGACTACTTCAAGCGTCGCCAGGAATTCTCGGTGCTCCTCAACGAGGTGGCCATGGCCAACCGCGGAATCGTGCTGGACTTCCAGGGTGACGCCCCCATGCTGGGCTTTGGCACCGACCAGAACCGTTCCGATCCTCTCCACGCCTACCACGGAGTACGAGCCGCCCTCGACATTGTCTCCCTGTACGTGCGCCTCTGTTACCTGTGGCCCGACGTCGAGGAGATGGACCTGCTGCGCGTTCGCTGTGGCGTGGCAACCGGCCCGGTGGCCCTGGGCCAGGTGGGCGCCCGCAAGAGCAAGCTGGCCCAGGCGGCCATCGGCGATACCACGAACGTGGCCGCGCGCCTGATGGGGGCTGCCCGCAAGAGGCGACTGGACGTGCTGGTGACCGCCACCACCCAGCAACGCTGCGACAACCGGTTCGACTTCCAGGCCATGGATCCGATCCCGCTCAAAGGCAAGGCCGAGCCCGTGCCGGTCGCGTTCCTGGGAGCCGACGTGTGATCACCAACAGGGTCTACCGCCGGTTCATCCCCATGCTCGTGGCCGTACTCTCCTGGTGCATCGCGCACCTCCTGCTGGAGGGCACCCTGTATCGCTACGAAGCAAGCCCCTACGACTTCGTGATGCGCAATGTCAGCCAGCAAAGAACCGACCCGCGCATCCTGCTCGTCGGAATCGACGACAAGACCTACGAAGACAAACTGTTCAATCGGGAGAACCACGCCCAGCTCTTGCTCAACCTCAAGGAGCACGGCGCGGCGGCCGTCTTCATGGACATCGTGTTCGACATCGACCGCGACCCGGACATCGACCAGGCTCTGGCCGAAGCCGTCACCGAGAACGGTCGGGTGGTGCTGGCCACCTCTCTCGAGCTAAGCTTCGTCGAGACGGAGGACCGAAAGACCCGGGTTCTCGGACTGGCCAAACTGATCGACCCCCTGGAGAAATGCATCGCCGACGGTGACGCTTTGCCGGGCCTGATCAACACCTTTCCCGACGCGGACAACATCGTGCGGAGAGCCGCTCTGGGTCTTCGTTCCTCGGACATGCCCAGGCCCTTGCCCGGGCCCGCCCTCGCGACGCAGGCCCAGTTGAGCGGGCTGCGCCTCTCCGACCTCGAGTTCGACCGCAAGACGGGGCGCGTGATCGCGCCCCCGCTGACGATTCCGACGCATCATCAAGACAACACGACGGAAGACGAGCTCATGGGGCGCGAGCTCTTCACCCTGCCGATCAACTTTCTGCCCCCAGCCACAGGGCCGGACGCCAGCCAGAATCCACACGCCCTGACGGTAGTCCCTTACTGGGCGCTGTTGGACCCGGACAGCCCTCTGCTCGAGCAGACCCGCGGGGCGATCGTGGTCGTGGGTGACAACTCGTCGAAAGATACCGACGTCTATCCCACGCCCGTAGGCCCGATGAAGGGCTTCGAGATCCATGCGCAGGCGCTGAACACCGTGCTGACCGGCCCCTATCAGCGGCCCGTCCCCGCGCGGTTGACCGGGCTCGTGTCTTTCGGCTTCTATCTGGCCCTGGCCATTGGAGTCATGCGAGCCCGGACCAAATGGAGTGCCCTTGCCGTGGCGCTGGGTCTCCTGGGAGCTCAAGTCGCTCTGTATGTGTTGGCCTTTACCTACGGGTGGCAGCTTCAAATCCTCAGTCCTCTCTTCGGCTCGTTGGTGGCGATGACACTGGCCCTGATGGCCAGGCTGGTTCTGACGGCCAGCGTGCTGGAGCGCTATGTCCCCCCTGAGGTGGTCAGCATGATGCTCTCGGCCGGACGAACCCGTCCGCGCACGGGCGTGGCTACCGTGATCGTCACGGACATCCGCGGATACACCACCCTTTCGGAGGGGCGCACCCCGCGGGAGATGCTCAAGCTCCTCAACGAGTACCACAGCGTGACCGTGGCTATTTACGAAAAGCACGGCGGGCGGGCTCTGACCTACCAGGGCGACGCTCAAATCATTGCCTTCAGCAAGCGGGGCCGCAACAACCCCGCCGCCAACGCCATCAAGGCGGCACTGGACATGCAGAAGGCGGTCGACATGCTGCGCGTCCACTGGGGACTGATCAGCAAATCTGACTTCGACGTCGGAGCGGCGGTGTGCACCGGGCCGGTGACGATCGGAGAGATCGGAACCACCGGCACGGGACGCGCGGAGTATACCGTCATCGGGCAGACCGTCCGCCAGGCGCACAAGATCCAGTCTCTGAGCCAGGAGGTCGGGCATACCGTCCTGTTGGACGAAGAGACGCTCGCGAGATCGACGTTGTCGGTCCACGTCGAGGCCTTCGAGAGGACCCTCGAGGGCTCGGACCGGTCGGTCAAGATCTATGGACTGCGAGGGATCTCCAGACAGTAGAACACGGGGGCCCGGGCCCCGGGTGAAGGGTGGGGGATTTCCTTCACCCGGGGCCAGTTTTCCGTGTGCCACGGGGCGACGGTCCACTCGCGAACGGGGCTACCTTCGTTGGCTGGGGAGGAGGCCTCGAAGGGAAGCCCGCCCTGGGCGGGCGCGCTGGCGGGAGACGCGCAGGCGCGCTGACGCGCTAGACCCTGCCCATCACCCAGATGCTGCTCAGCATGAGGGCCAGAGAGATCCCGAAGAGGGCACCTTCTCTCAGCTCGGTGCATCGGGCCAGCCGGCTCACCTGACTCAGCAGTCGACGGAACGCCTTCTCGAAGGTGCGTTTACGACGGCGGTCGGGTGTGCGGCCGAGCAGCCACGGGGTATTGGGACGGGGGGTCGGTTTCCAGGGCATTTCCAGGCGGATGGTCTGCGTGCTCATGGCGTTTTCTGGTTCCTCCGATCGAAACTTGAGGGCGTGCTGTGTTTGTTTTGGCACGCTTGCTCGGGCAGGGCAGGTTGCACCAGAGGGCAGCCCTCGGCAGCCCCCTGTTTCGGGGTTGGTCGTGCGGTCAATGGTCTCGCGCTTGCGCGCAGGAGAGGGTCAGGTCGGTTCGGCGGTCGGGGGCTGCGGGTGCGGGAAGGACTCCAGCACCACGCTTCCAGGGAACAGGTCCAGAGCCCGCATCACGAACTGGGCGTGGGGGGTGCGCCGGCGAACCGGACGCGAGCGCTGGGGAGCGGACGGCCGCCAGTCGGGCGGACCGGCCGAGCCGGTATTGCGGGCAGGCATTTGGGCAAAAGAAGGCTTAAGAGGTGACATGGGGACCTCCAGAATTTCGATTGAGAGCGGAAGAGACTAGGTGTACTTGCGGATCAAAGCGGTCACCCGCCCCAGTAGTTGCAAGGGCACCGACTCGGTCACGACAATGTCTTGAAACTCGGGGTTGTCGGACCGGAGCACCACGCGATCTTTCTCGCGCCAGAACCTTTTGACGGTCGCCTCGTCGTCGATCAGCGCCACCACAATCTCGCCATTGTTGGCATTGGGCCGCTTCTCGACCAGCACCAGGTCTCCCGGCTGGATGGCTTCGGCCATACTGCGTCCGCGCACCCGCAGGAGAAAACTCTCACCGGAGACTCCCAGCCAGTCGGACCGGACCGGCAGGCGGTCCTCGACGTTCTCGACCGCGGTGATCGGCACTCCGGCCGCCACCTCGCCGAGCAGGGGCACCATCTGCACATCGTCCAGCGCCGGCTTGGCGTCCATCAGGTGCGGGGCGATCTGGATGGCGCGAGCTTTGGAGTCTCGCTTGATGCAGCCCTTCTTCTCCAGCGCCTCGAGGTGGCGCTGGACACCCTGGGTGGACTGCATGTTGAAGTGGGCGGAGATCTCGCGAATCGAGGGGGGATACCCACGCTCGCGAACGGTATCGATCAGGAAGTTGAGAACCTCATCCTGCCGCGCCGTAATCTCTCGAGTCATCTCCGCCTCCGGTTCTTTAGTGGACATTTGTCCACCGTCTGAAATTGATTCTAGTGGACAGGCGTTCACCTGTCAAGCCCATGATCGAAAATCTTGCAAGTCCAGCTCGAATCGGCTTCATTACGCCACTCCCCGGGACAGGCCGCCCTGGCGGGAGGGGGCGCGCCTACGGCGAATAAAGGTGTGGTTACAGGGTTCGGAGGTAGGAGCACGATTCGAGGTCTGTCCCCCAGGCTCCAGGCGGTTCGAGAGGTCCTGGCCGGCTTGCCACGCATCCCGTGGCTGCGCCGGGCGTTCCATTGTTTCTGGATTTTCGGCGCCCTGCTGGTCATTCTCTCGGTCGAGTTCTGGTCGGCGCCGCCGCCCCTGAAGGTCGGCCAGGTCAGCTCACGCGATGTTATCGCCCCCCGCACGGTCGAGATCATCAACGAGAAGGCGACCCAGGTCGCCCGCCAGGAAGCGGCCGAGAAGGTCGAGCCTCAGTATCTCTTCGATCCCATCCCCGAGAAGGTGTCCGAGCGCAAGGTCCAGGACACGTTCGCCGTCATCAACAAGATGGCCGCCGCCTACCAGAACCTCTCCAGCGAAGAGTCCGACCCCGAGATCGAGAAGCTGCGTAAAGAACTGCCCTTCGAGCCCAAGAACAGCACCCTGACGGTACTGCTGATCTCCAGCCCCGAGACGCTGCAACAGCTAGAGACCGTGACCCGGCAGCTGCTCTGGAAGGTCCAGCACAACGGAGTGCGCGAGGATCGCCTCGCCCAGGCCCGTCAGGCCATTGCCAGCGACGCCGAGAAGCTGCCCCAACTGTCGCCCGAGCAGGTGCGAGCCGTGACCGAGATCGCGGGCGGCTGCCTGCTCTTCAACATGAGCCTGGACATGGAAGCGACCATTCGCGAGCAGCAGGCCGCCATGAATCGAGTGGAGCCGGTCCGCACCATCATCCAAAAGGGCTACAAGATCATCGGCAAAGGCGAGATGGTCACCCCGGTCCACATGCGCGAGATGGACGCGATGGGCCTGAGCTCCATCTGGAACCTGGCCAAGCTGGGCGGCTACGCGCTGCTCATCATCAGCATGATGACTCTGGTCGCCCTCTACCTGCGCCGCCAGCAGAAAGCCATCTACGAATCCGACCGGATGCTGGCCCTGACCGGCTTCCTGGTCATCTCGGTCGCGGCCACCACCCGCTCGCTCACCGACCTCTCTCCCTACCTTGCGCCCGTCGTGACGGCCTCCATCCTGCTCGTCCTGTTGATCGAGGCCCGCCTGGCGCTGCTCGTCACCGTGTTCCTGTCCGCGCTCATCGGCGTGGAGACCCAGAACCTGGCGGCCTCCGTCGTCAGCCTGCTGACCGGCGTGGCGGGCCTGCTGGCCGTGTCCCGCGCCACGCAGCGGTCCAGCCTGATCACCGCCTCGCTGGTCGTCGTCTTCACCAATGCCCTGGGCGCGCTCACGTTCAGCCTGATCGCCAGCGATGACATCCCGACCATCCTCAACGCCCTGGCCTTCGCCAGCCTCAACGGTCTGACGTCCACCCTGGTGGCGGTGGGCGCGCTGCCGCTGCTGGAGAACCTGTTCGGCATCACCACCCACTTCCGGCTGCTGGAGATCTCCAATCCCAGCGAGCCCTTGCTGCAACAGCTGCTCAAGGAGGCTCCCGGCACCTACCAGCACTCCATCATGGTCGCCAACCTGGCCGAGGCGGCCGCCAACGCCATCGGCGCCGACGCCCTGATGTGCAAGGTCGGCGCCTACTATCACGACATCGGCAAGATCAAGCGCCCGCGCTTCTTCGTGGAGAACCAGACGGGTCAGGACAACCCGCACGACCGGCTGAACCCGGCTCTCTCGACCCTGATCATCCTGTCCCACGTCAAAGACGGTCTCGAGCTGGCCCAGAAAAACAAGCTGCCCGATGTGATTCAGAGGTTCATCGGCGAGCATCACGGCACCAGTCTGGTGGCCTACTTCTATCACCAGGCGGTGAGCCGCGCCACCGAGCCGGTCTTCGAGGAGGACTTCCGCTACCCGGGTCCCAAGCCGTCCCTGCGCGAAACCGGCATCGTGATGCTGTGCGACGGCATCGAGGCCGCGGCCCGCACCCTGCCCTCCCCCACCCCCGAGGCGATCACCGAGCTGGTCCACAAGATGACCCGGCAATGCCTGGAGGACGGGCAGCTCGACGAGTGCGACCTGTCGTTCAAGGACATCACCGTCATCCGCGAGTCGTTGATCCGCTCGCTCAAAGGCATCTATCACACCCGCATCGAGTATCCCGAGCCGGGCTCGCTGGCCTCGCCGCGCAGGCAGAACGTGACCAGCCTGCGCAAAAAGGCGTGAGCGTGCAGGTCTGGGTGAGCCAGGGGCAGCTGGCGCCCGAAGAGCGCTTCTCGGTGGCGTTCCTGCGGCGTGTAGCCCGGCTGGCAGCGGCCGAAGGGGGCTGCTCGGAGGCGGCGGAGATCAGCCTGACCCTGACCGACGACCCGGTCATCCACCGGCTCAATCGCGATTACCGCGGCAAAGATGCGCCTACGGACGTGCTGGCCTTCGCCCAGGAGAGCTCGCCCGGGCCCCATCGCGTGCTGGGCGACGTCATCGTCTCGCTGGAGACGGCCCGCCGCCAGGCGACCGGAACTCTCGAGCGCGAAGTGGCCTGGCTGATCAGCCACGGGGTGCTCCATCTGCTGGGTTATGACCACCAGACCGAGGCTGAGCTGCAGGCCATGCGGGCCCGCGAGAACGCCGTGCTGGAGCGTCTCGCGCTATGAGCGACGCGATCATCGACCCGCGCGAGGGCGAGGAGGCTCCTCCCCCGCGACGGATCTTCCAGCCCCCGCCCCTGACCAACAAGAAGAACCCGGGAGTGGTCAGCAGCCTCGACCACGCCGCCGACGGCCTGGTGTACGCCGTGCGCCGCGAGCGCAACCTCAAGATTCACTTCGTGGCCGCCGTGGCGGTGCTGCTGCTTTGCCTCGGGCTCGACCTCAACGCCCTCCAGCTTTTGTGCGTGGGCTTCGCCGTGGTGCTGGTCATCGTCACCGAGCTCATCAACACGGCCATCGAGACGATGATCGACCTGATGACCACCGCCCACCATCCCCTGGCCAAGGTGGCCAAGGACGTCAGCGCCGGAGCCGTGCTGGTCGCCTCGATCAATGCCCTGGTGGTCGGTTACCTGGTGCTGTTGCCGCCCGTCATGACGCTCTTTACCCAGAGCGACAGCATCATTCTGCGCGTCCAGAAACATCCCGCTCACGCCGCCAGCCTCGCCATCGCGTTGATCCTGGTGGCGGTCCTGGTCGGGAAGGCCGTGGGGCAGCGAGGCACCTTCACCAAAGGCGGCCTCATCAGCGGCCACGCCGCCCTGGCCTTCGGGTCCGGGACGGCCATCGTGTTGATCACGCGCCAGCCGCTGGTGGCCGGACTGACCTTCCTCATGTCGGCCCTGGTGGCTCACAGCCGCGTCGAGGCGGGCATTCACCAGTGGCGCGAGGTCATTCTCGGCGCCGTGTGCGGCACCGGCCTGTCGCTGCTGGTGTTTTATCTCTTCCAATCCTTCAGCTATTGACCCCCTGGACGGTCCCTGGTAACATAACTCACCCGGGGTCAAGACTCCGGGAGGGGTCATCCTCAAGAATCGAGGTGACCCGAGATGCGCCTGCCCGCTCCCCTTTCCCTCACCTACCCCGTGCTCTCGCTTGTGAGCTCCACTTGTCAGCGCCAGCTCTCGGAGAGTGAGCGCCAGGTGGCGCTCTGGAGTTCCCGGGTCAGCCAGGTCGGCGGTCTTCGCAAGTTGATGGGTTGGATAGTCGCCGGCTCGCTGACTCTGCTGCAGTTCGGCTGGTGGATCCCTCTGCTCTGCGCTTTCTTCCACGGCTTACTCACGATTCTTTACGCCCGCTGGGAAGGGGAGCTCGCGGGCTGGGAAGAGGCACGGCGAGGCCAGACTCAGCTCCCGCGGCTGGCTCAGCCACTGGAACGACTCGGGATGCGCGACTGCCACATCCAGGTCTCCCCTGGCAGGCCGAAGCTCCTGTCCCGGCGGACGAGCGGCGGTCAGACCGACAGCGAGTATCGCTCCGATTGGATTGTCATCCGGGGGCATCGGGGAGACCTGGAGGTGGAGCTGGCGCTGCGGGACGAGGTCGCGATCTGGGAATACCAGGGCCAGTGCGAGCCCAGCTGCACCTGCCGGGAGGAGACCCACAGCTCCAGCCTCTGGGCTCGCTGCCGGGCGCAGAATCCCCTCGACCGGCGCAATGCGCTCATCCGGCGCAGTTTTCCGCGTCGGGCCGATTGCGCCGATCTGGTCGCCCTTCTCAACGAGATGGAAGGGTGGGACGTCGAGCCCCGGCCGTGCTCCTGCCCGGGCTGCGGCCTGGAAATGGGGCCGGAGGGCTGTTGCGGAGCCGTTTGGGTCGAAAGGCGCTCGAAACACGGGAAGAATCTGTGGCCCGCTCCCGACAGCGTGGTTCCCTTCGGCCAGCGCACTTGTCCCGGTTGCGACTCCCCCCTGGAAGTGGTACGCATAGACCGAATTCCCGTGGAAACCTGCTCGCAATGCATGGGGTTCTGGGTTTCCAGGAACTTTCAGCCACATCCCGTAGGCTGGGGGCATGAACGTCACCAGAGTCAACGCGCAACCGATTCGTGAGAGCTGGCAGGTCGGGCAGAAAACCTACGCCAACACCGCCGAGCTGGTGGACAAGGTCCAGCTCAACGGTCCCGAGCTGGGCATCTACCGGCACACCGAGATGGCCCCCCCCAACCGCAAGAAGGCCGCGCTGATCGGGGCGGGCGTCGGCCTGCTGGGCGGCTCCCTGGTGGGCCTGGCGGGGCCGGGAGTGCTGGTGGCCGGTCTGGTAGGAAGCCTGGCCTGCGCGTTGATCGGCGCCGTGACCGCGCGTCCGCGCGAGGTCGAGAAATCGGTCGTCGGCACCCTGGCGAAAGACGGCCAGAACGTCACGTTCACCCCCCACAACGACAAGACCCGCACCGCGGTGCTGCAGGGCGATGCTCCGGTGACCGCAACCGTGGCCCAGCAAAGTCCCGAAGGCATGAGCCTCAACGAGATCCGCCAGCTTCCCGAGTTCGGCTGGACCGTCCCCACGCGCGACGCGCAGCTGGACCGCCTGAAGAAAGAAGAGTTCGACGTCATCATCGTGGGCGGCGGCGCCACCGGCGCCGGCACGGCCCTGGAAGCGGCCCGCCGCGGCCTGAAGGTGGCCATGGTCGAGGCCTGGGACTTCTCCGCCGGCACCTCCAGCAAGAGCACCAAGCTCATCCACGGCGGCGTGCGCTACCTGGAGAAGGCGGTCAAGCAGCTCGACCGCGAGCAGTACGACCTGGTCCAGGAAGGCCTGCACGAGCGCGGCACGTTCCTCGAGATGGCCCCCCACCTCACGGACGAGCTCCGCCTCGTGACCCCGTGCTACAAGTTCCACGAGATTCCCTACTACTATGCCGGTCTGTGGCTCTACGACCGCATCGCCGGCCAGGCGGGCCTCTCCGCCACCCAGGTTCTGTCGGCCAAGGAAGCCGAGAAGCAGTTCCCGATGCTCAAGACCGAGGGCCTGAAGGGCGCCATCGCCTACTCCGACGGCGAGTTCAACGACTCGCGCATGAACGTCGGCCTGGCCACAACGGCCGCCGCCCACGGCGCCTCCGTCGCCAACTACGTCGAGGTGCTGAGCCTCACCAAGGACGCCTCCGGGAAGGTCGTGGGCGTGGAGGTTAACGACAAGCGGTCGGGCGAGAAGTTCTCCATCAAGGGTAAGGCGGTCATCAACGCGGCCGGGCCGTTCATCGACGGCATCCGCAAGATGGACGACCCCCAGACGCCCGAACTGGTCGTCCCCAGCGCCGGCACGCATATCTTCGTGCAAAACCTCAAGGTTCCCGAGGGACTGCTGATCCCCGCCGCACCCAACGGCTCGGTGGCGTTCTTCAAGCCGTTCGAGGGCGGAACCGTCATCGGCACCACCGAGGAGAAGACCGGACTGACCATCGACCCGACCACGACCCAGAAAGAGGTCGACTACCTGCGCGACCTCGCCAACCTCTACCTTGGCCCCAACGACCAGATTCAGCCCCAGGACGTCACCTCGGTCTGGACCGGCATTCGCCCGCTGGTGAAGGATCCCAGCAAGCAGAACACCGAGGAGCTTTGCCGCAACCACCTGGTGGACGTGTCCAAGTCGGGCCTCGTCACCATCGGCGGCGGCAAGTGGACCAGCTTCGGCCGGATGGCCCAGGACGTGGTGGACGCCACCATCAAGAGCGCCGGCCTGCCGGACCTTCCCTCGCAGCGGGAGGGCTCCAAGATCATCGGCGCCCACGGCTTCTCCGAGGGCCTGGCGGCGCGCATCGCCCAGCAGTATGGTCTGGATGCCGACGTGGCCCAACACCTGGCCCACAACTACGGCGACCGCGCCCTGCAGGTGTGCGATCTGAACATGAACCAGCGCCTCCACCCCAACCATCCCTATGTCGAGGGTGAGGTCATCCACGCGGTGCGCCACGAAATGGCCGTTACGCCCGCCGACGTGCTCTCGCGCCGCACCCGCCTTTCGTTCCTGGATGAGGCGGCGGTCAAACAGGTTCTGCCCCGCGTGGTCGACCTGATGGCCGGCGAGTCGGGCTGGGACCAGGCGCAGGCTGCCAAGGAGCTCAAGGACGCTCAGGACTACTTCAATCGCAACGGGATGAGCGCCCTCTCCAGTGCCCCGGCACCTGCACCTCATCACAGCTGAGGATCCACTCACCCTCCAGGCCCGCGCGCGCGAGCTGATCCGGTTCCCCCAGCTGACCATGCCCTTGCTGGCGGGTCTGACGCCTTCGGATTGGACCGTCACCCACACGGACGAGATCACCCGCGCCGTGGACACGCGGCTGGATTGCGACCTGGTCGGCATCACTGCCGCCACGCCGGGGGCTCCGCACGCCTACGAGCTGGCCTCTGCTTTTCGGGCCCGAGGAATCCCCGTGGTGATGGGCGGGCCGCACGCCACGCTCCTGCCCGACGAAGTGGCCCGGCATTGCGATGCCGTCGTGGTTGGTGAAGCCGAGCCGGTGTGGCATCAGGTGTTGTCGGAGGTGGTCGAGGTCGTCCCGCGGGGTCGAATCTATCGCTATCCCACGCCGGCTTCGCTGGACAGGCTGGCCTTCGCGCGGCGCGATCTCATTCACCACGGGGGTTTCAACAAGTGGTGGACCACCCGGGGAGCGATGATCGCCACCCGGGGCTGCCCTCACAAGTGCAGCTATTGCACCATCCCGGTACTCTATCCCGAGGCACACCGCATGCGGCTGCGCCCGGTGGAGCAGGTGGTGGCCGAAATCCAGTCGTTCAGGGACAAGGGGGTGGTCTTCTGGGACGACAACCTGGGCGCCGTCCCTCGCTACGCCAAGGCGCTGTTCCGTGCCCTGACGCCGTTACGGCGCTGGTGGACCAGCCAGACCACGATGGCCTCGCTGGCCGACGACGAGTTTCTCGAGCTGGCCGCGGCCAGCGGGTGCAAGGCCTTTTTCGTGGGGCTCGAAAGCGTCAACCAGGACAGTCTGAACGACTCGCGCAAGGCCCACAACCGGGTGGCCGACTACCGAGCTCTTTTGAAACGCTGTCACGCTCACGGGATCGCCATTCAGGCCGGCATCATCTTCGGCTTCGAGGAGGACGACCGGGACGTCTTCGCCCGCACCGTCGACTGCTTCGGCGATCTGGGCCTGGACAACGCCACGATCAGCCTGCTGGTGCCCTATCCGGGCACTCCGGCCTACGCGCGGCTCGAGGCCGAGGGGCGGATCATCGACCGCAACTGGCGCCACTACAACGGCAAGACCCACGTCGTGTTCCAGCCGGCGCGGATGTCACCGGATCAACTGTTGGCCGGCTACGAGTGGGCCAAGACCCAGTTCTACTCGCTGGGCCATATCGCGCGGCGCCTGGCGCGCAGCCGGACGGGGCTGTGGTGGAACATCCCCCGCAACCTGGGCTATCACTTCGGCCTGAGCGGCGAGGTGAAAGCCCGGGCTGCCCTTCATGAGCAGTCCCGTTGACCGCTCCTCGCTAAAATTTACGCTCAATATAGAGGTTCATCTGCTTGAACCACCATTCCCAGTCGTGGGCCACGTCGTGCCCCCACAGGTCGTAGTTGTGCTTGACCCCGATGCGATCCAGCACGTTGTGCAGCGCCTGCGACCAGTGCACGCGCTCCCACGGGCCCTGACCGCAGATGATGTTGATGTCCAATCCGCGCAGCGCCCTGCGGTGCTCGTCGGAGGCGCCGGGCAGGTAGCTCAGGGGGTTCTGCCAGTAGCAGTTGTCGTCCATATAGCCGTCGAAGTACTCGCTCAGGTCGTAGATGCCGCTCATCAGAAAGCCCGTCTTGAACGCATCCGGGTGGCGAAAGAGCGTGTTGGCGGCGTGGAAAGCTCCCAGGCTCGAGCCCGCGGTCGCGATCGGCAGCCGTCCCTGGCAGTCGAAGTAGATGATCTCGGTCAGCTCGTTGGCCACGAACGCGTCATACTGCGCCTGCCTCTGCAGCCGCTCGGCCACGCTGACATTCTTGTTGAACCAGCTCTGCCGATTGAGCGAGTCGATGCTGAAGATCTTTACGCGCCCGGCATTGATGTGGCCACGCAGCGCCTCGATCATCCCCTGGCGCTCGAGCTCCTCGAAATCGGAGCTGGCGGTCGGGAAGAACAGCAGCGGCATTCCGAAGTGGCCGTAAATCGACACGGGCATCGTCTGGCCCAGGATGTGGGAGTGGGGATAGAGTTTCTTGATACGCACGCAAATCGCTCGCTTACTTGAATCGAGCCAGGTATTCGGGGCCTGACTCCTGGTACCAGGCCTTCAAGTCGGCCAGGGACTCGACCTTCTCCAGACGCGCCCGCCCCGGTGCGTTCTCTTCCAGCAGCATGGTCTTGATCATGCCCACCACGGTCTCTTCCTCCCAGCCGAACTCGGCGGTCTGGTAGTCGAGCACGAAGGGCAATCCGTGGCGGCCTTTGCAACGCGCCACCGCCGCCACAGCCGTCAGTTGCAGCACATAGGAGCGCGTGCCGTGGAACTGTCCGGCCTCCAACAGCTCGGATTCGCCCAGCAGCGCCCGCGCCACCCGGGCGGCGGGACTGAGCGGGTGCGGCTCGAGGTGAGCCGGCAGAGAGGCTTCCTTCATCAAACCCAGGGAGAGCGCGGCCAGCTCCCAGTCGGTCAGCGGCCCGCCGACCTCCTCGCCCGGCTCCGGCTGCGAGTCGCGCGGAAGAACCACGGGGGGCTTTCCGTCCACCACCGCCAGGAGCGGCTCGGCCATGCCCGGGAGGCGTGCCCGGCCCGCCACCAGCATGGCCTGGCGGCGCACGGTCAGGTCGGGATCCGACAGGCCGACGCGCAGATGATGCTCCGCCTGCTGGGCGGTCAGACCCTTCCAGGCGAGCATCGCCGACAGCGCTTGCCGGCGCAGATAGGGGCTGCGAGAGTCTTGCAGGCGGGCGACGGCGGCCTCCACGGCCGCTTCCGGGGGGCCCCAATCGCCCAGGGGCGACTGATAGAACAAGAGCAGGCGGATGGCGCCCCGCGCCAGGCGCGGATCCTCTCCGCTCAGCGCGAGCTCGGTCCTCGCTTTGAGAAGCTCGACCGGGTAGCTCTCCAGTTGCTTTTCGGCGGCAACCTCGTACATCGACGACGGATTCCACGGCCCGTCCTTGCCGAGCACGCGGAACATGGCGTCGATCTGGCGCTCGGAGTCAGGAAACTGCGCCTTCAGCGCACCCGGCAGAGTGCTGGAGCTCTCCTCGAAAGGGTCCTGGGTCAGTAAGGCCTTCTTTACGCCCTCCGACAGACCGGACGTCGCCTCGCTGAAGGCGAGTTGAAACTCGTCGGCGCGAGCCTTTGTGGCCGCCACCTCGTCGCGGGGGCCGGACACGCCGCGGGCAGCCAGCCAGTCGTTGAGTCGGGAGCCGGAATCGGCCGTCAGGCGGGCGTCCGCCGGCCAGCCCTCCCAGCGCAAAGCGGCACCGTGCTGCATGCCCAGCGTCAGGACCTCTTTCCCCTCGCGGTAGAGCTCGATGGAAGGGCCGCCGCAGCACATGCAGACGCCCTTGCTCTGGGCCTCGTCGATGTCGATCATGGCCATCAGCTCGTCCACCTGGGCGGGGTCGGTCACCTCGGCCAGCGTCACCTCACTGGCGACCTCCCGGTGGCAAGTTCCCCCGGAGCGCACCCGGACGCGGTCCACGCCTCTCGTGGCGCGCGTCAGCTCGGGCTTCCAGTGGTGGCGCACCAGGCACTCCGGATTGGCCTGCTCGAACGCGCTCAGAGTCGCATCCTCGAGCGGCGCTCCCATCAGAGAGAGCTCCCGCAGAGCCGGCAGGTTGCCAGCCGGCAGCGCGGCCACGCCGCTGGAATTGGCTTTCACCAGCCGCAACCGTCCCAGTCCCGCGAGCGGACCGAGGTCGTTCACGGGCGTGAAGCTCAGGTTCAACTCCTCGAGCTGCCTCAGCTTTCCGGCAAAGGCGATGTTCTGGAGCTCGGAGTTGGCGCTGAGGTTCAGGACTCTCAGCTGGGTAAGCGCCGCCAGGCGCTCCGGATGGATCAGGTCCGAGCCCTGCAGGTAGCGCAGCTCTTTGTTCTGTGCAATCAGGCCGGCATCCAGCTCGAAGCGCTCGAAGGCCAGAAAGCGCAGATTCTTCAGACGCTTGAGGCTGCTGTAATCGGTGAGACTGGGACTCACGACCTGGGTCAACATCAGGTACCGCAGGCCTTCGGGCAAGTTGGGAAGCTTGCCCTGGAGCTCCATGCTGCCGCTGACCACGAGGCAGAGCTTGCCCAGGTCGGCGCCCTTCAGACGGGAGGCCAGTTGCGGATTCCAGAACTCGGTGTAAAGGCACTGAAGCTGGGGCGTGATCCTGGGATTCTGCTCGGTCCTGGCCGCAACCAGCTGGCCCCGCAAATAGAGCGCTCCGTTTTTGCTGACATAGTCATAGCGGCCCGGCGGCCCCAGGGCAAGACAGTAGTCGTCCAACAGCACCCGGTCTCCGGGGCCTCCCAGATGGCAGATGAGCGGGCGGATCGGATGGCCGTCCAGCGTGAACGTGTAGGCCTCCTCGGCTCTCAGGCCGACGATCAGCAGCAGGATCAGCACCAGGACTCGCACGGGAACTACCTCCGGGTCAGCAGTGTGGCGGGGAGGGGGCGCTCTTGTTGCTCCTGCCAGCGCTTGCCGGTGGGAGTGTCGTGGTAAGCCTGACGGATGGCCGTCAGCGCTTCGCGCTCCTCCAGGCTCAAGCAGGGGTGCCAGAAATTGAGGAACAAGACGATGCGGATCGCGGAGCTGTGGTTCCAGACCTCATGCACGAACGAGTCGTCGAAGACCAGCACCTTGCCCTGCTCCCAGGTCGTATCGACGCCCCCGACGCGCAGGCCGCATCCTTCCGGGATGACCATCGCCAGGTGGCCGCGCAGGATGCCGTTGAGCGGCCCCACGTGCGGGAAGATGTGCGACTGGGGATTGAGGGCCGAGAACAGGATCCATTCGCCGGTTTCGAAGCCCGGGAGCGACTCCAGGAGCTGCGCGGTGCGCGGGCAGCGGGCAGCGTTCTCCTCGTGGCGCTTGCCGTAGAGCCAGAGCGAGTAAGTGTTCCAGCCCGTGATGGTGGCGTTGTACTCGTGCTGATAAGTCCCAAAGCCGCGCGTATCCTCGAGCAACTGGTCCAGCTCCTGACGGATCACGGCATAATTGTCTTCCAGCGTCTTGGCCCAGGCAAAATCGTGCTTGTCGTAGTAGCGGTGGGCCGGAATACCGGGGACCAGGTAGTAGGGACGCTGGTGCGGGTCATTGGTGGCATCGCGCGGCAGCGGAGCGGGCTCATAGAAGAAGTCCAGGAAGGACGAGCGCAGGAACATCGACTCGGAGCAGTTGCGCGCGTGGGTGCGGGCGCCGTTTCGGAAGATGGGAAAGCGATCGAGATTGGCGATCGCATCGGCCAGTTGCCGGGCGTTCCCGTAAGTGAAGGCGCGGGCCATGCGGCACCAATCGCGGGCCATCTGGTGGGGATGAAAGTAGCCCAGCCAGCCGTAAGTCTGATGGATGAGCCAGACGATCAGGGCGAAGATGGCGGGATGGTAAGAAGCGAGGCGAGCCGCCATCTGGCGGACGAAGTAGGGGATCCGGACGGGGGCCCCGCTGATGCCGTACTGCTCATAGCTGGCCTGCATGAGCTCCTGGAAGGTCTGATTCACGGCTGGTTTTCGAGCGCCGTGGACAGGCCGTGCAGCGCAGAGGAGTACATGGCGAGCCAGAAGATGTAGACGAAGATCATTCCGACGAACAAGAAGCTGATGGCGAAGCAGAGCAGAGTTCCGAACACCGGCAAGGCGATCAGCATCGTCAGGTTGCGGCGAGGGCGGGGGTCATCCACCAGAACGGCCACCGACCGCCAGTAGAGCAGCGAGGTGAACAGGCTGACCGTCATGAAGAGGGCCGCGAGGGTGCCGAAGGGGTCCTCGCCCGGGAGGACCGTGGCGACGATGCAAGCCAGAGAGAGCACGCCACACACGAGCGTGCTGGAGATCCAGCTCCGGTAATAAGGGACCCGCAGGCAGGTGGCATGGGCGTAGAGCCACAGCGCCGGGCCCAGCAGCAGGAGCCACCAGGCGAGCCCCAGCTCCATTTGCGCCGAGATGGCCAGACCCAGCATCACCAGGAGCATCAACAGCTCGGCCAGCACGGAGATACGCGCCATTCCGAGAGCTCGTACGAAGATCGGGACTTCCATGCCGAGAGGTTCGGGATCTGGCCGTTCAGGTCCCTTTCAAAGCGCGGAGTTAAGATGCATCGATGCAGGTTCAGCTGGTCACCCCTTCGGTTGGGTATGGAGCGCCGCGCGCGGCGGCGGATGCGCCCGAGCCTCCTGTCGACACGGTCGAGCTGACCGGCGACGTGGCGCCGCCTCCGGCCCTGAAGCGGCTGGACATGTTCGTGGACCCGGCCACGCCGGTGGGAGCCCTGCCTCGCCCGGTGCTGCTGATTCCGGGCGGCAACAGCCGCAAGATCGGGCTGTCGGCCATCATCCACTACCTGACGGTGGATGGCAACAACTCCTTTGGCGGCTCCTACAACGTGGGCGAGCGCGCCGAGTTCGCCGAGACCGTGAAGAAGCACGGCGGCAACGTTTTCTGCCTGCACTTCAGCCACCAGTTCGGAGGACCCGAGCGCAACGCGGCCGAGATCAAGCAGGCTATCGACGACCTGCGTAGTCTGACCGGTCATGATGAGATCGACGTGGTGGCCGAGTGCAAGGGCGCGGTGGAGTTCCTGCATTACATCGATCAGGGCCACGATGGCGTGCGCAACGTGGCGCTGGTGGTGCCGCCCCTGCGGGGCATGCCGGGTATCGGCGACCTGCTCAAGGTGACCAGTCTGGCTATCGACAAGCTGCACCTGCCGATTAAGAAGATTGGTGAGGTGAAGGTCGACGACGAGAGCCTCAAGGGCCTGCGCGACTTCGGCACTCAGGTTTCGCTGGGTGGACTGCATAACAACGCGATGTTGAAGTCGATCAACAGCCCCGAGGGGCGCGAGAAACAAGACAAGGCCTTCAACTCCCTGACCGTGCTGTTGGGGGATGGTCGCAAGATCAACCTGATGGAGAGCGCCGGGCTGCCGGGGGCGCCGTTTCCGATGTATCGCGGCGACGGCTGGGTGCCGCGCTGGAGCGGCTTCATGGAGAACGGCCAGAACTTCGCCTACGCTGGCGAGCGCTCCCAGCATGGCCAGATGGCCACGAACGGCACCGTGATGGCCAAGATCGCCGAGGCTCTCCTCAACGACGGCAAAGTGACGCAGGACGAGAACTACATCACGAAGGCACCCCCGCCCGTCTGTACGGTGGCGCTGCGCAGCACGATCTGGGCCACCTCGGCGGTGGGGCGCGTTTCGGCGCTGGCCTCGATGGCCACGGGCACGGTGCCCGGCCCGGTCGGCATGGCTCTGGCGGCCGCGGGGGCCGCCGCCACGGCCTGGGACGGCGTCAACCAGGCCCGCCGCGGCCTGGAGGGCAGCGAGACGCCTCTGAAGGCCAGCGTCGGCACGATCTCCAAGCTGGCCCAGACCGCGGGCCTGGTGATGTTCATGAACGGCATGGGCGGCACGGTGCCGATCGCCCTGATCGCCGCGGGGATGGCCGGCAGCGCCTGGTCCTGGTCTTGACGCAAGAAGAGTTTGACCGCATCCCGATTGAGGAGCACCGCGCAGAGCATTGGCGGCGCATCCAGCCCGGCATCGAAGCTCTACCCGAGTGGTTGCTCCCGGCTTGCGCGGAGTCGGTGGGGCTCGGCTATTGGCTCGACCCGGCCACGGGCGAGCCGCGCTATGGCGGCGAGGACGACCTTGCTGCCTGCAAACAGGCCATCGCCTTCGGTTGCAAATCGCCCCTGGACCTGATTGGGATGGCTGTGAGCGATGACTTCGAACTACGCGTCTCCGCTTATCGACTGATTGGTAGCTTGAAGGTTCGCAAAGCGGCGCCGACTCTTCTGCTGCAGTTCGAAAGATTCGACCGCGATCGTTGGGAGATCGCCAAGTTCATCCCTTCCCTCGAGAGTCGACGTGCACGGACCACGCTCGTCGATTGGATGCTCACTCATCCGGACGCCGACCTGCGTGAGGTAGCCGCCTACGCCCTGACCTATGATGGCGATGCCGCATTAGCTGAGCCGCACTTGCAGGCTCTTTCCAATGAGGCTGAGGATGACCGGGTGCGATTGCAGGCTCTGGAAGCACTGGGCCATTATCTCTACTGCAAAGACCAACGCTCAGCGTATTATCGTCGATATAGTGATGCCATTCTCCCTTACCTTCCCCACTCTGACCCGGCCTATCGATTCTGGGCAGCGTTCTCACTGGGGCAGGCTGGATGCAAGAAGGCCGTACCGGTTCTCAAGGAGTTGGCCGCCACGGACCATGCCGAGTGTCCGGGCTGGTGGTCAGTCTCCAGAGAGGCCCAGGATGCGCTGGATTCCATCCAGAAACGGCGCCCATGCTAGCCAGGCAGAAACTGGCACTCCTGATTGTCCTCGCCGTCCTCCTGGCGGGGTTGGCCCACGCGCAGGCCTATCGTTACGTGGCCAGCAAGATCCGCAAGCCCTTCCACTACCCCACCTGCAAGTGGGCGCTGGAGATCGACCCGCAGAACCTGCAGACATTCAAAACCCGCGACGAGGCGATCGCCGCGGGTCATCGACCGTGCAAGGTCTGTGATCCCTGATCAGGGCTGGGGCTGGTTCTGCTTGCCCCGGACGTTGTCCCAGACCATTCCGCCGGCGAACTCGCCCGCGGCGCGACCGAGCTTCTCGCCCAGGAAGTGACCCACCGGGTCCAGCAGGTAGCTGGCGGCGAAACCGCCCACGAAGCCGAGCGGCACGCCCACGAGTACCGAGCCCGTCGCGGCGGTGGCCAGAGCAATGCCGAGCGCCAGGCTCGTCGTGCGAGCAGCGCCGTGGCCGAGGATCTCGCCCATCCGCACGCTCGCCTCGCCGACCTGATTGGCGGCGTCCTCGCGGTAGGTGGCTTTGCTGGCGTTGTCCATCGCCGACCAGATCTGGTTCTCGCCCAGAGCCATCGAGGCCGCGTCGCGCACCGGGAACGGCAGATTGGCGAAGACGCCCTGGCGGCCCTTGGCGAACTTCTCGTCCACGTCGGCGGGCAGTACCACGGAGTCTTTGAGGGTAGCGGCGGTCAGGGCCGCTCCGAAAACGGCCGAGGCGCCCACGGCGGCGGCGATGCCGACCGGGCCGGCAAAGCCAAACCCCAACACGGAGGCGGCCAGCGCCCCGGCTCCGCAGATGAGGCCGCTCACGGCGCCCGTCAGAGCGCCGGCGGCCAGGGTGGCCTTACTGAAATCCGTGTGGTCGCGCGGCTCGACGGTAGCCTTTGGAGCCGGCTGGTTGTGCATATGCGCCGCGACGGGGCGCGAGAACTGTGAGGTGGCGGGTGTCAAAATCATCGGAATCTCCCAAGTTTTTTCTTTTCAGAATGCCCCCGGGAGGTGTGCGGAAGTGTGTTCCGCTTGTTAACCTTCGGACTCGCGAGCGACGGCGGCCGGCTCCTTGTCGAACACAAAGCCTTTGAAACTGGCGTGTCGCACGTGGCCAAGCGAGGTCCACTCGAGAAACTGCACCTCGCAGACCAGGGCCGGCTCGAAGTAGACGTGATGAGGACGAGGCTCGCGGTCGTGGAACGGCGTCATCTCTCGGCGGAGCTGAGGCATGAGTTCGCGTAGCGCCTCCACCGTGCCCGGCCCAAAGCCCATCTCGACCCCACCGCAGTAGCTCAAGCCGGCGGGCGTGGAGCAGCCCAGCAGCAGCCCACCGAGCCAGCCGCCAGCGCCCGCCAGGTCGAGGCTGACGCCGCCGATCACGAACTCCTGACGCGACCAGTTCTTGACCTTCCGCCAGGCGGGCGAGCGCTGACCGGCCGCGTAGCGACTGCCCAGATGCTTGGCCACCATCCCCTCCAGCCCGGCTGCCCGGCTGGCCGTCTGCACCTCGAGCGCGCCGGGACCGGTGTGCACGCTGGGAACCAGCCAGTTCTCTCCGGCCAGACCGAGGCGCTCGAGCTCCGCGCGGCGGTCACGGTAGGGAAGGCCCATCAGGTCGCGCTCGTCCAGGAAGAGCACGTCGAATACCTGGTAGACGATCGGGTGTTTCGGAGTGCGCCGGCGCCATCCGTTCGCTGGATGGAATCCCAGGCGCTCCTGCATCAGCTCGAAGTTCGGCTTACCCGAGTCGTCCACGGCTACCAGCTCCCCATCGAGCACGCAGGGGCGTCCCAGGGCGCGGGCCAGCGAGAGGAGCTCAGGGTAGGCGAAGGTCATCGAGCGCAGGCTGCGGCTCTGGATCTCCAGGCCACCCTGTCCGTCGCAGAACACCAGCGCGCGGAAACCGTCGAACTTCAGCTCCCAGGCCCAGCGCTCGGGGTCGGTCGGCAGCTCGGCCGATGCGGTGGGCAACATGGGCGAGAGCTGGCGCGGAAACTCCATGACCATGGGAAATTCCGGCTCGCCCGGCCGGGTCCTGGCAAAGAAAGAAGCCCGTCAACGCGGGCTCCGTGCGTGGTGGGCGAAGAGGGACTCGAACCCCCGACCCTCTGCGTGTAAATCCTGATTCACCCGTTCACCTGAGTTTCACGGAGAGCACTCGAAGTTAATCCCAGTGCGGCTCTGGCGGTTCTGAGATTGAAGGAAGTTACCTCTGGTGACCGAGAGTTTTCCGAGTTTCTTGGTCAAGTCTTGGTCAAGCATGGTTTAAGGTGGCGACCTACTTCTTCTTGCTACTGAGATGCGTAGGGGCTTCGCTTCCCGGCCGCGCCTGCCGGATAACCTTTAGGCAGGCACCTAGATAAATTGTGCTGCCATGGTTTGGTCTAAAAATACTAACTGAATAGCTTGACTTGTGCGAGCAAAGTCCCTACTGGATGGGTCGACTTCTACGACTACTTTTAGACTGAAGGAGGCACCATGAAAACTAGACTCCGAGAAGTCCGAGTTGCCCAGGGTTTATCTACCCCAGAAGTGGCCCGACTGTCAAATACATTCTCTCCGCTGGTGTACCGGTTGGAGGCGGGCCGGGAGAAAGCCGGCCCTACCGTAAGAGGGCGCTTGGCCGCTGCGTTAGGCCTACCGGAAACTGCTCTCTTCGACTCAGCAGGCTGGCCGTTGCAGGCTGAGGTTGAGCCGTGAGCGCCCGCCTACGAGAGGCCGACTTTGCGGCCGACCGACTCGGACTCACCAAACCCCAGGTTTGGAAGCTCTGTCGGCAAGGAATCGTTCCACATGTTCGGTTGGGCAGGAAAATCATGTTCTGCCCAACCACGCTCGAGGACTGGATTGCCGCAGGCGGCCAAGCCCTACCGGGGGGCTGGCGCAGAGAGGAGCGGCCGGCATGAGCGCCTTCAACTGTTCCGAGTGGAAACCCGGGAGCGGCAAGCTCCTGGGCCGCGCCAAAATCGCCATGCCGTCCGGGCTTGTCCTGCTCTGCTCTGTCCTGCAGGGCGAACACGGCCCGTGGGTTTGCCCTCCGTCCGAGTCCTGGACTGATTCCCAGGGCAACCGTCAACGGCGCAACCTCGTGGAGTTCACCACGGCCGAGCGCAAGCGAGCTTGGCAGGAAATGGCCCTGGCTGCCATCCGGCCGCACCTGACGGCGCCTGCCAGAGAGGAGGAATCCGATGGCGCATACTGCCCGTTCTAACGACCTGGCCGAGTGGGGCGCAACCAACCTCGAGAAGGCGCGCCCGGATTCCGAGGGCCCCTGGCTCACGGCCCGCTGCCCACTGCACGAGGACTCGACCGCGAGCCTGCGGCTCAACACTGAGACAGGAGGCTGGATTTGTCAGGCCGGGTGCGGCCAGGGCAACGTGTGGGAGCTGGCTCGACAAGCCGGGCTCCCGGCCCCCCCGGACCGGCCCAAGAAATCGGACCGGGAACCGGAAGCCGTCTATACCTACCAGACCGCCGAGGGCCAACCCTACAACCGAGTTATCCGCTGGCCCGGCAAAGACTTCAAGCAGAGCAGGTGGGAAGCGGGAGAGTGGGTTCCCAAAGCACCCTCCCGACGCATCCCCTACAACCTGCCTGCAGTGACGAAGGCCGACCCCGCCACTCTGGTTTTCTGGCTCGAAGGTGAGAAGGACTGCGACAACGCCACCCGCAGGGGGCTCCTGTCCACCACAAGCCCCCAGGGAGCCGATAATTTTAGCAAGCTCGACCCCGCCAGCCTGGACGTGTTCGGAGGCCGGACCGTGGTGGTCATCCCCGACAATGACCTGCCGGGCCGGGCCTACGCCCGAACGGTAGGGGCCGCCCTGGCCAAGGTGGGGGCGACGGTCCGATTCCTCGAGCTACCCGACCTGCCGGCGAAGGGCGACCTTACCGACTGGTTCAAGGCCGGGGGAACTTCACAGGAACTCCTTCGCTTGGCCGAGCTGGCCGGCGAGGACCCGCCTGCCGACGACCTGCCGGATTCAATTCCACCCGGAGAAGACGAGCCCGAGGAAGGCGGGAGCCAAGCCAAGCGGCTCCTCGCCCTGGCCGCCGACTTCGAGCTGTTCCATACACCGGACCGGGAGGCTTATGCTTCGGTGCTTCTCGAGGGGCCGGCTGGCTTTCGGCGTGAGAATCACAAAATCGGCTCGAGCGGGATGAAGCACCTGCTGACTCACCGCTTTTACACGGCCGAGGGCAAGCCCCCTACCGACCAAGCCCTTCGGGGAGCCCTGGGAGTCCTCGAGGCCCGGGCCATACACGAGGGAGACGAGCTGCCCGTCTTTGTCCGGGTGGCCGAGTGGGAAGGTTCAATCTACCTGGATTTGGCGAACGAGGGCCTGGAGGCGGTCCGCGTGACCAAGCTCGGGTGGGAGCTGACCTCTGACCCCCCGGTCCGTTTCATCCGCCCCCGTGGCGTTCTGACGATTCCTCGACCAGAGCAGGGCGGTTCGCTCGAGGACCTCCGTCCATTCCTGAACCTGTCTTCGAACGAGGACTTTGCTCTGGCGGTCGGGTGGCTCCTGGACACCCTGCAACCGACAACCTCGTTTCCGATCTTGTGCTTGGAGGGGGAGCAGGGTAGCGGTAAGACCAGCATGGCCAGGAAGCTCCGGGCCCTGAGCGACCCGAATAAAAGCCCGGTTCGACGGCTCCCACAGGAGAAACGCGACCTTGCCATTTCGGCAACGAACGCTTGGATGCTCGTCTTCGACAACCTGTCAGGCATAAGCGAAGAGCAATCGGACAACCTCTGTTGCGTAAGCACCGGAGGCGGGTTTTCAGTCCGTGCGCTTTACCAGAACGACGAAGAGGCCCTCTTCGAATTTAGGCGTCCCGTGATCCTGACAGGCATCGCCGGCCTAACCGACAAGCCCGACCTCGGCGATAGGACGGTCATTCTGACATTGCCTGTCATTCTTGAGCAGGACAGGCGCTCTGAGCGCGAGTTGGACCAAGCCTTTGAGGAGGCTCGACCCCGAATCCTGGGGGCTCTGCTCACGGCTGTTTCGGCAGGCCTGCGAAACCGCGACTCCGTGAAGCTTGAGCGCAAACCTCGCATGGCGGACTTCACCGTCTGGGTGACGGCCTGCGAACCGGCCTGCCCCTGGTCTGCCGGGACCTTTCTCCGGGCTTACGCAGGCAACCGGGCCGAAATGGTCGAGACAACCCTGCAGAGCAATCCCGTGGCCATGGCCGTTCGCAAGCTCATGAGCCGAACCCAAGAGTGGCGCGGCACCTCAACCGAGCTGCTCAAAGCCCTGGAGGAACTGCTTGAGGAGCGGGAGCGGCGGGCCGCAGGCTGGCCGAAGCGGAACTCCGCCCTAGCCAAGCGCCTGCGTGAGGCGGCAACCTTCCTGCGGGCGGCCGGGATCGAAGTTGAGTTCACTAAGTCGAACTCTACCCGGTCAATAACCCTGTCGGTTATAGAGGAGGAACTGGAGGACCCGTCCCTCCCGTCCCTGCCGTCCCCTGCGGCGCAACCAAGCCGTTCGGGGAGGGACAGGACCGAGGAGTCTCCCGACCGTCACACGTTCCTCCCGTCCCTGGCCAAGCCGACCGGGGGACAGGATGGACAGGAGCCCGGACTCTTCCTTTCGCACCCGTCCCTCGATAAACCCCGGAACCGTGCCATTCGGGACGCGAGGGACAGGAGGGACGGGAGCAACCCGTCTGGACCGGGCGTCCTGGTCGAAGACCTGCTCGAGGGCTTGCCGTGAGTCCCGCTGACCTACTGGCCACCTTAGCAGACCAGGGGGCGGCCCTGGCTTTAGACGCGGACGGCCGGGTGAGGTATCACGGCCTGACCGAGGTGCTGACTCCGGACCTCAAGCAGGTGCTCCGGGCCCATCTCGACCTGCTACCCGAGGTGCTTCGGCGGGCCGAAGTGTTCAGGGGGCAAGTCCGTCCCAACCGCCCGCTACCCTTCTTCCGACTGCCTGGGGCCGTAGGGCTCCCTCCCGGCCGCTGCCCCTCCTGTGGTGGCAACCTCGAAGCCCGCGCCTACAGGTGCAACCCCTGTGGTGAAGCGGCCCGCTTGGTTGCCAGCCAAACCCGGCCATGCCTGGCCACAAGTAAGACCCAAACCCACCCAAACCCACCCAAAGAATTAGGAGGCTCCCTTGAGTAAACAACGCGCCAAAGCCAACAAGACGAATGCCCTGGCCAGCACCGGCCCCAAGACCCTGGCCGGTAAAGCGCGAGCCGCCCGCAACGCCCTGCAACACGGTATCCTGTCGCAAGAGGTGGTCATTCAGTCCGGGGCGGGAGCCGAGAACCCGGCCGAGTATGCTGTCCTCCTGGCCGCCCTGCAGGATGACCTCCGCCCGCAGGGGGCGCTCGAGGAGCTTCTTGTCGAGAAGCTGGCCGCCGTCACCTGGAGGTGGCGCAGAGTCCTGCGCTATGAAGCGGGAGCGATCCGGCAGGGCGCCGATGAACCCGTAAAGGCAGAGTCTCTCAGGCGCGTTGAGGACTTGGAGTTTGAGCTTGAAGTGCAGGAAGACTACTTCAATGCTCTTTCTCTGGAGAACCTCAAGCTCGAGAGTCCGTCGCTCGAAGTTGCCCGACTCTTCGCATACGCTGCAAACCGCCAGGGGATTGAAGTCGAGGAGATGTTCGACCTGGACGGTCTTGACCCGGACTCAGACTTTGACGAGCGAACCTGGACCAGAGCTGACCTCGAGCGGATTGTGAAGGCCTACGCCGATTCCATCGGAGTGGATGAACCCTGGCTTGCATTGACGGAGCTTCGTTGGAAGATGAGCCAGAGCATGCATCTTCTCCGGCCACAGGTGGTGGCGCTCAAGCTCAAACACGAACGCGCGGCTCTCCTGGCAAGCCTCCCCACCCAGGATAAGCTCGAGAAGCTCATCAAGTATGAAGCCACCCTCTCCCGTGAAATGGAGCGCACCCTGTCTCAGATTGAGCGGGCCCGGGCGCTCAGGAGCCGGCCCGAGCAGGTCCTGGAAGCCGAGCGGGGCGAGGATGGAACCTTCGAGGTGAAGGCGTCATGATGGGTTCGTTTTGGGAATTAGTCCCCTCTATTCGTTCTTGATTGAACTTGCCACAGCATATGCCATGCCAAGAAAGAGGAGCCAAACTCCCAAGTGGTCGAGGGTTATCTCATAGGTCTGGGTCGACGCAACCAAGACCATCCAAAGCACGGCAGTGATTACTGATTTTGGCATGTTCAATCCTCCCGTTAGCTTGTCCAATTCGTCGCGTCCAAGAAGGGAACCCTTTCTTGACAGAGCGATCTGCGCTCTGCTATCCTGAGGGCACCCCAGCATACTTCCCGAGAGGAGCCCCACCAATGAAGGTTATCGCCTACGCCCGAGTCAGCACCGAAGAGCAGAGCCAGAACGGCGTGAGCCTCGCTGCCCAGGAAGCCAAGCTCCGGTCCTATGCGGCCCTCTATGACCTCGAGCTTGTGGAGGTTGTCTTGGACGCTGGCGCTTCGGCCAAGACCCTCAACCGCCCGGGCCTGCAGAAGGCGCTTGCCGCCCTTGAGGCCGGCGAAGCCGAGGGCCTGCTGGTGGCCAAGCTCGACCGGCTGACCCGCTCCGTTCGTGACCTCGGGAGCCTGCTCGACACCCATTTCAAAACCCGCTTCTCCCTGTTCTCTGTGGCTGACCAAGTGGACACGCGGACCGCTGCCGGCCGGCTCGTTCTGAACCTGCTTACCTCGGTTGCCGAGTGGGAGCGCGAGTGTATCGGGGAGCGCACCTCTCAGGCCCTCCAGCACCTCAAAGCCGAGGGACGCCACGTGGGAGCCCCCGGCCTTGGCCAGCGTATGGAAGCCGGGAAGCTGGTAGAGAACCCCGATGAAACTGCCACCGTGGCCCGGATTCAGGAGCTTCGTGCGGCCCGCAAGACCCTGCGGGAGATTGCCGCCAGCCTGACGGCCGAGTATTACCAGACCAAGCGAGGCGGCAAGTGGGGCCCCGAAACCGTTCGGCAGGTCTTGGCCCGCGTGGGGGCCGTGTGAGTGGGGCGGGGAATCCCCCCTCTCTAGCGGCCCGCAGAAAGGCCCTGGCAGCAGAGCAGGAGCGCCTTCTTGCCGAGCAAGCCGACCTGCTCCAGGAGCTTCCAGGAATGCACCCTCTAATGGGAGCCCGGGCCGCCACGGTCTTGGACGAGAAGTTCGCTGCCCTGGAGCGCGAGAACCAAGCTCTACATGAGGAGGAACGCCATGGCCACCACAAGTGACGGCCGGCCCCATATCCTGGTGAGACTTGACCCCGAGGTGTTCGAGCGCCTGAAGGAAGCGGCCGGGAGCACGGAGTCCGGGCGCTCGGGGGGCATGGCCTTCCTGGTGCGGACCCTGATTCACCGGCACCTCGGATTCCCTGACCCCGTGCCCTACGCGGCCCACGTATCCCCCCGCAAGCTCAAGCGGCTCGAGCGGGAGGCCCGGGGGGAGCAACCCAAGACCCGCAAGAGGAGGAAGCAATCATGAGAGGTTCAGTCCGCAAGCGCAGCAAAGACGGAAAGAAGGGCAAAGACGGGCTCGACTCCTGGCAAATCCGAATCTGTATCGGCAAGAAGCCGGACGGCAGTCCGGAGCTTTACGAGGAGAGCATTCGAGGAAAGAAGGAAGACGCGGACCGGCTCCTCCGCAAGCGCCTCGACGAATTTGAATCCGGCCGGCTGGCGCGACCCACAACCCAGACTGTGGAAGTCTACCTCCGGGAGTGGCTTGAAACGACCGCCAACAAGCGGAGCGCCAGGACGAATCAAGACTACCTGTGGGCCCTCAGTCGCTACGTGTTCCCGGAGATTGGTTCGCTCCCGCTCCAAAGGCTGAATCCTTTGAGTCTGCAGCGGCTCTACACGGGCATGGAAGGGCGCGGGCTTTCCGGGCGCACCATTCGGATTACCCACAACGTCATTCGGTCCGGCTTGAAGGCCGCTGTTCGCTGGCGGCTCCTTCCTCATAATCCGGCCCTGGATGTAGAGCTGCCCAAGGAGAAGCGCCCGGGCCAGAGCATTCGCGCCCTGAACGCCGAGCAGGCGCAAGCTCTCCTGAAGGCCACAGAGAAGGAGCGGCTTCACGCCATGTTCGTCCTAGCGCTCGACTCAGGCTGCCGGCCGGAAGAATACCTCGGCCTTCGCTGGCCCGAGGTTGACCTTGAAGCCGGGAGCATTCGGGTGCTGAAGGTCCTGGTTCGCCTTCGCGGCCAGAGCTGGAGTCTCGAGGAGCCCAAGACAAGCTCCTCGCGCAGAACGATCAAGCTCTCTCCCCCGACTGTGGCCGCCCTTCGGGCTCACCGCACGAGGCAGCGTGAGGAGCGCCTGGCTCTCGGACCGGCATATGAAGACCAGGGCTTCGTGTTCGCCAACAGGACAGGAGCCCCGCTCGACCTTCACAACCTGCGACAGAGGGACTTCAGGCGCGCATTCAAACAAGCCGGCCTGCCGGCCGGAGTGAGGCCCTATGACCTGCGCCATTCCATGGCCACGCTTCTACTGGCTGCCGGCGTGAACCCGAAGGTGGTTGCAGAGCGGCTTGGCCACAGCGGGGTGAACATGACTCTGCAAGTCTACTGCTCGGTCCTTCCCAGCATGCAGGAGGCAGCGGCCAACCAGATAGGTAGGCTTCTGTTCGGGGGCGGAGCGAGGGCTTAGAGCGCCTGAAAAGAGCGACTCTCCGGGGAGCCTCCAAGCGGGGCTCCCCTTCTTGTTGCCCCGAGTTTCTTGGTCACGGCTTGGTCAACGCCGACTTCCAGGGGCTCTCTTGGTCAACCCGTGAAACAAAGAAACCCGCTCTGTGGCGGGCTTCCTACCTGGTGGGCGAAGAGGGACTCGAACCCCCGACCCTCTGCGTGTAAAGCAGATGCTCTAACCAACTGAGCTATTCGCCCATGGGCTATCTCACCACGAGATAGCGAGGGAAGACTTGGTGACCCCAGCGGGGCTCGAACCCGCGATCTTCGGCTTGAAAGGCCGACGTCATAACCACTAGACCATGGGGCCGTGACGTCCGAGAGCGGGCCCGGAGTCGTAAACCTGGTGGGCCCACCTGGGTTCGAACCAGGGACCAACCGGTTATGAGCCGGCCGCTCTCACCGCTGAGCTATGGGCCCAGGCTAAAGTATTATAGACAGATCGCCCTAGGCGGTCAACACCGCGTTGCGCGCCACCTCGAGCACCCGCGCATTCAAAGCCTCGCTGGGCAGCGTGACGAGGTCGGCCACGCTGAATTGCTCGAGATAACTGTCCCGCCACTCCACGTCGGTCTCGGTCACGAAAGCCTTCACGTCATCATAGCGCTGGGCCATCTCGCGCAACAGGCTGACCTTTCGCGACAGAGGCAAATCCTCGTGGAAGGAGAGATGGAACAGCACCAGCATCTCCACCTTGCCACGCGGGATCACCGGCAGGATGACGATGGGCTTCTGGTCCTTGCCGCCCCGGCCGATATAGCCGGCCCGCGTGCGCACCACCCGCTCCTTGGTACCCATCAAGGTGTTCTTGGCGTCGGCGCGCGAGCGCAGAGCCTTGGACTCGCCCAGCTTGGCCAGCACCTGGAGCGAGGAGTTGCCTGTCGTCTCACCCATGTTGCCCAGTCCGCTGACGCGATACTCCGTCGCCCCCGCCACCTCGCGGATCGCGGGGCTGATGGCGCGTAGCAGCATCAGGTCGCGGTAGGGGATACTCTCCAGCGAGATGCTCAGGTCGCGCAGGCCGTCGAACAGCGGGCCGGTGAGATTCTCCTCGGTGCGCGAGATGCCCACCGTGATGGTCTTCGCCTGGTGCTTGATCGCATCGATCGGACGCGCCAGCTCGTTGATGGCCGTGGTCAGGTTGGCGATCAACGTGGCCGCCATGCCCTCCGAGGTACCCGGAGCATCGAACTCGGCACGGAACTGGCGCAACGGCTGAGCACCCGTGAAGTAGCGGAAGAGCAGCGAGAGCCGCGCCCCCACGTCGACCGACAGGGAGCTGTTGAAAGCCCCGCGCGACAGGCGCTCGTGGAACTGACGCCCGAGCGTGATCACCTGGCGCCAGACCGCCGAGCCCGGGGACGCATCGGGGCGGTTGGTCATGTATTTCACCGCCAGAGCGCGCGCGGGGCGCAGCTGGGCCGCACCCTGGTCGATCGCCATGGCGCAATAGTAGCCCCACAGTTGGCCGACCAGGGTATTCAGCAGCACCGAGGCGTTCTCGGAGGCCTTGGGCACGTAGATGACCCCCGCGGCATAGGACTCGAAGGCGTCGAAGCCCTCCGAGCAGATCACGATCGGGACCGACTTGTGCGACTTGAAGATGGCTACCTCTTTGACCGAGTCCTTGAGGGCTACCAGGGGAAGCCCGGCCGCGCAGACGAGCGTCAGGGGCTCGCTGGAGAGGTCGATGTGCTTCTTGTCCTCGATGTAGTCGGTGGCGATCGATTTGTAGCAGAGTTCGCTCAGCTTGATCCGGATCTCGTCCGCGGCCGCCCGGGTCGAGCCGCTGCCGACAACAGCCCAGTCCCGCCGCACCGGCGCCCAGGTCTCGGCCAGCTGCTGCACGGCCGAGTGGTCCAGCAGCACCGACTTCATCAGGTCGGGCAGCTGGAGCAACGACTCCAGCTCGTGGAAGGCCTCCTCCTGGTCCAGGACGCCCATCAACAAGCCCATCTGGTAGGCCAGCAAATAGCCGGCCACGACCTGGCTGTAGAAGGCTTTGGTGGACGCCACCGACATCTCGATGTCGCGGCCATCCGACGTGTAGAGCACCCCGTCGACCTTGTAGACCAGATCGGAGTTGCGCCGGTTCACGATCGCCAGCACGGCCGCGCCCTTGCTCTTGACCAGGTCGACCGTGCGGTTGGTGTCCGTGGTCGTACCGGACTGGCTGATGGCGATCACGAGACAGTTGCTCATATCGGCGAGCATGGAATAGCCCGACAGCTCGGTAGCCTTCATCGCCCGCACGCCGACCTCGTTGCCCAGAACGCGCTGCATCATCGAGGCGACGGCCTGCCCGGCCACGGCCGCCGTACCCTGGCCGATCAGCAGCACGTGCTGCAACTCGCGCGCCTTCAGGCGCTCCTGGAGCTTGAGCGGAAAAACATCCTCGCCCAGGCGCATGGTGACCGCGTGGGGATTCTCGTCGAGCACGAACTTGCCGCGCAGCGTCTTGCGCACCGACTCGGGCGACTCGCTGATCTCCTTGAGGAGAAAGTGGTCGTAAGGACCGCGGTTGATGTCGCGGGTGGTGATTTCGGCCGTGCGAATGTCCGCCGGGGTCAGCTCGAGCTTGTGTCCGTCGAACGAATAGGCCTCGATGCCGTCCAGCTCGTGCAGCTTGCGGGCGTCCAGCACCAGAATCTGGCCGGCCGACTCGGGGTTGCCCGCCTCGCGCTCGGAAGTGCCATCCATGCGCACGAAGCGCGCGGTCTGCTCCACCACCCCGTAGAGCTCCGAGGCGAAGGTGTATCCGTGCGGGCCGATGCCCACGAACAGGCTCTGGCCCGAGCCCCGCAGAGCCAGATAGGTGCGATCCGGGTCGTGCGTCGTGTGCATTACCACCGCGATCGACCCCTCGCAGTCGCTCATGGCTTTGCAGAACGCCTCACGCATGTCGCCCGTCGCGAGGAAATAGGACTCCACCAGCACGGGAATGATCTTGGTGTCGGTGGTGATCTGCGAGGAGATCCTGCGGCCCGACTCGCGCTGGAGGCGCGCCTGCAGCTCGAAGTGGTTGTCCACATCGCCGTTCAGCACGGCCAGGATGCGAGGGCAGCCCTCGCGGGGCTGCTCGCGGTCCGAGCCGGGCGGAATGGTCAGATCGTTGACCGGATGGCAATTCGGCTCGGAGATGATGCCGTTGGAGGCCCACCGGGTGTGGCTGAAGATGTTGGTGCGCACGGTCGGATCGCTCAGGACGCGCCAGAAAATGCGGTCCTCGAGAATCGTCTGAGCCAGCGTAGCCACGTTGTCGCCCAGGGCGCCGACCTCCTGGGCCACCTTGAACGTAAAAATCAAGGTAAGCTGGTCTTCCAGGACCGAGCCGTCGGTGTAATCGGCGCGATTGAGCCGCGAACGCCAGGTCAGATCGGTCTCCACGCTCTCGCGGAAGCGACTGAGAGCCTCACGATTGCCAAACGTCGCCAGAATCGAGAGTCCCAGGGAATCGCGGCCTCGAACCTCCATCCGGCCGATATTCTCCAGCACGGCGGAGAGCTTCCAGGCTTCGAACTGAGCCTTGTGGTCGTGGCTCTGCCCGGCGGGGATGAGGCGGCGCAGGCGGTCGAGTCCGCCCAGCACGTCGCGCTCGGCCGTCCAGGCGAGGTCGCGGGCCCGCACCCAGAGGGCGTTCCAGCGCTCGACCGTGTCGGTGGAGATCGATTTGCCGCGCTCGAGGACGAGCGTCTGCGTGCGGACTTCCCAGTCGCCCATCGTCTTGGCACAATCGCTGACTAGATTCTGTAAGCGCGCGTCATCGAGCAGCTCGCGCACGACGGAGAACTCCCGGAGGGCCGGGGTCAACTGCTCCAGCACCTGCAGCGGAGCTTCGAAGGCCTGCGGGTGCAAAGGATCGACCATCATCTTGAGGAGCTCATCCAGGGCCGCGCGATAGGCTTTCCAGTCCATCACGACCTGACCGTTGGCATCGTAGAGAATTCCAGCTATTCCGCACATAAGCTTGCCTTTTAGCACCCCCACCCCGAAAAATCCTGTCTCGACCAGAAAAGGAAACGCCTCCACCGGCAAGAACCCCGCGGCCCATGGCGCTCGCAATCGGTATCACAGGGCTCTCGCAGTCCGGCAAGTCCAGTCTCTTTCAAGCTCTGACGGCCTCGTCAGGCCAGTCCGACGTCTCCGGGAAGAAGCTCCCGATGGCCCGGGTCCCGGTTCCGGACGACCGGCTGTGGAAGCTCTCCTCGATGTTCAACCCCAAGAAGACCGTCCCCACGACGGTGGACTTCCTGGATATGCCCGGAGGCAGCGGGACGGGGCTGGGCGACCAGGCGTTGGCGGATATCCGCACCGCCACGGCCCTGGTCGAGGTGGTGCGGTGCTTCCCTCACCCCTATCTCGGGGATGCCAACCCCCAGAAGGATATGGAAGACTTCGAGCTCGAGATCATGCTGGCCGACCTCAAGATCGTCGAGGGACGCCTGGAACGCGCTAAAAAGCTGACTCCCGAAGAGAAGGTCGTGCTGGAAAAGCTGCACCCCGCGCTGGCGGCCGGCGACTTCACGGCCATCCCTCAGCTGGACGCCGACGAGCTCAAGCTGCTTTCCGGGATGGGCCTGCTTTCTCTCAAGCCCCGGATTTACTGCGCCAACGTGACCGAGGATGACCTCGGCAAGACTTCCGCTCACGAAAAGACCGTGCGCGCGATGGCCGAGAAGCGCGGCACGACCGCGATCGCGACCAGCGCCGTGCTGGAGGCCGAGGTGGCCCAGCTCGAGCCGGACGAGCGAGATGCCTTCTTGCAGGACCTGGGAATCAAGGAAACCGGCCTGGCGCAGCTGGTGGCCGCCAGCTACAGCCGTCTGGGCCTGATGACTTTCTTTACGGTGGGCGAGGACGAGTGCCGCGCCTGGACCGTGCGTCAGAAAGCCAAGGCTCCCGAGGCGGCGGGCGCGATCCACAGCGATCTCGAGCGCGGCTTCATTCGCGCCGAAGTGATCGGTTACGACACGTTCCTCGAGTGCCAGACCCTGGCGGCCGCCAAGGACCAGGGCAAGCTGCGGGTCGAGGGCAAGGACTACGTGGTGCACGAGGGTGAGATCCTGAATATCCGCTTCAATGTTTGACAAGCTGCTCGCCAAGGCGGACGAATGGTTGCCTGTCTTGCTGGAGTTCCACCGCGGAGACGAGAACGTCAGCTGGCACTGGGTGAAGACCCGTCCTGACCTGGAAACCCTCCTGGCCAACGGACCGCGGGCCGAGAAGAATGAGAAGCCCTACGTCGCCACGATCTATCCATTCCGGCCCGTTTTCGACGGGATGCTGGACGAGAAGCTCTTCAAGGACGCCACCGCCTGGGCGCGCAAGACCTTCGCGGAGGGCGAGTTTCCCTTCGTGGTGGAGACCGAGTCCCAGTGGGGCTATAGCGCCGCCGACGCGAGCGATTTCAAGGAGACCCTGGACCTGTTCCGGGGACGACCGGTGGTCATCGGTATCGAGCCGGACCTGAGCGGCGACAACGGCTTTACAGCCAAGCTACCGTAGATCCATCAGACGCTCGAAACCCCACTCGAAAAAGTCGTCTAGTCTGGCTAATCTCCCGTGGGTGGCGATCAGGCCCAGAGCGGCGGTGCCCAGTCCTCCCGCGGCCGCTCCCCAGCCGAAGTGGAGCCCGCTGGCGGCCAGGAGGCCCCCACTGATCAGGGTGACCTTGCGGATGATCTCGGTCGTGCGGTACTTGCGGCCCGCCTCTTCCATCATGGCGACCAGGTTGTCCGAGCGCAAGGAATCGGCAGCACGCTGGGCGTTGACGAAAACGTCGTTCTCCGGATCGGAGGCCACGTCTTCGCGCAGGTCACGGCGGACGTTGGCGCGGCTATAGGTCATCCAGGGCTCGCTGATGGTCACGACTTCAGTCTACCGGGCGAGCATGAATTTCCCCCGAAAGGCTCCGGACACCGTGCAGAGAACCCCTATAGAGAATGGATACGCAATGGTGGAGCCCGCTGGACAACGGTAAAATCGAGTGTTATCTCTGCCCCCGGCACTGCAAACTTGGGGAGGGCCAGCGCGCGTTCTGCTTCGTGCGCCAGAACCAGGGCGGCAAGATGGTGCTGACCACCTATGGTCGCAGCACCGGCTTCTGCATCGACCCGATCGAGAAAAAGCCGCTCAACCACTTCTACCCCGGCTCGGCGGTCCTGAGCTTCGGCACCGCGGGGTGCAACCTGGGCTGCCGCTACTGCCAGAACTGGAGCATCTCCAAAGCCAACGAGGTCGAAAAGCTCTCCGACGAGGCCTCCCCCCGGGGAATCGCCAGCGCCGCACGGCTGCACGGGTGCCAGAGCGTGGCATTCACCTACAACGACCCGGTCCTCTGGGCCGAGTATGCGATCGACGTGGCCAAAGCGTGCCACGATTTGGACGTAAAAACGGTGGCCGTGACGGCGGGCTACATCACCCCGGAGGCGCGGGGCGAGTTCTTCCGGCACATGGACGCCGCCAACGTCGACCTGAAGGCCTTCACCGAGCGGTTCTACCACAAGCTCTGCTTCGGGCACCTCGAGCCGGTGCTGGATACGTTGAAATACCTCAAAAACGAGACCGATGTGTGGTTCGAGATCACGACCCTGATCATCCCCGAGGAGAACGACTCCCCCGAGGAGATCGACCAGCTCTGCAAATGGGTCTTCCAGAACCTGGGTCCGGATGTCCCCATCCACTTCACGGCCTATCACCCCGACTTCAAGCTGGACCGGCCTCACACGCCCGCCAGCACCCTCCAGCGGGCTCGGCGACAGGCGCTCGAGCACGGGATTCGTTACGTCTATACAGGCAACGTGGTGGACCCGGATAGTCAGGCTACTCACTGCCCCGGTTGCCGGCAGGTCGTGATCGAGCGCGACTGGCACGAGTTGGGAGAGTTCCGCCTGCGCCAGGGCTGCTGCATGAGCTGCGGGGCGCGAGTGGCCGGGCGCTTCAACGAATACGCCGGTTCCTGGGGTCGTAAGCGCCAGCGAATCCGGGTCGGCGGGGGCAATTAAGCCTGAAGGCTCTCGTCGATGCTCAGGTTGTCGGCGTAATAGCTCAGAGCGCGACCGTAAGCTCGGATTCGCTCGTCCTGCGTGGTTTCCGCCAATTGATGCAAGAGGGCGCTGGTACACTCCTCGTGCCGTCCCAGACTGTAAAGAGTCAGCGCGCGAAACACCTTCAAAGCCCGGTCCTGAGGATAGACTTCCAGACCGGCGTCCAGCGTCTCCAGCGACTCGCGCAGGCGGTTGAGGCACCGGAGCGTGCTTCCCAGCCCCAGAAAAGCCCCCGGCTCCTCGTCCGGAGGCAGTCCCAGCTGTAAGGCCGCCTGGTAATACTGCACCGCTTCGGCCTCCAGGCCGAGCTTGTCGTGGGTCCAGGCCACCTGGTAGGCGATCCGGGCATCCTCCGGATGCACCCGGAACAAGTGTTTGATGCCTTCGACATCTCCCGCTTCCCGTAAGGAAACGGCTTGCTCGTAGCTCATTGAAGGAAATTCAGCCCTCTCTGACAAAAACTCAAGAACTCGCCATGTATCTCAAACGTTTAGAGCTTTCCGGTTTCAAAACCTTCGCCGACAAGATCGACCTGGAGCTGCCCAGAGGCTTCCTGGCGGTCGTCGGGCCCAACGGCTCCGGCAAGAGCAACCTCACCGACGCATTGCGTTTCTGCTTGGGCGAGCAGAGCCTCAAAGTGCTGCGCGCCAACAAGACGGAGGAGCTCATCTTTGCCGGCACCAACACCCGTCGTCCGGCTCCCTTCTGCGAAGTCACCGCGATTTTCGACAACGCCGACGGACATCTGCCGGTCGACTTCTCCGAGGTGTCCATCACGCGCCGCATCGAGCGCAGCGGCGATACCAAGTATTTCATCAACCGCACCACCTGCCGCCTGAAGGACATCCACGAGCTCCTCATGGGGTCCGGAATCGGCCCCGGCTCGTTCTCGGTGCTGGGAGGGCGCGAAGTGGACCGCGTGCTCTCCACCGACCCCAAAGAGCGGCGCATGATGCTCGAAGAGACGGCCGGCGTCAACCGCTATCGTTACCGCAAGCAAGAGGCCGAGCGCCGCCTTCAGAAAACGGCCGCCAACCTGACGCGGCTCAAGGACATCCTGCTCGAGGTCGAGCAGCAGTGGGAAGAAAGCAAGAAGCAGCTCGCCCGCTACGAGAAATACAAGAAAGCCCAGGACGAGCTGAAAGACCTCGACTGCCAGGTGGCCCACTTCGACTACAGCCAGCTCGAAGGCAAACGCGTCCTTCTTCAGGGCCGCGTGGACGAGCTGGAGGCAAAATCGGGAGCCACCATCGCCGAGGAGGCGGCCCTCGCCGAGCGCCTGGAGGCCCTGCAGGCGAAACGGGCCGAGCACGAGGCCGAGAGGGAGAGGCAGCAGGCCGAGCTGGCCGCGGAGCGTGAGGACGCCAGCGCCAAGAAAGCGGCCTACGACGGGATGTTTGCCCGGGCCAGCGAGCTGGAGCACTCGGCCAGGTCCGCCCAGGAAAGGCTCGAGAATGCCCAGGAGCGCCTGATTCTTCGTACCCACGACCTGAATCGCATGGGCCGCGAGCGGCCCCGCCTGGCCGAAGAGGTGGCCGAAGCCGAAGCCAATGTCAAAAGGCTTCGAGCCGAGTGGGAGGCCCTTCCCCTGCCGGGCTCCGGAGCCCACGGCGACCTGCGCGGCCGCCTCCAGGAGCTGGACAAAGAGGTCAGCCGCTTGATGGCCAAAGCCGAGAGCATGCGCGCGCGGCTCGACACCGACGACCGGCGTCTCGAAGACGTGGAGCAGCTCAGCCTGGCCGCCATCGACGACGTGGGTGAGGTGATCGACATGGCGCCCCTGGTCGAGGACTCGAATCAGCGGCTGGCGGCGGCCCTGGCGCGCAACGAGACCCTCAAGACAGCCTGGACGGCCAGCGAGAAAGACCTGATGGACTCGCGCAACTCGCGCAAGATGCTCGAGAACGAGCGCCGTCCGCTCTTTACCCGTTGCAGCGAGCTGGAGTCGTTCCTCGAGGATCGCTCCGGCATGCCCCCCGCCGTGCGCGCGGTGATGGCCTGGAAGACGCCCGGGACCGTGGGGCTGGTGGGCGAGCTGATCAAGGTGCGCGAGGGTATGGAGGTGGCCGTGGAGGCCGCGCTGGGCGGTCACCTGAACGACGTGATCACGCGCGATCGCGCCACTGCCTCCAACCTGATCGACCGCCTGAAGCAAGAGCGCATCGGTCGTGTGACCTTCTGGCCGCTGGACCTCTCGCGCAAAGCCGCGCCGCGCCCCGAGCTGCCTTCGCGCCAGGGCGTGGTCGGGCTGGCGCTCGAGCTGGTCGGCTACCCGAAAGAGATTCTCCCCGTGCTGGAAGAGCTGATGGGGCGCACGGTCTTCATGGAGGACCTGCCTTCGGCCCTGGCGCTGTATGACCGCGGATTCGGTCGCCGGCCCACGCTGGTGACGCTGCAGGGCGAGTATCTCAGTCCCAGCGGCGCCCTGACGGGCGGCGCGCACGCCCAGAACCGCTCCAACCTGCTTACCCGCAAAAGGCAGCTGGACGAAGCCCGCAACGCGATGCTCACCCTCGAGAAAAAGCTGGTGGAGCAGACCGAGCGCGAGGAGACGACCCAGAAACTGCGCTACGAGCTGGAGCGTGAGAAGGCGATCCTGGACGAGGAGATCCGCAAGCTGCGCCAGGAGAACGACGACCTGAAGGCCCAGCAGAAGCGCCAGGACGTCGACCAGGAGCGCTCCAACAAAGCGCTCGAAAAGCTGGAGGCCGAAAAGGCCGAGATCCTCAAGCGCGGCGAGGAGTGGCGCGCCGAGCTGGACACGATGTACGAGCTGCGGGCCAAGCTGGAGGCCGACCAGGAGACCTGCAAGGAGCTACTGGTGCAGACCCAGGAGGAGGAGGCGCGCCGCCAGATCGCCCGCGAGCGCACCCAGCAGGGCGTGCTCGAGGCGGAGCTCGAGCTGCAGCGCCGCGTGCAGAAGGTGGAGGAGCTCGACCGCGAGCTGGCCTCGATCAAGGGCCGCGCCGACGAGCTGGCGGCCGACCAGGCCGCCGCCGTGGCCGAGCAAGAGCGCTGCGCCCAGGCTCGCAAAGACCTCGAGACGGAGGGCGCCCAGCTGCAAGTCGACCTGGCCCGCCTCGAAGTGGAGCTGGTGACCCGCGGCACGGCCCTGGAAGAGCTGCGGGCCGGGCTGGCGGCCATCGATCGCGACGTGCTGGAGCTGAAGAAGCTGCACCAGGCGGCTGCGGCGCAAGCGGGCGACAGCTCCAAAAGGCTGCACGGCCTGCAGGTCGAGCTGGCGGGCGTGCAGGCGCGCGCCGAGGAGGCCCTGGCGCGGGTCGAGGAGCTGGGGCTGTCCCTGGAAGAGCCGCCCGAGCTCCCCGAGGGGCTCGACCTGGAGAAGATTCGCTCGCAGGCCCAGCGCCTGAAGAGCTTCCTGGAGAACTTTGGCTCGGTCAACCTGGGCGCGCGCGAGGACTACGAGCGGCTGGAAGGCCGCCAGGCGGAGCTGACGACCCAGATTAGCGATCTGGAGGAAGGCTCGGCATCGCTGCGCCAGATCATGTCGGAGATGGATGCCGCCACGGTGGAGCAGTTCCAGCAGTCTTTCACGGCGGTGAACGACACGTTCAGCCGGATGTACACCGAGTTGTTCGGCGGCGGCACGGCCCAGCTCGAGCTGACCAACCCCGAGGACGTGCTGGAGTCGGGCGTCGAGATCGTGGCCCGTCCCCCTGGCAAGAAGGTACAGAACCTCACACTGATGAGCTCGGGCGAGCGCGCCCTGTCGGCCATCGCGTTCCTGCTGGCGCTGCTGGCTCACCGGCCCAGCCCGATCGTCATCCTGGACGAATTGGACGCACCCCTCGACGACTCCAACGTCGAGAAGGTCGCCGCCCGCCTGCTGGAGTTCTCGACCTCGTCGCAGTTCCTGTGCATCACGCACAACCGCAAGACGATGGAGTTCGCAGACAAGCTGTTCGGCGTCACCATGGAAGAGCCGGGGGTCTCCCGGATGCTGCACGTCACGCTGAGCGGCGCCCCGGTCGAGGAGACCGTCCAGCCTACCCAGACTACCCAGGAGGAGGTGACAGCGTGAGCGCATCCGTGAAGATCATCATCTGGAGAAAACCGTCCAAATCCACCGAGGTCGTGCTTTGAGCCGCCTCAAAGAGCTTACCGCGAGCGGCTTTCGCCTGATGGTCAGCCTGCCCAAGAACCGCCCGGAACTGGCTCTGGCCGCCGTCGAGTCCGGCGCCGAGATCCTGAAGGTGCACCTGAACTGCCACCACTTTGCCTCGGACACCCGTTTCGGCAGCTGGACCGACGAGAAGCCCGTCCTCCAGGAGATTCTGTCCGCCGTGAAGGTTCCGGTTGGCCTGGTCACGGGCGAGGAGACCCAGCCTTCGGCGGATGAATGGGCCGAGTTCAAATCCTTTGGATTCGACTTCTGGGACCTGTTCGCGAAATATACCGCCCCGGGCTGCTTCGACGTGAGTGGCCTGGGCCGCATGGTGGCCGTCGACGACACCTGGACCGCCGAGATGGTCCAGGACATGGTTAGCTTCGGCGTGGACGTCTTCGAAGCTTCCATCATCCCGCGCACCAGCTATCGCACGCCGCTGAACCTGGTCGACCTGACGCGCTACCGAGCGCTTTCGCGCGCCTGCGGGGTGCCCATCATGGTGCCCACCCAGAAGGCCGTGCTGCCCGCCGAGGTGGGCTGGCTCCGCAAGGCGGGAGCCGCCGGCATCACCATCGGGGCCATCGTGACCGGGCTCGAGGAAGCGAGCCTGCGCGCGGCGACTGCCCGCTTCCGCGAGGCCATCGACGCCCTGGCGTGATCCTGCTCGTTCCCCTGGACGACCGTCCCTGCTGTACGCAATTCGTCGAGCGCGTGGCCGCCATGGCCGGGCGCCAGGTACGCATTCCGGCGAGCCTGGGACGCTTCATGACCCCGGGCGACCCCGCTGCCATGCTGGCGGCGCTGGCCGGACCTGACAAGGAAGTGCTGGTTTCCCTCGACATGATCGCCTGGGGCGGACTCGTGGCCTCGCGCTCGCAGAAGGCTCCCTTCGCCGAGGCGGTCAGCCGCCTGGAAAAGCTCCCTCAGCTCGTAGAGGGCAAGCGCGCGCACGCCTTCCAGTCGATTATGCGGACCGCGCCTACTCAGACCAGTCCGGAAGAGGTCGCCATGGCCGAGCGCCTGGTCGAGCTCTCCGTGCTCTCGGCGCGCAAGGATCCACGCGCGGACGAGCTGGCCAAGCAACTCGACCCTGACTATGTGACCGCCTATCTGGACCGCCGCGACCAGGCTCATCAGCTCAATCGCCTCGCCATGGGGCAGGCTTACCAGGGTAGCTGGGAGAGCCTGTTGCTCGGTGTCGACGACAGCCGCACGGAAGGCTGGAACGTGCTGGAAATCCGCGAGCTCTCCAAGCACCGGCCCCAGAACGTCACCATCGCGCCCGGCACCGACGAGATGGCCATGCTGCAACTGGTCCGCCTGATCGGACCGGCCGGGCCTGTCCAGGTGCGCTGGTTCCCGGAGGACGCCTGCGACCGGGTGGGCCGGTACGAAGACCGCTCGATGCGCGACGTGGTGGATGCCCAGGCACGGGCGGCCATGGTCGAGCTGACCCAGGCCCGACGGCAGCTCTGGGTCTACGGTCCGACGGGAGCGCAGGGCGAGGCGGGTCATCAAGCCCTCGAAGACCCCTCGCGCGCACTGGCCTTCCTGGAAGCGCTTCGCGACGCTCTCGAGCAGGGACTCCAGATCGCCGTGGCTGACGTGGTGCACGCCAACGGGGGAGATTTGCGCCTGCTGGACGAGCTGGTCGCCTCGGGCCTGGCCACCCGCCTGGTCGCCTACAGCGGGTGGAACACCGCCGGCAACACGCTGGGTACCGCCCTGGCCGCCCTCGCCCTCTGGCCCGACCAGCCCGACGCGAAACAAGACGGGACTCGCCTTCGCTTTCTCGCCGAGCGCTTGCTCGACGACGGCTACTACCAGGCCGCTGTCCGCCCCCATCTGGGCACACTCGCCCTCAAGGACGCGGGGGTTGAAGTCGCTGCCGCGGTCCGCAGCGAGTTGGAGGTGCGACTGGCCAGACTGATCGCCACCGGATTTCCACTGGAATCGCTCCAGGTCGAGCTTCCCTGGGACCGCGTGTTCGAGGTCAGGCTCGAAGTCGCCTGATCGGACCAGTCACGCTCCCACAGCCGCACCCCGTCCGTCTCCAGCTCGAGCGGACCGTCACGATCCAGCTCCCATAAGCTCCTGGGCGTCTGCACGCGACCCCCCTCGAGCCTGACCGTGCCCTGGCAACGCCAGGACCACCGCATCCGACCATACAGAATCATCAAGCTGGAAGGTTGGCTGATCACCTGGAGCGGTCCACACAGACGGGTATCCGGGGCCAGGCTATCCAGACCGATCACCAGGTCGGCACGCGCCACCCCCTGGTCGTGCAGCATATCCAGCATGGCCCCCCGAACTCGCTCCGAATCTCCAATCAGGACGTGGGTTCCAGCAATGTTCATCCAGACGGCCACACCCTGCGGCAACTGGACATGGCGGATGATCAGGCTGTCTTGAGAACGACCGACCTGAAGGGTCAGGCTAACCAAAGATGCGACCAGACAGACCAGTCCCAGACGGCGCCTCCCGGGTCGGGTGAGGAGCACGGCAGCGGCTCCATAGAGCAACCAGAAAGCCAGTGCTGGTCGCGGAAGCTGGCAGGCGGGAAAGCGCGTGGCGAGACTGTGAGGGAGGCTGATCAAAAGGTCGAGTCCGAGCTGGGTGAGGCCGATCAAGGGGGAGCCGAGCTGAGTATTCAGACCGGTCAGGCCGGCAGCGACGAATCCGAGGGGGAGGAGGGCCTCGGCGAGGGGGGCGCAGAGGAGGTTGGCGGGGAGGCTGAGGCTGGGAAGCTGCTGGAAGGTCTGGAGGAGGAGGGGCGTGACCAGGAGCGAGGCGGCAAAAGTGAGGGAGGTAGCCCCGAAGAGCCAGGTGAGAGCGGTTTGGGCGGAGGTTTTGGGGGAGCCGAAAATGAGGGAGGTGGGCCGGAAGAGGGGGCTGAGGAGGCGGACGAGGCGGTCGGGAGGGGCGAAAGTGAGGGGGGACCCGTAGACCAGGAGGCCGAGCACGGCCAGGAAGCTGAGCTGGAAACCCAGGTCGGTCAGACAGGTGGGGTCGAGCAAAGTGAGGGAGAGGGTGGTGACGAGGAGGGTCTGGGTGGCGTCGACCTGGCGGCCGAGCGCGCGGGCGGCAAAAGTGAGGGAGGACATCCAGGTGGCCCGGACGATGGAGGGGGAGGCGCCGGCCAGGCAGCAGTAAAACCAGACGACGGCGAGGGAGGGGAGGGCGAGGCGGTAGTCCGAGTAGCCAATGCGGCGGCCGGCAAAAATGAGGATGCCGGACACGATGACGACATTGAGCCCGGAGGCAGCCAGGAGATGGGTGAGACCCAGGGCGCGAAAATCGTCCTCCACCTGGCGAGGGAGATCGCCGGTCTCGCCCAGGAGGATGCCGGCCAGCAATCCGAGTTGCGCCCTGGAGAGCTGGGGGCCGAGCTGATCCAGCAGCCACAACCGCGTCCGACAGGCGACAGGCCAGATTCCCCAGCCCTCGGGCGGGCCGAGCCGATCGCAATCTCCCGGGCTCAAACGGAGCTGATGATGGATTCCGCGTTGGAAGGCCCATTCTCGCGGGTCGAAGCCGCCCGGGTAGGCTGCCCTCCCCAGCGGCTTCAGGACGCCCGAGAGACGCCATTTTTCGCCGGGCGCCAAGGAAGGCAGAAATTGCGCCGGTCCGCGCACTTCCACGAGCACGGGGAAAGACCGCACGCGGGGTCGACCCTCGACGCGCTCGACTCGAAAACGAAAGCGCACCTTTCCCTCGAGCGTGCGCGCCGGCTCGGTGACTTCGCCCGAGCAGTCGAGGCGAGTCCCCTCGAGCGAGGCGGCGGGATCGAGCTGATGCTGGCGATCGGCCAACTCTTGGCGCGCATAGCCTGCCAGTGCGAAGAGAAGCACCAGGAGGATGGGCTCTGCCTGGCGGCGGAACCACCGCGCCTCACCGGCAGCGGCCAACCAGGCCAGCCATCCAGAGGTAGCGAGGATCAGGCAAAACAGCGCGATCCAGGTCGGGGGGCGGTCGGCCAGCGTCACGCCGGCGACGACGCCGACACAGGCCCAGAAGACTTGTCGTTGGAAAAGGCTCATAGCCCCATGCTGCGGGGCCCAGGTTACCGGGATGCTGCCAGAGAGTTTCCGCGATGCTACCGCGATTTTGCAGAATGATGAACGTCCACGAGCACCTTGAGCACGCCCGGCTCCGCGGCGCGCGCGAAGGCGGCCGGCCCCTCGGAAAGCGAGAAGCGATCGGTGATCAGGGGCTTGACCCGCACCGCGCCGGTAGCCAGAGCCCGCAGGGCCGGGGCGAACGGACCGCAGCGTGACCCCTGGAGGCGGACCTCCTTGACCATGATCCGGGCGGCCTGAAACGCGGAGGGCTCGTTCCAACTGGACTTGAGCACCACCGTTCCGCAGGGCCGAACGACATCCAGAGCACGATCCAACATGGCCGGCACCCCCGTGCACTCCACGACCAGGTCGTAGTGATCAGTCGGAAGCTCCTGATCGCAAGCCACAAAGGGCAGGCCCAGCTCGGTCAGGACGGTCTGCTTGGACGGCCGGCGACTGAGCACTGTGACCCCCTCCAGCACCTGGGCCACCAGCAACCCGAGCCGCCCATCGCCCAGGACCAGGGCCCGCGTTCCCGGGGCAGGCGACAGCTGCTCCACGATGCGGATCGCCGCGGCCAGGGGCTCAACGAACACCGCCTCCTCGTCGGAGAGCGAAGCCGGCACCTCGTGGAGATTGGCGAGCGGCACGGCGATACGCTCGGCGAAGCAGCCGGGCCGGCCGCGAATGCCCAGGACCTGACGCGCGGCGCAATGGTTGCCCAGTCCCTTCACGCACAACGCACAGGAACCGCACGGGCAGTTGATCTCCGAGACCACGCGGCGCCCCTCGTGCAGCCCTACGAACTCGTGCCCGGGAATGCCCTCGAAACCAGCATAGCCTTGCAAGAGCTGCAGGTCCGTCCCGCAGATCCCGGCACAGAGAACGTCCAAAACCGCCTCCCCGGCGGGCTCGGGCAGGTCGTCCCGCACCTCGACCCGGCCCGAGGACAGCCAGAGACCGCGCAGTTAGTGGCTCCTCTGCCACATGGCCAGGAACTGGGTTCCTGCCAACAGCACCGTCAAGAATCCGACTACCCAGACCAGCCAGCCGGAGCTCTTCTTCACCGGCGGACGCTCGGCCGAGCGAAAGACGAGCTCGGGCTCGGTCGGCCGGGGATTCTGCTCCATCAACTGCAGTCGCTGGAAGAGCTGCTGGTTGTAACGCTCGAAACCCTGGGCCATGCCTTCCCAGCGGCCGGCCTGCGTGCGGGCGGCGATCAGCTCCTCGGTGCGCTCCTCGCAGCGGGTCCTCTCGCGGGCCAGCTCCTCACGCAGGCGCTCGATCTCGGACTGAAAGAACTCGTTCAACACCGGGGTAGGGGCTGCGGCCGCCGCGGGAGCGGGGGGAGCCTCCTCCACCGAGGGAATTGGAGCGGCCTCCACATCGGTGGCACCCGAGGCACAGGCCTGCCGCAGGGAAACAGGCTCGACCAGGTAGACGAAGCCCGTGCGAGTCCGCACCTTTCGGCTCAGAACCTTCTTCGCTTTGACCAGTCGTCGGATCGTCTGCTCGCTCTTGTCTACCGCCAGAGCCGCCTCGCGCAGGGTCAAATAGCCCCCGGTATCCAGCATGGTCTGCCCGGTCGGATCCATCTCCACCACCGGGATAGCCTGACTATCCAGCGAGTCCTGTTCGATGGACTCCTCCTCTTGAATTTCGTTGACTTCAGCCAGTGTGGCGACCATCGCGCATGCGCCTCCTCGAAAACTACTCAAACTAGTCTTAGCCTGACGTGAAGAAAATCCTTCAAGTCGGCGCGGCTTTGCCTATCAAAAGGAAAAGAAGCTCTCAGACAGAATATTGACTTTGTGAGAAAATTCACAAAGTCGCTCTCAGTCCGACCTGACGCTGTTCTCATCGCCACTTCGAGGAGGAAGTGCTGATGACCGCTGTGCGCACCCGCTCCACCGAGCTCGCTCACGAGGCGCGCCAACATCTTCCCGGTGGCGTCAACAGCCCGGTCCGCGCCTTCCGGGCCGTCGGAGGCGATCCGATCCTCTTCCAGTCCGCCCGAGGCTCTCGCCTCGTCGACGTGGATGGGAACGAGTATCTCGACCTGGTGGGCTCCTGGGGGCCGATGATCCTGGGTCACGCCCATCCGCAGGTTATCGAAGCGGTGCAAGAAGCCGCAACGCACGGCCTTTCCTTCGGAGCGACAACCGAGGGAGAGATCCGCCTGGCCGAGCTGGTCAAGCGCCTGATCCCCAGCATCGACCTCTTCCGTCTGGTCAGCTCCGGCACCGAAGCGTGCATGAGCGCATTGCGCGTGGCCCGTGGCTTCACCGGACGCGATCGGATCGTCAAGTTTTCGGGCTGCTACCACGGCCACAGCGACGCCCTCCTGGTCAAGGCCGGCTCGGGCGCCCTCACCCTGGGCGTGCCCGACAGCGGTGGCGTCCCGGCCGACGTCGCCAAGAATACCCTGACCCTGCCCTTCAACAATTCCGAGGCGGTCAAGAGTCTTTTCGCCAGCGACGGCTCGACCATCGCGGCCGTCATCCTCGAGCCCGTGGTTGGCAACATGGGGGTCGTTCCCCCCGCGCCGGGTTTCCTCGAGTTGCTGCGCGAGCTGACCGCCAGACACGGGGCTCTACTGATCTTCGACGAGGTGATGACCGGCTTCCGACTGGCCCCCGGAGGGGCTCAGGAGCTCTACGGAATGGACCCGGACCTGACGTGTCTGGGCAAGATTCTGGGAGGCGGGATGCCCCTCGCCGGCTACGGCGGGCGGCGCGACATCATGGAGGTCGTGGCTCCGTTGGGGCCGGTCTATCAGGCCGGAACCCTGTCGGGCAACCCGGTGGCGGTGGCCGCCGGCAGGGCCACCCTCGAGAAACTGGGGAACTCACCCGGACTGCACGACGGCCTGGAGAGCAAAGGCCGGCGGCTGGAAGAAGGTCTGCGGGAGCAGATCCAGCGCCACCAGGCCCCGGCATTGGTGCAGCGAGTGGGGTCGATGCTGACCGTGTTCTTTACCACCACTCCCGTGACCGACTTCGACAGTGCGCAAACGTGCCGCACGGATCTCTTCGCGGCTTTCTTCCAGGGAATGCTCGCGCAGGGAATCTACCTGCCGCCCTCGCAGTTCGAAGCGGCCTTTCTGTCCACTGCGCACACGCAGGACGACGTCGACGAGATTGTCGACGCCGCGGGACGGGTCCTGGCCGGCCTCAAGGCCTAGAGGAAGGAGCCATCGTGGTCATCGCCCCCCTGAAGGATCTCGAAGACGACCTGCTCCGCGTGGAGAAGGTCGTTCTGGAGCTGTTGCAACGTCGTGGGGGCGCCGTGCGACTGCCCGCCGAGTTGATGTTCAAGAGCGGCGGGAAGCGGTTGCGCCCGGCGCTGGTGCTGCTGAGCTCCCGCATTCTGGGCGAGCGACCCGACGAGGCCGTCAAGATTGGCGCCGCGGTCGAAATGGTGCACGGAGCCTCCCTGCTCCACGACGACGTCATCGACGGCACTTTCTTGCGCCGCGGGCAACCCACGCTCAACGCGATCCAGGGCAACCGTTTTACCGTGCTGCTGGGAGATTTTCTCCTGTGCGAGTCGTTGCTGGCCGTGTCCGACCTCAATCGCGTGGTCCTGGTGCAGGTCGTGAGCGAGTCGGTCGCCCTGATGACGCTAGGGCAGCTCCTCGAGCTCGCCCATCAGGGCAATCCGATGCTGAGCGAGCCGGACTACATCAAGATCATCGAGGGGAAGACCGCCTCGCTGATGTCGTGCGCCTGCAAGCTGGGCGGCCTGCTGGGCGGGGCGGACCCGGACCAGACGGCGGCCCTGGGAGAGTTCGGACTCAACCTGGGCATCGCTTTCCAGATCATCGACGACATTCTCGACTTCTGGGGCGATCCAAAAATCCTGGGCAAGCCCGTCGGGTCGGACCTGGGCGAGAAGAAGTTCACCCTCCCGTTCCTGGTGGCCATGCAGACCTCCGGTGAGGAAGAGCGCGGGCGCATCGAGGCCCTGGTCACCAACGGAAAGCTGCAGAACGGCCATGTGCAGGAGGTCGTGACCTGGATGGACGGTCATGGAGCCCGGCCGCGCGCGCTGGAGCTAGCCCGCGAGTACGCCGATAAGGCCCGCGCAGCTTTGGCTCGGATTCCCGCAGGTCCCGCCCGGACCGCTCTGGAAGAAGTCTTGGAGTATGTTCTGGAGCGCGATCTCTAAATGGAATACGCCTACGTAGCCTTGTTCCTGTTAGGGGGTCTGGGGTTCGTGGGCGCCAGCCTCACGCTGAACCGCTTTGTGACCTCTCCCCACAAGCCCGGGGCCTCCAAGCTCATCGCCTACGAGTGCGGCGAGCCCCCCATCGGGGAGGCCTGGGTGCAGTACAACGCCCGCTACTATCTGTTCGCCATGCTCTTCGTGCTGTTCGACGTCGAGGCCGCCTTCTTGATCCCGTGGGCGGTCGGCTTCAAGACGATGACGCTCACGATGGGCATCCTGCCCCTGGTCGAGATGCTGATTTTCCTGGCTTTGCTCGCTATCGCCCTCATCTACGCTTGGAGAAAGGGGGCCCTGGAATGGGTCTGATCGACAAGATTCCCGCCTACCTCGAGAAGACGCCCGGCGGCGGTATCCTGATGACGCCTCTCAACTGGGCGGTCAACGAGGTCAAAGCCAGCTCACTCTGGTACATGCTCTTCGGCTTGGCGTGCTGCGCGATCGAGATGATGGCCACCGGTGCTTCGCGCTACGATTTCGACCGTCTGGGAATGATCTTCCGCGCCACCCCGCGCCAGACCGACCTGATGATCGTGGCCGGCACCCTCACTCTGAAGATGGCGCCGCGCGTGAAGCTGCTTTACGAGCAGATGCCCGAGCCCAAGTACGTCATCGCGATGGGCGGCTGTACCGTGTACGGCGGGCCGTTCTACCACGATGGCTACTCCGTGCTCAAGGGCGTGGACAAGATCGTTCCGGTGGACATCCACATCGCGGGCTGCCCTCCCCGTCCTGAAGCTCTGATGCACGGCTGCATCGAGCTGCAGAACATGATCCGCCAGGAAAAGCTAGGCCAGAAGCGCGACCGTCCCGGTCTGCGCCACATGGCCGCCGGCACCACGCGTCCCTCGGGCCTGATCGTGCCCGACTCGATGCGCATCGTCCAGAACGCATGAAGCGCCAGGACTTCCACCGCAAGCTCACCGAGCGCTGGCCTGAGACCGGGCTGGATGAAGACTGCGAGAACGGCCTTGTCGTACCGGTCGAGGCGATCCACGACATCATGCAGTTGCTGCGAGACGACCCCGAGACCGAGTGCGACTATCTCGACTTCATCACCGCGGTGGACCATCCACCCGAGCATATGCACGTGGTCTACAGCCTGTATAGTCTGGGTAAGCAACACCGGATCCAGCTCAAGGTCATCGTGGACCGCGACGCTCCCACCGCTCCCACCGTGAGCCACCTTTGGACCAATGCAGAATGGAACGAGCGCGAGACCTACGACCTTTACGGCGTGGTCTTTCCGGGGCTCAAAGATCCGCGCCGTCTCCTGATGCCGGAAGACTGGGAGGGACATCCCATGCGCAAAGACTATCTCCACGCCAACCTGGCCAGCAAGCCGGACTAATCATGCTGACGACCGATACCGATACCCGCGATATCCGGACCGAGGAGTTCGAGCTCAATATGGGGCCGCAGCACCCCTCGACGCACGGCGTGCTGCGGATGATCCTCAAGATGGACGGCGAGAAGGTCATGCACTGTGACCCGATCATCGGCTATCTCCACCGCTCCATCGAGAAGCTGGCCGAGAGCCGGACGTTCACGCAGGTCATTCCGGTTACCGATCGGCTGGATTACTGCACCAGCATGACCAGCAACTACGTCTACGTGCTGGCCGTCGAGGCGTTGGGCGACATCAGCCCTCCGCCCCGCGCGGAGTATATCCGGGTCATCATGAGCGAGCTCAACCGCATCGCGTCGCACCTCCTGTGGTACGGGACGTTCTGCCTGGAGATCGGCGCCACCACCCCGTTCCTGTATGCCTTCCGGGATCGCGAGAAGGTGCTGGACCTGTTCGAGATGACTTGCGGCGCGCGGCTGCTCTATAACTACCTGCGGGTGGGAGGCGTCTCGCGCGACTTGCCGTCCAACTTCATGCAAGAGATGATCGGCTTTCTGGACTACTGGGAGCCGATGATCGCCGAGTACGAGGACCTGCTCGACAAGAATCCTATCTTCTACAACCGGGCCCAGGGCGTGGGCGTCCTGACCCCCGAGACGGCCCGCCGCTACGCAGTTTCCGGGCCCAGCCTGCGCGCCTCGGGTGTCAACTATGACGTGCGCCGGGCCGAGCCCTACTCGGTCTATGCCGACCTCAAGTTCGACGTGCCCCTCGGCCAGTCGGGCGATGTCTTCGACCGCTACCGCATGCGCATGGATGAGATGCGCCAGGCCGCGCACATTCTGCGACAGTGCGCCGAGAACATCCCCGCCGGCAAGTTCCTCGACCTGCACAACTGGCGCTTCACGCTGCCCAAGGGCGAGGTTTACAAGCATATCGAGTCCCCCCGCGGCGACATCGGCTGCTACCTCGTCTCCGATGGAGGGGACAAGCCCTGGCGCTGCAAGTTCCGCACGCCCTCCTACGTGCACATCCAACTGTTCCAGGAGCTGATCCGCGACGTGCTGATTCCCGATATCATGGCGATCGCGGCCAGCTTCGACATCGTGCTTCCGGAAACCGACCGATGATCAAGCGCGCACTGGCCGTCTGGCTGCTCCTGGTCGCCGTGGCCCTGGGCTACACGCTCCAGGGCGACGGCTTCAGCATCGAGTTCCCGGCCGAGCCCAAGAAAACCGATGTGACGGTCTGGGAGCTCGACCACCAGGGCAACTCCTACCGGATGAGCGTCGACTCCATCGATTCCTCGCCCGAGCAGGCCATGGCGGATCTGCGGGCCGAGTTCGACAAGACGTTTCAGTTCGTCAGCGAGGAGAAAATCACCGTCGACGGGGTAACCGGGAAGCACTTTCACTACAAGATCAACGGCAAGTCTCTCGAATCGGTGATGCTGGTGCGGGGCAACAAGCTCTACCTTCTGATGGAGATCGTGGGTGGCTCCGCTGACGAGGCCGCGCGGGTCGTCAAGAGCCTGCGCTTGCGCTGAGTCCAAGCATCATGGGCATTTGCGGGAACCCCTCCGGCGGCCCATAGCGCCGTTCCCCCAGCGGGCGCATGCGTTCGAACGCGTGCCACCCATTGGCGTAGGGATACTCGACCAGGCGCTCGAGCCGAAGTCCCGCCCCCAGCACGGCCGTGACCAGGTCCGAGGGCGTCCACTGGAACTCGAAGCACGGATTGGGATTGACGAACTCCTCGGTGGCGCGAAATCCGCTCGGCGCCAGCTCGGGACCGACGTAATCACTGACGCCCGTGGCCCACTCCAGGACCGAGCCCCCGAAGTAATCGTATTTCAAGCTCCAGTCCGTCTCGAACATCATCAGCGCGGGGTGAAACTCGAGCACCACCAGTCTTCCTCCGGGCGCCAGGCAACGCGCCACGCCACGGGCCCAGCCGGGCAGGTCCGAGAGCCAACAAAGGGCTCCGTACGAGCAAAACACCAGGTCGAAGGCGGTGGCGGTCGCCAGGTACTCATACACGTCCTGGCGGTGGAAGGTTGCCGCCAGACCCGCGTCCCGGCTCAAGCCGCGCGCGAATTCGATGGCCTCGTCGCTGATATCGACCCCCGTGACGCAAGCGCCGAGGCGAGCCAGGGAAAGAGTGTCCTGCCCGGCATTGCACTGCAGGTGAAGCAGCGATTTGCCGCTCAGGGGCCCGAGCAGGTCCAACTCCTCGGGAAAGAGCGTGCTTCCCCCCTCGCGTAAGAAGGCCGCCTGGTCCACTTTGTGGGCGTTGTGGGCGCGCGTGGCCTCGTTCCAGGAAAGGCGATTGGCTTCGTGCAGGTCACGTCGCATCGCCGTGCGTTTCCCGTAGCTCGAGGAGCGCTCCTGTCGTCGCTGAGAGGGAAAGCACCCTTTCATAACAAACCATCGAATCGGTCCATGGTGATTTTTGCTCAAACTCCAGGCTTCGACAGCTGGCTCACGCCCTTTCTGGCGCCGCACCTCGGCGCCGGCCCGGCCCAAGCCGTGGCGATGCTGCTCGTCCTGATCGGCATCCTGGCCTTCATTTCGGTCAACGTGATGTTCCTCGTCTGGCTCGAGCGTAAGATCTCCGCCCGCATCCAGAATCGCACCGGGCCGATGATGACCGGACCGCGCTCGTTCGCCGAGACCTCCATGTGGTTCGGAGGCTTCCTCCAGACCCCGGCCGACTCGATCAAGCTGCTCTTCAAGGAGCAGATCGTCCCCGCCAAGGCCGACAAAGTGCCGTTCTATCTGGCCCCGATGACAATCTTCGCGGTCTGTCTCTCGGCCCACGTCGTGCTGCCCTTCGGACCACTCTTCTGGGTGGCCGACCTGAACGTCGGTCTGCTTTACGCGGTGGGCATCTCGTCGCTCACGGTGCTGTCCATCCTCATGGCCGGCTGGGCTTCCAACAGTAAGTACAGCCTGCTCGGAGGGCTGCGCTCGGCGGCCCAGATGCTCTCCTACGAGATCCCGCTGATCTTTGCGCTGCTGGCGCCCATCCTGATGGCCGGCAGCCTCTCCATGGTCGAAATCGTCAAGGCCCAGGCCGAGTATGGCGTCTGGTTCTGCGTGCCCAGTCTGCTGGGGCTGCTCATCTACTTCGTCTCCAGCATCGCCGAGGTCAACCGGCCCCCGTTCGACATCCCCGAAGCCGAGTCCGAGTTGGTCGCTGGCTACGTCTCGGAGTATTCGGGCCTGATGTTCGCCATGTTCTTCCTGGCCGAGTTTGCCAACATGTTCCTGGTGTCGGGCATCGCCGCCACGGTCTTCCTGGGTGGCTGGCTCATCCCGTTCTTCGACGCCCCCGAGTTGACCCACCCCGGCCTGGTCGAGCACCCGCGCCTCTGGGTGCAGGTGCTGGGGCTCCTGTCGTTCTGGGTCAAGGCTTACTTCCTGGTGGTCATCATGATGTGGATTCGCTGGACGTTCCCGCGCCTGCGCCCCGACCACCTGATGAACTTCGGCTGGAAGTTCATGCTGCCGGTCGCCTTCCTCAACCTGCTCGGCTCCGCCCTGGCCGTGCTCCTCTACCAGGCCTACGACACTTACCTCGCCTTCTGGGCGGTGGGCATCGTCCTGGTCGTCTCGGTCGTGCTGATCATGCGCGCCCTGAAAGAGCCGCCGCCTTACCGAGGTCCCCGATGACCGACGCAATCTTTTACGTTCTGGCCGGACTGATTCTGACTTCGGCCATGTCCATGGTGCAGGCTCGCAACCTCTTCCACGCGGGGTTGGCGCTGATCACCTGCTTCCTGGGTGTCGCCGGCCTCTACGTGCTGCTCAATGCCCCGTTCATCGCGGCGCTGCAAGTCCTGATCTACGCAGGCGCCATCGCGGTCATCTTGCTTTTCGGTTTCATGCTCACCCACCACGTGATGCGCGACGAATCCAACAAGCGCTTCAGCCAGCAGGCCGCCGGAATGGGAGCCGCAGCCGTCATGTGCGGCGTGCTGGTGGCCGTCATCGGCGCCTCCCCCTGGAAGACCGGACCGGCGCCCACCCACATCGACGACCTCAACCAGCTGGGCCAGCAACTCTTGACGAGTTATCTGCTGCCGTTCGAGCTGGCCTCGGTCTTCTTGTTGGCCGCGCTGGTCGGCGCCATCATGATCGCCCGCAAGGAAGAAGGGCCGCCCCCCCCATGACGCCGATCACGCTGCAGCACTACCTGATTCTGGCCGCCGTCCTGTTCTCGATCGGGATCTACGGCGCCCTGACCCGGCGCAATGCGGTGGCGGTGCTGATGTCGCTCGAGCTGATGTTCAACTCGGTCAACATCAACCTGGTGGCCTTCAGCTACTACATGCCCGATATCACCGGGGTGCTGTTCTCGATCTTCGTGATCACGGTGGCCGCCGCCGAAGTGACCATCGGCGTGGCGATTGTGTTGTCGATTTACCGCAACCGCAACCTGATCGACCTCGAGCAGATCAACACGCTGAAGGGATAGCGTCCTTGGCGGTCGCGAAGCCCATCAGGAAGCCGATGGCTTTGTCCGTCTGAGGATACTGGTAGACCAGCTTCCAGAACGCCGGCGAATGGTTGGCCTCGATCAGGTGGGCCAGCTCGTGGACGATCACGTAATCCAGCACCCAGTCCGGGAAGGGCTCGAGCTCGCGCGAGATCCGAATGCTCTCACGCGCGGGAGTGCAGGATCCCCAGCGCTTGGCCTGGTTCTCGACCCAATTGATGCTGTACTCGAGCTTACCGCCAAAGTACATCAGATTCAGAACCCGGGCCCGGGCCACCAGGTCGCCGTCGCTCTTGGACCTCTGTTTGCGACGCTTGCGCTCGAAATGCTTCCTCATCCGCTCGATCCACTCGAGCTCCTCGGTCTTGGACAGACGGGCGGGCAGGTGCACCACCAGCACCCCGTCGACGACGTTAGCTGAAACCGTGCGTGTGCGCTTTGCGCTGCGTATCACGCGTACTTCTTGCAAGGGATTCCTCCAGGAGGTTTGCCTCTATGGGCGCCGAACCCGGGACGACCGGCCGTTGGCAGGATTTCAATTCTTGAGTCCACTTCAAGGCACCTGCCGGAAACCTGGAGCACAACTCTTTGGGCGAGCACGCTGGCATAATCGTAGAGCTGACCAACACCGAGATCCCGGGGGTCGGTCTGATTCCGCTGTTGCCTCTCCTGGCTTTCCTGATCATCACCCTGATCACGCTCCGCTGGGGTCGCCTTTCGGCGGCCGTCTCCATCCTGGCCATGCTGGCGTCGCTGGGACTCTCGGCCCAGCTCTTCCTGACGCGCAACAGTCAGGCTGACGTCGTCAAGCAGGCCGACTTCCCCTGGATCGACCTTGGCTGGACCAGCGTCAAGATGGGCTTGCTGGTGGACAATCTATCCTCCCTGATGCTGCTGATGGTCTGTTTCATCGCGCTCCTGATCCAGATCTACAGCTTCAGTTACATGGAGACCGAGATCCACCACTTCCCAACCCAGGGCTCGGCCACACTCAGCCGTTTCTACGCCTACATGTCCCTGTTCGCGTTCTCGATGCTGGGTCTGGTGCTCTCCACCAACCTGCTCCAGATCTACGTCTTTTGGGAGCTGGTGGGCGCCTGCTCGTTCTTGCTGGTCGGCTTCTGGTTCTTCAAGACCAGCGCCACCGCGGCCGCCAAGAAGGCTTTTGTGGTCACGCGCTTTGCTGACCTGTTCTTTCTGATGGGCATTCTGATGATGGGCACCAAGCTCGGCACGTTCGGCTTCGTGGAGCTGAACTCGATGGTCGCCGGCAACTCCGAGGTCTGGCAGTACGGCTACCTGGCCATCGCGGCCACGCTGATCTTTTGTGGTGCCATCGGCAAGAGCGCCCAGTTCCCCCTGCAGGTCTGGCTTCCCGACGCGATGGAAGGCCCCACCCCCGTCTCCGCCCTCATCCACGCCGCTACGATGGTGGCCGCGGGCGTCTACCTGGTGGCGCGCCTGTTCCCGGTCTTCGACACGGCCATCCTGGCGGGCCATACCGTGGCTTACATCGGCGCGGTCACGGCCCTCATGGCGGCCACCATGGCCTGCGTCCAGAACGACATCAAAAAGGTCCTCGCCTACTCCACCATCTCGCAGCTCGGCTACATGATGGCGGCCCTGGGCAGCGGCGCCTACACCGCCGGAACATTCCACCTGATCACCCACGCCTTCTTCAAGGCCCTGTTGTTCCTTGGCTCCGGCGCCGTCATCGTAGCCTGCCACAGCCAGGACATGTGGACGATGGGCGGACTGCGCAAGAAGCTGCCCATGACCAGCCTGGCGTTCGCTTGCGGGTGCCTCGCGCTGGCCGGTATCTTCCCGTTTGCGGGCTTCTGGTCTAAGGACGAGATCCTGGCCGGCACCCACGGTCCCGTGCTGGTGATGCTGGTCCTCGCGGCCTTCCTGACGGCGTTCTATGTGGGGCGGATGTTCTTCATCACCTTTTTGGGCGAATATCGCGGTGAATCGGAGCTGGCCGGCCCCATTCCGCCCGCCAACCTGACGCCCCCGGTGGATCCGTCCTGGGAAGTCTTCACCTTCAAGCCCGACTGGACCGAGGAGCGGGCCGTGACGGCCGGCACCGGGCTTCCGCCCGCCTGCCTCGGAGCCCACATGGAGCAGCACCCGCACGGCCACCACGAGCCCAAAGAGGTCAGCCCGATCATGTACGGGCCGCTGCTCATCCTGGCGCTGTTCGCGACTTTCCTGGGCTTTGTCGGCATGCCCTGGGACAACAACTTCGAGCATTTCATCCACAGCCCGTTCCAGTCAGAGCACCCCTTCCACGCTGCCATGATGGCCTTCTCGCTGCTGGTCGCTCTGAGCGGGCTGTTCGTGGCCTGGACGTTCTACGGCAAGGATCCGGCCGCCGGCGAGCGGCGCCTGCAAAAGCGCCTGGGCTTCGCGTGGACGGTTTTCCAGCAGAAGTACTACATGGATCACCTCTGGGCCTGGCTGCTCTCGGGCTCGCTCTACCTGGGCGCGCGCATCGCTTCCTGGGTGGATGACAACATCGTCGACGGCGTGGTCAATTTCTGCGGTCAGGTCACCGTCTGGGCCGGTAACGAGCTGCGCAAGGAGCAGAGCGGACGGGTGCAGCAGTATCTGTTGCTCATCATCCTGGCCGTGCTGGTGCTGATCTTTGGTCTGGGTCTGGCCGAGCCGACCTTCCTGGTCAACCCCGTGATGCAGGGAGGCCCCCACGCACCATGAGCGAGATGCCCATGCTGAGCTTTGCCGTCTGGGCGCCCCTGCTGGGGGCGATCATCATCATGGCCTGCCCCCCCTGCTGGGTGAAGGGCATCCAGCGGGTCGGAGTCTTCTTCGCCAGCCTGCCGCTGGTGCTGGCGATCGCGCTCTACAGCCAGTTCTGGCAACAGCCCGGTCCGGGCTACCGCTGGGTGGAGGACCTGGTCTGGTTTGCCCCGCTGAACATCCACTACAAGCTGGGCGTGGACGGACTCAGCATGCCCATGCTGCTTCTGAGCGGCATCGTCTGCTGCACGGCGGCGTTCATCTCCCTGCAGATCGACTTCCGCCACCGCGAGTATTTCGCCCTGGCCCTGACGGCCATGACCGGGGTCATCGGGCTGTTTGCCACCACCGACCTGTTTTTCCTGATCCTGTTCTACGAGATGGCCTCCATCCCGATGTTCTTCCTGGTGGGCATCTGGGGCTCGGACAAATCGGGCGACGGCAAGCCCATCCACCGCCAGCAGGCGGCCATGAAGCTGCTGATCTACCTGCAGTTGGGCGGCGGCCTGGTGTTGATCGGCATCCTGGGTCTCTACTTCGTGGCCCACCAGGTCTCGCCGAGCCACCTCTACACGTTCGATCTCGAGATCCTGCGGCAGATTCCGCTGCCCATCCAGGCGCAGCAGGTCCTGTTCCTGATCTTCTTCCTCGGCTTCGGCATCGAGGCTGGCCTGGTGCCGTTCCACACCTGGCTCCCCGAAGGACACTCGAGCGCCCCCACCGCCCTGTCGATGATGCTGGCCGGGGTGCTGCTGAAGATGGGCGGCTACGGCATCATCCGGCTCGGCTTCGACCTCTGTCCGCAGGCGGTCGACAGCTGGATGCCCTTCTTTGCCGGCGTCGCGGTCGTCAACGTGCTCTACGGCGGCCTTTGCGCGCTGCGACAATCCGACATCAAGGTGATGATCGCCTACTCGAGCGTCTCCCATATGGGGATGGTCTTCCTGGGGCTCGCCACCCTGACCGGCGACGAGCGCAACGCGATTTTCGGATTGTCGGGCGCCGTCTTCCAGATGTTCAGCCACGGCGTCATCACGGCGCTGCTCTTCGCCCTGGCCGGCACGGTCTACCACATCACCCACAGCCGGAACCTCAAGCAGTGGGGCGGACTGGCCTCACGGATGCCGTTCTTCGCCACACTCTTCGGGCTGGCCGCCATGGGCTCGCTGGGGCTGCCCGGGATGACCGGCTTCGTGTCCGAGCTGATGGTCTTCCTGGGCTCCTGGCCCGAGCGGCCGGGGCTGACCGCCCTGGCGATCTGCGGCCTGGTCATCACCACCCTCTACATGATCCGGGCCCTGGGCTACGGCTTCTGTGGGCCCCTCAATCCGCGCCTGATCAACGCGCGCGACGCCTACTGGTACGAGCGCCTCCCGCTGATGCTGCTGGCCATGACCACGCTGGCCTTCGGATTCTTCCCGGTCCTGCTGACGCAGGTCATCACTCCCACGCTACAAGAGATCGTCCGCCGTGTCTAACCAGGAGATCACACGCTTCGTCGCCCAGTGGATCGTGCCGCTCGCACCCGAGCTGTGCCTGACCGTGGTCGCGCTGGCCGCGCTGATGCTGGACATGATGGCCAAACGCTCGGTGCGGCAGATCCGTCTGGTGGTCTGGGTCGGAGCGCTCGCCTCCGTGTTCTGCAGCCTGGCCCTGCTGACCACCACGCTGCCTATCCTGGTGTTCCCGCGCCAGCCCGAGCCGGCCCTGGGAGGCGCCCCGTCCGCCTTCATCGTGGACAGCCTGGCGCTCTCTCTCAAGGCCCTGATCGGCCTGCTGACGCTGCTGACGGTCTGGCTTTCCGAGGATTCGTTCGAGGAAGAGCGGACCAACGCGGGTGAGTATTACGGGCTGATCGCCTTCGTGGCCCTGGGGATGGACGTGGCGGTTTCGGCCAACGAATTCCTGACCTTCTTCGTCGCCTTCGAGCTCTTCAGCATCTCGCTCTACGCTCTGTCCGCCATCCGGCGTTACAGCGCCGAGTCGGCCGAGGCCGGCCTGAAGTACTTCCTGGCGGGCTCGGTCAGCTCGGCCCTGATGCTGTTCGGGATCAGTTGGATCTACGGCACGCTCGGCACCACCTACTTCGTCGAGTTCCCCGCCCGCTTCGGCGCTCTTACCAGCATGCCGCACGCCCTGCTGGTGGGCATCTTGCTGGTGCTGGCGGGACTGTCGTTCAAGATGGCCGCCGCCCCCTTCCACATGTGGGCCCCCGACGTCTACGACGGGGCCCCGCCCACCGTGGTCGCCTACCTCTCCAGCGCTCCCAAGGCGGTCATCATCGGCTTCTGTCTGCGGCTCTTCTGGACCGACCTCTCCTTTGAGAGCGCCACCCTGAAGATGGGAGTCGCCGACACCTGGATGATGCTGTTTGCGGTGCTGGCGCTGCTCTCGATGACCATGGGCAACCTGATGGCCGTGCCCCAGGTCAACCTCAAGCGCCTGCTGGCCTACTCGGGCATCGCCCAGATCGGCTATCTCCTGATCGGCGTGGCCGCTTCCAGCACCGTGACCGGCTCGGCCGAAGGCGGGGGCGCCACGCTCTTCTATCTCTGGGTCTACACGCTGACCAATCTGACCAGCTGGGCTGCCCTGCGAGCTGCCTTACCCAAGGGGTCGAGCTATCAGCGCAGCGAGCTGGCCGGCCTGGCCCAGAGGAGCCCCTTCGTGGCCTTCGTGCTGCTGATCAGCTTCCTCTCGCTGGGCGGCGTGCCCCCGCTGGCGGGCTTCGTGGGCAAGTTCTATCTCTTCCGGGCCATCTACGCGGCCGGAATGCCCTGGCTGGTCATCCTGGGTATCCTCAACTCGGTGATCAGCCTGTATTACTATTTTGGCGTGCTCCGCACCGCCTACTTTGACTCCCCAGGTCCGGATAGTCAGCCTATTCAGGTCCCGTTGGGACTGAAAGTCGTGCTGACGATCGGCGTAACCGCCAGCCTGCTGTTAGGGCTCTGGCCCGGGTTTGCGACCTGGAGTCTGGAGACAGCGCAGACGCTGTTCCTGGGACGATGAGCCTCGAGCCCGAAGCGCTGATCACGAAGCATCTTTTCGCAAGAATGAGGGAGGAGGACTGCCTGCGGCCGGGGGACCGCGAGTCGGTCGCCTATCGGATCGCGGAAGTGATGGTGCTGGCCAAGCAGCTGTATATGGAGACCCTGCCGCGGTTGATGGGGGAGACAGAGGAGACCCTGTTCGACGAACTGGCCGGGCTCCGAATGGCCCTCCTGAATCTGAGGGACCTGGTCAGCGAGTTTGACGAGTCGTTCCTGGAGGCGATGCTGCACCAGAGGGAAGCGGACGCCGACGAGACCCCCGAAAATGAGGGAGAAGAGGAAGAGGAGGAGGAGCTGACCGAGTTCCTCGAGCCCCCGGACCTCAACTAGGGAATGATGCTGAAGCCGCGCACCTGATTGCCCGGCTGATCGGTGATGTAGACGAAGCGCTCCAGCGGGTCGACGATGATATCGAAGAAGCTGCCCACGTTGGCGGGGCTGTCGTCGAGCTCGGTGGGCACGCCCGTGGTGGGGTCGAGCGCAAAGATGTGCATGTTGGGGGTCACGTTGTCTCCCGCGTAGAGAAACTCCCCGTTGAGCACCACGCGGGCTCCCGTCAGGTTGCCCATCGCAGCGAAGGGCGAGCCGGCGATGGGGGTGAGGAAGCCGGTGGCGGGATTGAAGGAGTGGACGGCCACCGCGCCGTTCTGAGCTGAATACAGGAAGGTGCCCGTCGGGTCGAAGGCGACCGTGAGGCCGGCGGCGCTGGCGAAGGGAGAACCCGGCACGGCCGTGATGCCGCCCGTGGCCGGATTGATCGAGAAGACCGCTCCGGTGTTGGCGACCAGGAAGTTGTTGTTGGGGTGGAGGACGCCACTCTGGGTGACACCTGCACCGGTCGAGCTGCCCGAGCCGGAAACCGCCGTCATCGAGGTCAGGTCAATCGCGGACACCGTGTTCCCCACGAAGTTGAAAATATAGGCCGTCCGCGTGGTTCCCTCGCGGATCACGAGATCCAGCGGGTTCCCGCCGGTGCCCGCGTTGACCGAGCCGGTGAGATCGCCCGTGCCGAGGTTGAGCGCAAACCGGGTGACGGTGCTGCTGTTCGAATTGACGGCCACGGCGCCGGTGTCGTCAGGGAAGATGGCGAAACCTCCGACCTGGTTGCCGCCCGACACGAAGGGCGAGTTCACCACTTCGGTGAGAGCCCCGGTGGCGCTTACGCTGTAACCCCGAACCTGGCCTGGCGCCAACCCGAACTCGCCAAGGTAGAGCAGGCTCCCGTCGCTGGTCATGTCGCCGCGCAAAGGCTGGTTGAACCCACCCACCGGGAAACCGGCCAGCGGCAGAACGAAGCCCCGCGGAAGGCTCTGATCGAAGGTCGTGCTGACAGCGGTGGTCAGGCCAGGGGAAACGGCCTGCAGAGTATAGCCCGTTCCCGACTTGCTCAAGACCACGTTGCTGAACGTGGCCACACCGTTGACGGCGGCGACCGACAGAGTGCCGCTCAACGTGGCGGGCCCCGGGTTACTGGCCAGCGAGAGCGTCACGGTCGCTGTGGAGCTGGTGTCCACGTTCCCCAGGGCGTCCTGGATCTCGACCGTGAAGGCGGTCAAAGCCGCGCGCGCCTGCCCGGGGGAAGGCTGGGTGCCGAAGACCAGCTGAGTGCCCGCGGCGGTGACATTGAACGGAGTACTGGGGACGTCCGGCACTCCGGCAAAGGAGCCCACCAGGGTGTAACCCGCTCCGGGCACGTTCACCTGGAGATCGGCGAAGGTGGCCACGCCACCGCTGGGGACCACGCTGACCGTTCCGCCCAGCGGGCCGCCGCCCGGATTGGAGCCAAACGCGACCGACACGGGAGTGCTGGCCGTGGGGACGGTGATGCCGGCCGCATCCTGCACCACGATCTGAAGGGGGGGCGCAAGAATCTGACCCGCCACCCCGGCCGTCGGCTGCGCGACGATGGCCAGCTGCGCCGGCGGGCCCACGCTGGTGGCGATATCGAACGGATCACTGGTGGCGCCGGTGAAATTCGATGCCGAGGCACTCAAGACGAAGCCGGTTCCGGCCTGGTCGACGGAGAGATTGGCGAACGTGGCCACCCCGTTGACGGCGTTGACGGTCGCCGTGCCATTCAGATTGGCCGCCCCGGTCAGCGTCAGCGTGACGGCGTCCTGGGCACTCGAGAGCAAGTTGCCGTCAGAATCCACCAGCTCGACCTGAACCGCGGGAGTGAGAACCTGGCCCACCAGCGTGCCGGCCGGCTGGGTCCGAAACCGAAGCTGATCGATGCTGGGAGTGGGAGTCGGGCTGGGGCTACCGAGCGGAACCTGAACGGTCAGACTGGCGCGAAGGTTGGGAGAGATCGCGAACGCCTCGGACAGGGAGCGCCCCAGCTCCAGACCCTCGTCGTCGAGAGCCACCAGCCGCACGCGTCGCTGGCCGGCCGCGATATTGGTGATCGTCTGCTGCACGGTGGGCCCTTTGCCCAGCGTGAGACTGATCGGAGCCACCACGTCGCGTTCGGTCTCGTCGGCGTCCACGACGCGGATGAGCAGCGTGGTCAACACTCCCCGGCCCTGGAACTGGCTCAAGTCGACCCGCAGGGACAAAGAGCCCGTCTCGGAGGAAGTCGGAGCAGCGGCCGAGCCGCCTCCTCCGCCCCCCGAGCAGCCGAGAAGCATCAAGATCAGGGCCAGGAAGGCCAGGCTCGAGATACGCACGACAATTCCCCCTGGTGCTTTAGAGTCCGTCCGTCCGGCCCAGCTCCTGGGTCAACTCGGTGTGGGTCTCGTAGGTCGCGTCGGCAATGGCCGGGATCGAGACCGTGCTCATCTCTTGCTTCACCAGGATGCCCTTCGTCGGCTCGAAGTAGATCGCGCCTTTGCTCTTTACGGTCAGAGTGGCCGTAACACCCGGGGTGTCAATGGGCAGGTCGATCGTGGTCTCGTCAGAAACCAGCTCGATCTTCACGCAAGCGTAGCCAGCTACTTCCTGGGTGCCGGCCAGCTTGTAACGGGTGACCGCCTCGAGCGGCTTGGCCACGCCCGGAAGCGAGAGGCGCGAGGTGCCGGACCACTCGCCACCCTCCTTGACCGCGTCGGCGGGAAAGCTGAAGGCGGCGCCCGCGTCGGGGCCCGAAGTCTCGCGAATGTCGCCCTGCGGCGTCATGTGGGTGTAGACGACGCCACGGGTCAGGGGCACGCCCGAGACCTCGCCGCCCTGCGGCTGACTGATCGTCACCAGGTGACCGCTGCCATCGACCTCGGCGGCCAGCACTCGCTGGGTCTGCGTGGCCGTCCACTCGTAATTCTGCTTGCCGATCACATCGCCGGCCTTTTTGACTTCCTGGCTCATCTTGGTGCGCACCCGATACTCGAGCAGGGAGCCAGGTTTGAACTCCATCTTCAACACGATGCCGGATGCGAGATTGACGGCCATGACGAGCTCCGATCAATAGAAGTAGGCATCGCTGTTCGGCAACCCCGGCGCCCCGTTCCTCCAAGGAAGGAGAACTCGGACTCGATTCGGAAAGCCGGGAAGGGCGCGATGAAACGGTTTCACACCACCGCGATGATGCTGCTGGTCACCGTTGTGATGGGGGTGACCGGCACTGGCTTCCTGGTGGTCGCCGACGATCCAGGCTCCGCCTTCACCCTGCTGCACATCCCCGTCATCCTGGCCGCCCTGCTCGACGGCCCCATCCAGGGCTCGCTGGTGGGACTCGTGTTCGGGGCCGTCTGCTACCTCCATTTCGACCCGACCGACCCTCTGGTGCAGTTCGTTCCCCGCATCCTGATCGGTCCGGCGGCTTACGCCACCTTCGTCCTGGTGCGCGAGCTGCGCGCCCGCTCGAGCTCGCGCATCAGCCTGGCGGCCCTGCTGGGAGTCACGGTCGGCTCCTGGACCAACACGCTCGGGGTCTGCATCGTGGCCATCCTGCGAGGTTACAACAGCCCTGGCGAGCTGGCTCCGGTGGCCCTGCTGCACGGCTCGGCCGAGTGGATCCTGGCCGTCATCGTCGCCTTCCCCATCCTGGTCGTCGTCTACAGTCAGAGAAAGCGCAGGTAATCCCCCAATGTCCCTGCTGGTGCTCGACATCGGTAACACCAATCTCGTGCTGGGCCTGTATCGAGGCGAGGAGCTGGTCTGCTCGTTTCGGCTCCACACCAACCGCCAGCAAACCGCCGACGAGTACGGGCTGCTGCTCAAGAACCTGTTGCTCCAGGCGGGCTATCCTCCCGATGGGGTCGAGGGGGTGGGGGTCTCCAACGTGGTGCCCGAACTGGCCACCCGCATCGAGGAGGCCTGCGAGCGCTATCTCGGCCACGAGCCGTGCTTCGTCAGCGCCCGCCTGGACCTGGGCCTGGAGCTGCAGGTGGACCGGCCGACCGAGGTCGGGGCCGACCTGATCGCCGGCGCGGTCGCTGCCAAGCACTGCTGGGGGCACCCCGTCTGCGTGGTGGACCTGGGCACCGCCACCACCATCGCGGTCCTGTCGGAGGAAGGGAATTTCCTGGGCACGGTGATCGCGCCCGGGCTCGAGATCTCGGTCGACGCCATCAGCCGGCGCGCTCCGCACCTGCCGGGCATCCGCATGGAGCCGCCGCCCAAGCCGTGGGGCACCAACACCGTGCACAGCCTGCAAGCCGGCCTGGTCCTCGGCCACGTGGCCCTGATCGACGGCATGGTGGACCGCATCCGCGAGCATCTGGGGCGACCGGACCTGAAGGTGGGGGCGACGGGAGGCCTCGCCCCGCTGGTCTCCGGTCTGTCGCGCACCATCGTCGAGGTGCAGCCAAATCTCGTTCTGGAGGGCATCCGTCTGCTCTACTGCAGAAACAGGTGAGTCTCGGCCCGTCGACGAAACCGCCACGCCCCATGTTGGCTTCGCAGAACCGATCGCCCCAAATCTCAAAGCTCTATCGCGAGCATCTGAGCCCCGATCTGGCTCGTCTGATCAAGTTCAGCGGGCTGGGTACCGTCGAGGAGAGCGCGCTGGGCACGGTGGTGACCGACTGCGAGGGCGACGAGTATCTCGACTTCGCGGGCGGTTACGGCGTCTTCAGCCTGGGCCACCGTCATCCGGAAGTCGTGGCCGCGGTGGAGGCGCAGCTCCATCGCATGCCCCTGAGCGCCAAGGTCTTTCTCAACCCGCTGGCCGCCGAGCTGGCCGCCGAGCTGGCGCGCCTCACCCGGCTCGACTACGCGTTTTTCGCCAACTCGGGCACGGAGGCGGTCGAGGGAGCCCTCAAGCTGGCGCGGCTGCACACCGGCCGCCCGGGCCTCGTGGCCGCCGATCAGGCCTTCCACGGCAAGACGATGGGCGCGCTGTCGGTGAGCGGTCGCAAAACCTATCGCGACCCGTTCGAGCCGCTCATCCCGGGCGTGACGCACATCCCCTTCGGTGACCCGGCGGCCCTGGACGCGGCGGTGACCGACTCCACGGCCGCGGTCATCCTCGAGCCGGTGCAGGGCGAAGGGGGCATCCACGTGGCCCCTGACGGCTACCTGCAGCGGGCCCGAGCGCTCTGCACCGAGCGCGGAGCCCTGCTCATCGCCGACGAGGTCCAGACCGGGCTCGGGCGCACCGGGCGCATGCTGGCCGTGGAGCACTGGAACGTCCAGCCGGACATCCTGGTGCTGGCCAAGGCACTGGGCGGTGGCGTGATGCCGATCGGGTGCTTCCTGGCCAGCTCGGAGATCTGGCAGGCCTACAAAGGGCGTCCGCTGCTGCACACGAGCACCTTCGGAGGCAATCCGCTCGCCTGCGCGGCCGCGTTGGCCACCCTGAAAGTGCTCCAACGCGACGATCTGGCCGGCCGGGCGCGCGAGCTGGGAGCTCGCCTGCAGGCGGGTCTCCAGGCTGTCTGGTCTGACTACCCGGAGCTGATCGCCGAGGTGAGGGGACTCGGCCTGATGCTCGGCGTGGAGCTGCGCGAGGAGGGCTTCGGGGGCTCGCTCATCATGGAGATGGCCAAACAGCGCGTCATCGCGGTGTACACCCTGAACCAGCCGCGCGTCATCCGCTTCGAGCCGCCGCTCACCGTGACACCGGACGAGGTGGAGCGCTGTTTGCAGGCGTTCCGCGCATCCTGTCAGCGCACTCGGGCGCGCTTTCCACGCTGATGCCCTACGTCGAGCGCAGCATCGTCATTCTTGGCGACATCGAGCGGGTCTATGCGCTGGCCAAGGACATGGAGCGCTACCCCGAGTTCATGCCCGACGTGGAGAGCGTCAAAGTCGTGAGCCGCGACGGCAACGTCACCATCACCGAGTGGGTGACCAGCGTCGAGGGCACCCCCATCTTGTGGACCGAGAAGGACGTCTTCGACGACGCCCGGCACCGCATCGACTACCAGTTGGTGGAGGGCGACCTGGACAAGTTCGAGGGGGCCTGGCAGTTCCGGGTGGTGGACGGCGCCACTGAAGTGGTGCTGGGCGTGGATTACGACTTCGGTATCCCCGAGCTCACGAACCTCATCGGTCCGACACTGCACGAAAAAGTCGGGGAGAACTCCGAGATGATGCTGCAGGGGATGAAGCGGCGCATCGAAAGTGTCTTGCCGTGAACCGTTTCGCTTTTCTGATCCACCCTCTCGGCATGCAAGACGTGGTGCGCTACGCCCCGTCGGCCGCCGGCAAGCGCGAGGCGCTGGTGGCCAAGATCCTGGAGTGGATGCCCCCCTACAAAGCCTCGGATGTCACCGGAGTGCGTTCGGTGGCCACGGGGAAGGAGATCTGCGGGAACTTCGTCTGCATCCCGATGCTGCCGGAGCAGTTCCTGAAGCTCCAACGCCCCGAGGTGGAGCGCCGCGTGCTGGAGGGTGCCCGCCTGGGGCAGGATCTGGGCGCCATGATGGTCGGACTGGGCGGCTACACCTCGGTGGTGGGCGGTGCCGGCCGTATGGTGGCCGACGAGCTCAGCGTGGGCGTGACCAGCGGCAACAGCTATACGGTCTCCACGGCCATCGCCGGAGCGCTGGAAGCAGCCCGGGTGCTGGACGTGGACGTCCAGGACGCGACCGTGGCCGTAGTGGGTGCCACCGGCTCGATCGGCAGCGTGTGCGCGCGCATCCTGGCGCGCCAGGTGAGCCGCATCAACCTGGTCGCTCGCTCCAAAGCCCGCCTGCAACAGCTGGCCGAGCGCATTCATCGCGAGAGCCGCGCCGCCGTGGGGCTGGAGACCGACCTCGACCGGGGTCTCATGACCGCCGACATCGTGATCAGCGCCACCTCCTCCGGGGGCGGCATCATCGCTCCCCATGCCCTCAAGCCGGGGGCCATCGTGTGCGACGTGGCCGTGCCCCACGACGTCTGTCGCGAAGTGGCGCGCCTGCGCCCGGACGTGCTGGTCATCGAGGGCGGCGTCGTCGAGGCTCCGGGCAACCCGCAATTCAACTTTGACTTCGGCTACCCGCCCGGGCTCTGCCTGGCCTGCATGGCCGAGACCATGACGCTGACCCTGGAGGGGCGCAGCGAGGATTACAGCATCGGTCGCGGTCTTGAGTTCGAGCGCGTCGAGGAGATCGCCGGACTGGCGCGCAAGCACGGCTTCCGCCTGGCCGGGTTCCGGGCCTTCGACCAGCCGGTCACGCGGGAGAAGATCGAGCAGGTGCGTTACGAGCGCCAGAAGGCGCGCCGACGCGGGCTGGTCGTGCTGGGCGGGTGAAGAAGGTCGTCTCGGTGAGCCTGGGCAGCTCCGAGCGCGATCACACCGCCGTTTTCGAGCTGCTGGGGGAGACTCTCGAGCTGCGACGGATCGGGACAGATGGCGACATGAAGCGGGCCCGCCAGCTGCTCTTGGAGCTGGACGGCAAAGTCGACGCCATCGGGCTCGGAGGCATCGACGTCTACCTGCGCACCCGCACCGACACCTACACCCTGCGCGACGGAATGCGCCTGATGTCCGTGGTGGAGAAGACGCCCGTGGTGGATGGCAGCGGCCTCAAGGACACCCTGGAGCGCCGTTGCGTCGAGTGGCTGGTGCGCGATGGGCGCATCGAGCTCCCGGGCAAGAAGGTGCTGATGGTCTGCGCGCTGGATCGCTTCGGCATGGCGCAGGCGCTGCATGACGCCGGGTGTCGCCTGACGTTCGGGGACAAGATTTTCACGCTCGGGCTCGACCAGCCGATCCACACGCTGGAAGAGCTCGAGGAGCAGGCGCGCAAGCTGCTGCCGGAGATCTGTAAACTGCCGATCAGCCTGGTGTATCCCATCGGGAAGAAGCAGTCGGAGATCTGCCCGGACAGTCTGACGACGCCCTACTACGAGGACGCCGAGGTGCTGGCGGGCGATTTCCATTTCATCCGACGCCGGATGCCTTGGAAGCTGCCAGGCAAGACGGTGCTGACCAACACCGTGACGGCTGCTGACATCGAGGAGCTGCGCAAGCGCGGCGTGCGATGGTTGGTCACAACGACTCCCGAGCTCGGAGGGCGCTCGTTCGGCACCAACGTGCTGGAGGCGGCCCTGACGGCCGTCGGGGGCCAGACCGAGGAGCTGCTTCGAAGGCTCGAGCCGCGGGTGGTGGACCTGTGTGGCTCCTGATCCTCCTGGCCGCGTTGCTGTTCGGATGCAGCGAGCCGGAGGAGCCAGCCTTTAGCGCCACGTCCAGCACGGACCTGTGGCTGGTCTCGCAGGCGAAGGTTGACGGCAAACCGGCCCTGATCCGCCGGAACGAGTCCGCTCGTGAGCTGGCGGGCAAGGACGGGCGCAAGCACCAGGCCGGCATCCTGATCAAGCTGCTCGACCCCAACGTCGCCCAGCTCCCCGGGAAGGACGAGGCCGACCGCCTGGACGCCATCGAGCGCGCCCTGGCCGACGAGTTCGGCGCCCACGGCGGGACGGAAGCCCTGGTCCTGACCAGCCAGGGAGTGCGGCAGTATATCTTCTACACCAGCGACAAAGACGCTGTGGACGGCATCGTGCTGCGCGTGCAAAAGCGATTCCCGGAGCACAAGCTGGAGCGCTACGTCACCTACGATCCGAAGTGGCGCTTCTACCAGGACCTGAGCGCAGGAAACCCCGAGCGACGCTAGGAAAGCCGCGTTATGGCTGAAGAGACGATTATCCCCGAAGAAGAGCAAACCGCCGAGGACGAGAGCGAGCATCAGCGTCAGCGGCGCGAGAACATGGAGGCGCTGCGCGCGGCGGGTATGGACCCGTTCGGCGACAGGTTCGACACCAGTGCCAGCGTGGCCGAAATCCTCGAGAAGTACAAAGACCTGCAGGCCGACGAGCACGGCGGCTCCGCGAAGCTGGCGGGCCGTATCGCCACGATGCGCGGCCAGGGCAAAGTGATGTTCTGGGACATGCTCGACGTCACTGGCAAGATCCAGCTCTACTTCAAGATCGATGTCATCCCGGACAGCTACGAGCTGCTGCGCAAGGTCGACCTGGGCGACATCGTGGGCGTCGAGGGCAACGTTTTCCGCACCAAACGCGGCGAGCTGTCGCTGCAGGTCACTTCGTGGCGCGTGCTGTCCAAGGCGCTGCGTCCCCCGCCCGACAAGTGGAAGGGGCTGCGCAACGTCGAGCTCAAGTACCGCCAGCGCTACGCCGACCTGCTGCACAACGCCGAGGTGCGCAACACGTTCATCCAGCGCAGCAAGATCATCTCGGCGATCCGGCGCTACCTGGACGGGCTCGGCTTCTTCGAGGTGGAGACGCCCAGCATGACCTCGCTGGCGGGCGGCGCCGCGGCGCGGCCGTTCATCACCCATCACAACGCGCTCGACATGCAGCTCTACCTGCGCATCGCCACCGAGCTCTACCTCAAGCGCTGCATCGTGGGCGGGCTCGAGAAGGTCTACGAGATCGGGCGCATCTTCCGCAACGAGGGCATCTCGACGCGCCACAATCCCGAGTTCACCATGCTCGAGCTTTACCAGGCTTATACCGACTACCACGGGATGATGGACATCACCGAGGGCATCATCAACGTGGCCTGCACCGAGGTGCTGGGCACGCACGAGGTCGAGTTCGGCGGCCATCAGATCAGCCTCAAGCCGCCCTTCCGCCGGGCCACCATGGACGAGCTGCTCAAGGAGCACTGCGGCGCGGGCGTGCATGACATCCGCGATGAGGCCAAGCGGCGCGAGCTGGCCAAGAAGCTGAACGTGCACCTGCCCGAGAAGTGCTCGCCGGGCCACGCGATGGACAAGCTCTTCGAGGCGGCGGTCCAGGACAAGCTGATCCAGCCGACCTTCGTGATGGATTACCCGGTCGAGCTGTCGCCGCTGGCCAAGCGCCAGACCGAGGATCCCGGGCTGACCTACCGCTTCGAGCTGTTCTGCTGCGGCAGCGAGCTGGCCAACGCGTTCAGCGAGCTGAACGACCCCGACGACCAGCGCGTGCGGTTCGAGGAGCAGGTCGCGCTGAAGGACGTGGACGAGGAGGCCCATCCGCTGGATGAGGACTTCCTGACCGCGCTGGAGTACGGCATGCCGCCCACGGGCGGGCTGGGGATCGGCATCGACCGCCTGATCATGCTGCTGACGGGCAAGACCTCGATCCGCGACGTCATCCTGTTCCCGCTCTTGAGACCGCGTGCAGATTAGCTACAGGAGCGGTCGACAAATTAGCGACGACAGGAGCGGTCGACAAATTAGCGACGACAGGAGCGGTCGACGGGTTGTCTGAGCACAAATACTGGGTGGAGGTCGATCTGGTCGCCATCCGGCACAACTTCCGCAAGCTCCAGGACAAGATGCGCCCCTCGGGCATCCTGGGCGTGGTGAAGAGCGAGGCTTACGGCCACGGGCTGTTGCCGGTCGCCAAGGTGCTGGTCGAGGAGGGGGCCTGGGGCCTGTCGGTCGTGACCGCCCAGGAGGGCCTGAAGCTGCGGCAGGCCGGCATCATGAAGCCGATCGTGGTGGTCGGTCCGGTCATCCAGTCGGAGATGGACAGGTCGCTGCAGGCCGACCTCTCGCTGCCCGTGCACGACCTGGAGCTGGCGCGCCATCTCAGCGCACGGGCCGTCGCGCTCGGCAAGACAGCTCGCATCCACCTGAAGATCGACACCGGTCTGTCGCGCCTCTCCGTGCCTGTGGAGCAGTCGCTCGACTTTGCGCGCGCCGTGGTGGCGCTGAAGGGGCTCGAACTGGAGGGCATCTACAGCCACCTGGCCGACGCCGAGGGCCTGGACCAGGCTTACACGCTGCTGCAGTACGGGCGCTTCAAATCAACCCTGGATCAACTCGCGCAGGAAGGCATCAGGCCTCGCGTGCGACACATCGCCGCCTCGGCCGCGGGCATGCTGCTGGAGGCCACAAGGTTCGACCTGGTGCGCACCGGCATCGCGCTCTACGGCCTCTGGCCCGCCGAGGAGACGCGGTTGCTGCTGTTGAGCAGCGGCCAGGACCTGCTGCAGTCGCTCAACCAGCAATTCACCGCCGGCGCCGAGGTCAAGGAAGACTTCCTGCGGCCCGCGCTCAGCTTCAAGACGGTCGCGGTGCAGATCAAGGACGTGCCGAAAGGCGCCAGCGTCGGCTACGGCTGCACGTTTCGCACTCAGCGCCCGACCCGACTCGCCATCCTCCCGCTCGGCTACGCCGAGGGCTTCGACCGCGGGCTCTCCAACACCGGCGTGGTGCTGATCCGCGGCCAACGCGCCCGCGTCGTGGGCCGTGTCTGCATGAACATGACGATGGTGGACGTGACCGACATCCCCGACGCCCGGGCCGGTGACGAGGTCATCCTGATCGGCTCGCAACACGATCAGCGGGTGAGCGCCGAGGACATGGCCGCCAAGATCGGCACCATCAACTACGAAGTCGTCACCCGCATCCCCCCGGTCGTCCCCCGCGTCTACATCGGCTAGGCCGTCCCGAAACCGCTAACCGTCAACTGCCAACTGCCAACCACATCGAGGCGAAAAGAAAAACCGCACCCTTGCTTGCCCGGGAGCGGTTCTTTCTTTCAGCTATTGTCGCTGCGTCAGTTGCGACGGCGGCGCGCCGCGAGAGCCTTCTTCTTGCGCTTCACGCTGGGCTTCTCGTAATATTCCCGCTTCTTGATCTCGGCGAGAACTCCATCACGCTGGCACTGACGGCGGAATCTTTTGAGGGCGGAGTCGATACTCTCGTCCGCGTTGACCCGAGTCTCCATTCTTGCTGTTCACCGCCTTCCATGCAGAAACTACGTTCCCCCGAATAAACTAGTCGATTCTAGCAGGGTTGACAAAGACTGTCAATCTTTGGGGCCTACGTTCGCCTGCGGCTCACTGCGCGCTCCGCTTGCGTTCTAGAAGCGCTTGCCGGCGCCCACGAACGGCTGCCGAGTCCGATCCGTGACGTCGCGCACGCCGCCCAGGATGTAGAACTCGCCCGGGAACAACACTTTGCCCGTCAGGTCGAGCTGCGGATACCGGGTATTGTATGCGTCCGCGCTGATCTCGAAGCGCTTGTCGAAGAGCCGCGCGTCCGCCCCGATGCCGAACTGCGAGCGGACGATACCGCCGCGCAGCCGATAACGGCCCTCGTCGAAGTTCTTGGAGCCCTGGATGTTCACCAGGTTGTTGCGGCCCAGCGCGTCCACGCCGAGCTTGACCGACCACGGACCATCGGGGAACAGCATGCCGTTCAGGTTGGTGAACGACTGGCCGTTGTTCGTCCAGAACTCCTGCTCGACATCGAGCTGACCGAGCTTGCCGCCGGCGGTGCCGTCGGAGAAGCCCTTAAAGCGCTCCACCACAGCCTTGGCGCCTTCGGAGGCCTCCTTGGCGTTCTTGATGGTATCGCGCAGGTCTTGCTGCACGGTCGGGTCGGAGGTGATCGAGCGGATGTCTTTGGCGATGCCGGAAACCTGCTCGGACATATCCTTCAGGTTGGACATGGTGGCCAGCACGTCGCCGCGCAAATCTTCGTTGGAGGCCAGGCTCTGCAGCGAGGCCATCGTCTTCTTGAGGGTGATGGACGTCTCGCGCAGGTTGACCACGATCGTGTCGAGGTTGCCGCGGTTGGCCGAGACCACGCCGCGCAGGTCGCCCGAGAAGCCCTTCAGGTTGGAGCCCACCACGCGGGCGTCATCCTGGAAGCCCACCACGGTCGAATCCACGTGGGCTACCACCTCTTGCAGGGCATCCCCCAGCCGATCCACACGACCGCTGAGCGAGGCCACCAGCACCCGGGCGTCCTTGGAGGCCCCCTTCAGGTTGCCCGAGATGTCCTTGAAGTTGGACATCGTCACCTTGATGTCGTTCTGGAAGCGCGGGTCGGCCACCAGCGAGTTCAACGCCTCGACCGACTTGCGGAACTCGGCCATCACCTGGGATCCCTCGCGGGCCAGGTCATCGAGCGTGACGGGCGTGACGCCCTCGACCTCGGCGCCCTCGTCCAGGGGCTTCACGTTGGCCGGAACCCGCCCGGGGCGGATCTCGAGCCATTTGTCGCCCATCAGGTTGCCCGTGACGGTGTAGACGTAACCCGTGTCCTTGGCGGGGAAGAGCGGAACATCGGGCCGGGTCACGCGGATGTGCACCTGCACGTCATTCTGGTCGGTCAGCACGAGGTTGGAGACGTAGCCGATCTTCACGCCGGCCAGCTGCACGGGGGCGCGGTTCTGCAACCCGGCCACCTCGTCGAAACGCACGATGTATTCCGGACCGGAGTCGCCGCCGCCCCGTCCGATCTGCGCGTAGATCAGTCCCATGATCAGGGCCGCCAGGACCGCGATCATGCCGACTCTCGCTGCCGGGTTGATATCCATCTATCCTCCTAAGACCCAACTAGACACGAATGGGGCCTCCCACGCTTCCGTCCCGGAACTGCACGATGTACGGGTTATTGGTCGTCTGGAATTCATCCGAGGTGCCTATCCAGACGATTTTGCCCTCATGCAGCATCGCAATCTTGTGGCCTACCATCAGCGCGCTGCGGATGTCGTGCGTCACCACCACGCAGGTTGCGTGCATCCGCTTCTGGACATCCATGATCAGCTCGCTGATGACCGTCGTGATGATCGGGTCGAGGCCGGTGGTCGGCTCGTCGTAAAGAATGATGTCCGGGTCCGTCGCGATGGTGCGGGCCAGGCTGGCGCGCTTTTGCATACCGCCCGAGAGCTGGTTGGGGTAGAGATGCTCCACGCCTTCCAGGTCGACGATGGCGAGCTTCTCGCTGACGATGCGGGAGATCTCCTCCTCGCCCAGCCGGGTGTGCTCGCGCAGGCCGAAGGCCACGTTCTCGCCCACGGTCAGCGAGTCGAAGAGCGCAGGCATCTGGAAGACCATCCCCACGCGCATGCGCAGCTCGTCCCACTCCTTGGGCTTGAGCTCGCTGATGTCGCGCCCGTTCATGGTCACGCTGCCGCTGGTCGGCTTCTGCAGGCCCACCAGGCAGCGCAGCGTGGTGGATTTCCCCACGCCCGACAGCCCCATGACCGCCAGCGTCTGTCCCCGCGAGACCTCAAAGGACACGTTGGACAGGATCTCACGGCCTGAGAACGCCACGGTGAGGTTCTTGGCCACGATGGGCGGGTCGATGAGCGGGGCGCGCGGCCCCGTGACGGGTGTGCTCGGAGTCGCCATCACTGCACCGGGAACAGCCAGGCCGACATGAAGTAGTTCGTGATGAAGATGACGATCATCGAGACCACCACCGAGCCCGTGGTCGCCTGGCCGACACCGGCCGCGCCGCGGGGGGTGTTGAGACCCTGGTAGCTGGCGACAAGGCAGACCTCGATGCCAAAGACCATGGCTTTGAGCAACCCGCAATAGACGTCGCTCATCTCGATCATCCGAGTGATCGAGTCGAAGAAGGACTCGTAGGGGACGCCGGCCGAGTTCTGGGCCACCACGGCGCCACCGATGACGCCCGACAGGTCGGAGAACAGCGTCAGCACGGGCATCATCAGCAAGAGACCGACGAATCGGGGCACTACCAGGTAGCGAACCGGGCTGACGGCCATCGTGATGAGAGCGCTGATCTGCTCGGTGACCTTCATGGTGCCGATCTCGGCCGTGATGGCGGCGCCCGCGCGGCCCGCCACGACGACGGCCGTGAGCATGGGACCCAGCTCGCGGCACATGGCCAGCGCCACGCCTCCTCCCACCACGTTCGAAACGCCGTAACGCACGGCGATGTGGGCCAGCTGCAGCGACATGACCATGCCCGCGAAGGTGGTGGTCATGATGACGATGCCGACCGAGTTGACCCCCAGAAACGCCATCTGCTGGATCGTCAGCGAGATGCGGATCGAGCCCCGCAGCACGTAGCCCATCGTCTCGATGAACAGCAGCACGAGGCAACCCACGTACTCGAAGAAACGGATGAGGGCCAGTCCCAGTATTTCAAAGACGGAGAACATTGGACAAACGAGGGGAGGCTACTTCACAACCTCCTGCACGCTCTTCTCGCCCTTGATGGCCGAGGGGAGCTGCTTGCCCAGGCGCTCGAGCGTCGCGGTGGCGTTGCCCGAGGTGTCGATCATGCGGGCCGAGCCCAGCACGTTGACGAACACGCGGAGGTTGTTGTGATCCGGCAGGCGAGCCTGACGGTAGAACGGGTTGTCGAACACTTTAAGGTGTGCGGCCAGGTAGGGGGTCTCCTCGGCCCACTTCAGCTGCTGCTGGAAGTCGAGCACGTAGAAGGCCACATCGCGGATCTTGTAGAGCTGCGCCGGGTCGCACGAGAACATGCCGAGGCACCAGACCTGCGCCTCGGTGGTGCGAGTCTTCTTGTCGATGCCGGGGATGGCGGCGGTGCGCACGGGGACTCCCTTGGCGCGGAGGGCCAGGTAGTCGACCTGTGTGCCGATCATCATGCCCACGCCGTCGCCGCCCACCGGGTCGGCCACGGCGGCCTTCTTGGTGATGGTCAGGTCATTGAGATAGGCCACCGCTTTGCTGACGCCCTCGAGACTGGGGCTCACGCCCGTCGCCGTGGCCAGCTCGCCGCCGCACTGCCAACACATGATCTGCAGGTTGCGGCTCAACTGATCGGGGCTGGCGTTGGGGGTCAACGCGAAGCCGATGCCGGCGCCCTTGTCGCTGATCTTCTTGGCGGACTCGGCCAGCTGGTCCCAGGTGGCGGGGGCGAATTTCACGCCGGCCGTCTGGAGCACCTCCGGGTTGTAGATAAGGGCTTTGGTGGTGTAGCAGTAAGGCATCGCCATGTTCACGCCGCCCACCTGGGTGGCGTTCCAAAGGGGCAGGTAGTTGTTGCCCTTGACGCTCCAGTTGAACAGGAACTGCTCCTTGGGCATCCACTGCTCGAGCGGCATCAGCTTGCCCTTGGCCTGCACCGAGGGGAGCCAGCTCGTCTCCATCATCGCCATCGTGGGCGGGGTAGGGGTGCTCAGCAGGGCGCTGTAGAGCGCGGCCGACGTGGGGAAATTCTTGCCCTGGATATCGATGTAGGGGTTCTTGTCGTCATACTCCTGCAGCAGGCGGGCGAACACCGAAGCCTCCTGGGGCGGGAAACTATACCAGATGGAAATGTTGAGAGCGCCGCCGGCGGCGGTCTTGGTGGAATCTGCCAGGCGCTGACCATTCAGGGATGGCTGAGCCCAGCCGGTGGCCGTCAGGGTGAGGACCGCCGAAAGGGCGACCGCGGTTTGCTTCCAGGACTTCGTCACAGCTCTTTCCTCCGCAAGCCGAGGGACCTGAAAACGGCCCCACGGCGCTAAACAGACTTGGCCAAGTTGAAAGATCTTCTACAGAAAATCGAAAATCCTTTCCCTGATCCTGGATCAGGGCTGGGGGGAGTTTATCCGATCGGTACTCGCTTCGCAACCGCCTCAGCGAAACGGTAACAATCTAATTCCGCTCGCAGGCTCGCTGCGCGCTTCGCTTGCCCGATGACTACGCTCGCAGGCTCGCTGCGCGCTTCGCTTGCCCGATGACTACGCTCGCAGGCTCGCTGCGCGCTTCGCTTGCCCGATGACTACGCTCGCAGGCTCGCTGCGCGCTTCGCTTGCCTTTAACGGCCCAGGGTGAAGTCCTCGTGATTGCCCAGAATGTCGTCCAGAGAGACTCGGGCGTCGCTCCCACCGGACAAACGCGGGAAGAACACCTGTCCCACCGTCTCCTCGCCGGGATTCAAAGCTTTGTCCAGGATCTGGTCGTAGCGATCGCACTGCACCCGCCGGTCGTCCACCAGCAAGAACATGTGGAAGTTGAAAGGCGACAACTGGCAGATAACGGGGCCCGTGTTACGGATGCGAACCTCGAAGACCTGGTTCTGATCCACCCCTTTCTGAGAGACGATGATCTGCTTGAGAGCGGCCATCTGACCGAGGTTGCCCCGGGATTCCTTGTAGGCCGTGTAGTCAGAGTAACTGTCCACCATCTGGCTGTCCCAACTGGTCACCGTGATCTCCACTTTGGCATCCTGATAGTAGTTGCCCATCCAGACGTTCTGCCCGATCATGTCGCTGGCCGTCATGGCGATGACCTGCGGACTGCCCATGAAGCCGCCCGGGCCAAAACTGGTGAGGCCCAGGGTGGCGATGTTCATCCACATCATCATGTCGGTGCCGGAGTCGGTGCGGGCCTGCTGGTTGACCGCTTCGAAGGTCTGCGTGCGCGAATGGCTGCGGGCCGTTTCCTTCCAGCGGTTCTCGTAGTTCTCGGCCTGCTCGGCCGAGTAGGCGGTCTCGGGCAGGCTCTGGTTGGGGGGACCCCCCGTGCCGGTGGAAGGGATGGCTGCGTTGGCACGGATGGCATCTCCGGGACGGGCCTCCCCGTTGACCAGGCGACTGATCGCCTCGTTCTCGTCCACCAGGGTCACTTCGAGCTCCCCCACCGGGACGCCGTCCCGAACGACCACGAAGCGCGAGCCCGGACGGACCCCCTGCTGAACGCCCTGACCGATCACGACCTCGGCGCCGTTGTTGCGGACGACCGTGGCATCGGCCAGCGCCGCCCCGCACAGGAGCAGGCAAAGTAACCAGACCCTTACGGGCATGAGCATCCTCCTCAAACCACTGCAGGGCAGGAAGTGCTGCCCGAATGGTGGAACGTCGATGATGGAACTCCCTCCATTATGCACATCTAGGCCATTCTTGACAACGAGGGGCGATGGCTGAGAAGAAGGTTCGCCTCAAGAGGCGCATCCCCAGCAACCGAGACACCCGCTACCAGCTGCCACTGTTTTTCGGCATCCTGGCAGTTATCTTCGTCGTTTTCATGCTGTCGATGTATTTCATCCAGAAGTCGCGCGACGCGCGCCTGGGTACCGACGCCTCGCTGCGGACGAACGACTTGTTTTTCCGCCTGCAGATCGAGCGCGCTACCTTCACTCGGGGCGAGCCGATCAAGGTGCGACTCTCGGTCACCAACGTCAGCGCCAAGCCCATCACGCTTCAATTCGAGAACAGCCTGGAGTTCGACTTCGTGATCCAGCAAGAGGTCAACATGCTGTTCGTGGAAGTGCCGATGGACGTCTGGAAGTTCTCCGCCAAGAGCGTGCCGCAGGCCAAGCCCCACGCCATCGTGGTCCCGCCGGGTCAAGAAAAGGTCTTCACCGCGCTGTGGGACCAGACCGACTCCGCCGGCAACCCCGTGCGCCCCGGCCGCTACATCATTACGGGCACCCTGACCGCGGTCGACCGCACCGAGAGTCTCCGGGTGCGCGGCCAGACCAACTAGAGCAGGCGAAACGCGACCTGGGCCAGGGCCCGGGTCGCTCCGCAACACTCGGCCCGGCGACCGGTGCGATCCAAGAGCTCGGCGAACGCCTTCAACTCGGCGTGCCGGTCGAAGAACTCGTCGAAGATCAGCGTGGTGCCCGGCACCAGGTGGGGCTCCAACGACTCGAGCACGGTCACCGTCGAGCTGTAGAGATCGGCATCCACGTGCACCACCAGGGGGCCTACCGGCTGCAGCGCCCGGCCGAAGGCGGGCACGGTCTCCTGAAACCACCCGGGATGAAAGTGCACCCGCGGATCCGCGAGCTCGGGCACCCGACCCTGCGTATCAAAGGTGCCGCGCGGATAGGCTCCCCAGTCCTCGGGCAGCCCCTGAAAGCTATCGAAACCCTCCAGGCGGCTCTCGGGATGGGTCAGCAGGCCCGCCCAGCAGCGCATGGAGTCGCCCTGATAGACGCCGAACTCGAGATAGTGAACCGGCTCGCGCAGGGCGGCGGCGACGTGCTCGTAGAGCGCGCGACGGCCGTTGAGCCGCACGGGGCGAAAGCCGCGCTCCTTGAGCCAGCGAGCCACATAGAGGTAATTGAGCAGGCCATCCGCGAGGTGGACGACCCCGGTCGGGAGATAGGCTCCCAGATACGAGCAAAGTGTTTTCAGGGCCATGAATTTGGGCGCTGGTTCGCGGGAGTGTGCCATCGGTTGGCGTTTCGCAGGAGGACGTTCGCGACCCTGTCGCAAAATTTGCGCCCGATGAACGTCCAGGTGCCGCGTGAGGATGCCAACGACGACACAGCAACGCTGCAGCGCTGGCTGGTCGAGGATGGCCAGCAGGTCGAGTCGGGCCAGGTCATCTGCCAATTGGAGACGACCAAGACCGTCTTCGACGTCCACGCGCCCGCCGCGGGCCCCCTGCACCGGCTGGCCCGAGAGGGACAGGAGCTGCCCGTGGGAGGCCTGTTAGCCCGCATCGGCGAGCCGACCGAGGACCGGCCCGCTCCCCCCCAATCGGCGGTCCGCCTGACGCGCGAGGCCGAGCGTTACGTCAACGAGCATCAGATCGACCTCAGCCAGGCGCGCTTTCGGGGTATCGCCACCCTGGACGACGTCAAAGCCCTGGGCGGGCCCCTCGGCGGGAATCGCGCTTCCGATGGTTTGCCGCGGGTGCTGCTGGTGGGTGGCGGCAGCGTGGGAATGCAGGTGCTGGACATCCTGCTGCACGACCCCTTCCTGCAGCCGGTCGGTCTGCTCGACGACGACCCCAACCTCACCGATCGCTTTGGAGTGCGCATCCTGGGGCGCCTGTCCGACCTCGAGTCACTCTTTCGCGACCAGGTCTTCGACAAGGCCATCATCACGCTCGGCCTGAATCTCAGCCTCAAACGCCGCTACTTCGAGCTCTGTCAGGAGCTGGGCATCCCGCTGGCCAACGCCATCGACCCTTCGGCCCGCATCAACCGGGGCACCGTGCTGGGCCAGGGGAACGTGCTCTGCTCGTTCGTCCACCTGGGCGTGGCCACGCGACTGGGCGACAACAATTTCGTGGCCGCCCATTCCTCGATCGATCACCACAACGTGATCGGGTCGCACTCCCTGTTCGGGCCCGGCTGCCTCCTCTCGGGACGCGTGCGGGTCGGGGATGAGTGCCTGTTTGGCTCGGGCGTCATCGTTCAGCCCAACCTGAGCATCGGAAGCAACTCCAAGATCGCCTCCGGCTCGGTCATCCTGCGCGATATCCAGGACAACGAGTCGGTCCGCCTGCACCTTTGAAAGACCGGCTCTACCGCACCATGCGGACCATCCGGCGCTTCGAGGAAAAGCTGCTCGAGCTCTTCGCCACGGGCCAGGTGCACGGCACCACCCACGCCTGTATCGGACAGGAGCACATCTCGGCCGGATTGTTCGCCCATCTCGGTTCCGATGACCTGGTGTTTTCCAACCATCGCTGCCACGGTCACTACCTCGCCCACCAGCGCGATCCGGACGGCTTGATGGCGGAGCTGCTCGGGCGCGCCACCGGGACGTGCGGTGGAGTAGGCGGAAGCCAGCATCTGCACCGCGGAAACTTCTATTCCAACGGGGTCCAGGGTGGCATCGTGCCCGCGGCCCTCGGGATGGCGCTGGCCGAGCGCCTCAAGGGCGAGCAGCAGGCGATCGCGGTGGTCTTCCTGGGCGACGGAACTCTCGGGCAGGGGCAGGTCTACGAATCCTTCAACCTGGCCTCTCTCTGGAAGCTCCCCGTGCTGTTCGTCATCGAGCACAACCAGTGGAGCCAGAGCACTCCCTCCCACCTCCAGATCGCCGGTGAGGTGGCCGCTCGTCCGCACGCGTTCGGGATCGAGGTGCTCGAGGTCAGCTCGAATCGGATCTCGGAGAGCTACGAGACCGCGGGTCTGGCGGTGGAGCGCGTCCGCAACCAGAGACGCCCCCAGGCGCTCCTCTACCACACGTTCCGGCTCTGCTCGCACTCGCGCAGCGATGACGGTCGGCCTCCGGAAGTCATCGAGCCCTGGCGGGCGCTCGACCCGCTCGGACTCGAGCGCGAGGCGGCCTGGGACTCCATCGACGCCGAAGTCGAGCTCGAGCTCGAGCAGGTTCTCCAGCGGGCCCGCGCGGCGCCCGTGGCGAGCGTGCTGCCCCCCGAGCGCCTGCCGGGACCTTCCCGCGCCCTGGCCGGCTCCTCGAAGGACGGCGAGAAAGTCGTGAGCTGCCTCAACCGCGGCCTGCACCGATTGCTGCGCGAGGATCCGCGCGCCTACGTGCTGGGGATGGACATCCTGGATCCCTACGGGGGCGCCTTCAAAGTGGAGAAGGGTCTCTCCACCGCGTTTCCAGAACGGGTGCTGCCCACGCCGGTCAGCGAAATGTCCCTCACCGGCCTTTGCGGCGGCATGGCCCTACGCGGGCTGCGTCCGGTGCTGCAGATCATGTTCGGCGACTTCACCACCCTCGCCGTGGAGCCGCTGGTCAACTACATCGCCAAGTACCGCGGGATGTACAATGACCAGGTGCGCTGCCCCGTCACGGTGCGGGCCGCCATGGGCGGATATCGGGGCTACGGCCCCACCCACAGCCAGAGTCTGGAGAAGCTCCTGCTCGGCATCCCCGACCTCCAGGTGGTGGCCTTGAGCGCGTTTCATGACCCGGAATCGCTGCTGCTGACCGCGGTGGCGGACGACAACCCCGTCCTCCTGGTCGAGAATAAGGCGCTTTATGCGCGCAGCCTGCGGCTGGCGGACGACGAGGGCTGGTGCGGAGCGTTCCAGGTACAGACCGAGGGGGGGGCCTATCCCGCCGTTCGTCTCTCGCCCACGGGATTTCGTCCGGGCGAGCTGGTGCTGGCCACCTACGGAGGTCTGGCCGAGCTGGCGGCCGAGGCGGCCGAGGCGCTGCTGGTCGAGCACGAGATGGCGGTCGAGGTCGTGGTCTTCGCGCAGCTGGCGCCGCTGGACGTGAGCTGTCTTGAAGGACCCCTGAAGCGTTCCTCGGGTCGTCTCCTGACGGCGGAAGAAGGTACCCGGCCCTCGGGCTGGGGGGCCGAGGTGCTGGCCCGTTGCGCGGAGGTCGGCTGGCTGCGCCGCGGTCAAAGGGTGGGCGCGCGTCCCGCCATCATCCCCTCGGCGCGCGAGCTGGAGGCGCTGGTCTTGCCCCAGGTCGGCGACCTGGTGCAGGCGGCGCTGGACTTCCGGGGCCGGGCGTGATAGCCTGTCGGCGGGTCTGGAGCAGGCCGGGTGACCGCGGCCGCCTGGCGGCTGAGGAAAGTCCGGGCTCCGCAGGGCAGGGCGCTGGGTAACTCCCAGTAGGGGCGACCCTCAGGATAGTGCCACAGAAATGTTGACCGCCGGTTTCGGCCGGTAAGGGTGCAACGGTGGGGTAAGAGCCCACCAGCAGTGCGGTGACGCACTGGCTAGGTAAACCCCGCTCGGAGCAAGACAGGCGAGGACAGGCCGTAGGGCCTCTGGCGGCCCGTCAGAATCCTCCCGAAAGTCGCTGGAGCTGCACGGAAACGCGCAGCCTAGATAGATGGTCACCGTCGTTTCGACGACACAGAACCCGGCTTACAGGCCTGCTCTAGACCTCTTCTTTCGCCGAGCCGTAATGGTAGCGGATCGTGCGCGCCAGCCAGCGAGCCGTATCTTCGTCGCCCAGCCGGCGGGTGATGATGGTCTCGTCCGAGATGAGCTGCAAGAAATAGCCGCGCGACGACTCCCGCACCGAGATCTGCTCGAGATGCCGGGTGGGAATGCTCACCTGCCGCGTCGGCAGCCCCCACAAGAGCTGGCGCCACACGACTTTGTCGGCCTTGAGCCAGAACTCGTGGCGCAGACCGGCCAGAAACAAGAGGAACAACACCAGGAGCCCGCACTGAATAAAGAGGGGCTTGTAATCGTTGTTAGCGTGCATGATGTCGAAGAAAGACCGGGGGGGGACGCCCTCCGCGCCGCTCTTGAAAGGCAGGAACTCGGCGGCCAGCACCAGGCCGAATCCAACCAGCACCTCGCTGAAGAGGTTGCGGTTGAAGGAGCGCCAGGTGAGAATCTTGTCTGCCCCCTCGCTCCGCACGCCAATGGTGGAGGGAACTTTCTCGTCCGGGGGTGTCCCCAGCAGAACCGGATAACGGGCCGCGCGCTCGGCGTAGGGCAAGTCGAGCTCCTCGGCCTGCAGGACCAGATCGCCGGTCTCGCGCGACTTCTCGACGATGGGGCAGCCGATCGCCTTGGCCAGGATCTCGGCCAGGATCCGGCTGTCCATCTGCTTGCCGGGGCGCCGATCCAACAGGTAGTTGTAGCGCCCGTCGACGAGGTGCACCTCGAACACGTCGGTGGGCTTGCCGCTGCGCTCCTCCTCCACGGTCCGCATGCGGATGCGGGGGGCCTCGTGCCAGTGGTAGATGAGGGGCCGCCGGAACATACCGTCGCGCAGCCGCAGCTCCCCGCCCCCGAGCCGAAAGCTCTTGCGGGTGCCAAAGAGCAAGATCAGTCCGACCACGACCAGGCCCAGACCGATGAAGCCCCCCAACCGCCAGTCGAAGTTATAGGCGTGGATGAAGAGCTTGTTGATGATGTAGAAGGTCGGAACCGCCCCGACGATACCCAGGAAAATGAGAAAGATGGCCAGATCGCGATTGACGTCGCTGGGGATCAGCACGAAGACCTTCTGGTTGCGCTGGTAACGTTGGACAGCCACGCTAGGTTCCGATCAAGCCGAAGGTGCGCACTTCAGCCAGGGGCGCCACCTCGCTGTAAGCCAGCACGGCGACCATGGGGAAGGACGGCTCCAGCAGGCGGCGCAGGAAGCGCCGGGGACGGGGCGAGCAGAGCACCACCACGGGCACGCCGGCCTCACTGGCTCGCTGCAGTCCACGGGAGACCGAGGTGAGAATCTTCAGGCTGGTGTCGAGGTCGAGATCCAGCCAGAGCGCCGAGCTCGACTCACGCAGCCCGGACAGGACAGACCGCTCCGCGCTCGGCTCGAGGATCAGCGCGTGCAGAATACCGTTGGGATCGCTGAACTTGGCGCACAGAAAGTGGGAGAAGCTGGCCCGGACGTATTCCGTCAGCTGATCGGGGTCCTGCGAGTGCCCCCTCACCTCGACCAGCGCCTCCAGAATGGAGACCAGGTCGCGGATGGAGATGCCCTCGCGCAGCAGGTTGCGCAGGATCACGCGCAGGCTGGTGAGCGAAAACCGGTTGGGGAAGAGCTCCTTCACGAGCCCCCCGTGGCTTTTGCGCAGATTATCCAGCAAGGCTTCGGTCTCGCGATAACCCAGCAGGCGCCAGGCGTTCTGCTCGACGGTGCGGGCGATGTCGCGCGCCAGCATGTCCAGGTCTTCGAACTCGCCCTGCGAGACGGGCACGTCGCGCAGGGCCACCCGATACTGGTTGGGCTCGAGGCCGGGGTCGATCGCCACGGCGATATCGCTCAAGATGATTCCCAGCTCCAGCTCCAGTCGAGGCGCGAGCGAGTGCAACAGCTCCTTGAAACCCTCGGGCTCCTCGCGCAACAAAACCGTGACCCGGGCGACCTCGAGCTGAGCCAGGATCTGATCGACCTTGACCGCGAGACGCTTCTTGAGCGAAGCCGGGGGCTTGCCGACCGACTTGACCAGTCGCACCGGCGTCGGGCCGGGACGGGCGCGCTGGATGAGAGCCAGACACTGCGCCACCACGCGGTAGGCGGACTCGGGAATCTCTTCCTTTACCGGGAACTTGGCCAGCTCGACGTCTTCGGTGGGAGGGAGATCGACCAGGGGAAGGTTCATCTCCTGAGCGCACCAGAGCAGCTCTTCCACCTCTTTGTGGTTGACCGCGGCCAGCGTGATGGGAGTTTCGCCCGGGGTATAGGCGAGTACGGCGGCCTGCTCCATTCCTTGCAACAGCACCACTTCCGCCTGACCCAGTACCTCTGGCGAGAAAGCCACGGCCCCCGGTTCTAAAAGCTTGAGCTAAATTCCTGCGGAGGGATCCCCTCTCATAAGCTGGAAAGCCCATTGCCATGCGTTCCCTGGCTCTGCTCACGGTGCTGTTCTGCTGCCTGGCCGTAGCTCCCGGTTGCCAGAGCGTGCAACGGAGCCCCGACGAGGTGGTGTTGTGGACCGGCTTCGAAAACGAGCTGCCCACCTTGATCAAACTGGCCGATGACTTCTCGCGCCAGTCGGGCAAAAGGGTCCGCATCGTCAAGGTTCCCTTCCAGAGCCTGCAAAACAAGTACCTGATCGCCGCCCCGGCCGGACAGGGCCCGGACCTCCTGATCGGCCCCCAGGACTGGGTCGGCGTGCTGAGGACGGCCGGGATGATCGAGCCCGTTCCGGCCGGGGTGGTTGCTCAGCCCAAAGATTTCATGCCGGTCACGCTCACCGCCATGACCTTCGAAGGGCAGCTCTATGCCGTTCCCCTGGTGGCCCAGTGCGTGGCGCTCATCCGCAATCCCCAACTGGTGGCCACCTCTCCCCACAACCTGGAGGAGCTGATCAGTCTGGCTAAGCAGGCCCAGGTCGGTGACCATTACGGCTTCTACTATGGATTGAAGGACCTCTACTTCTCGTGGCCGTTCTTTGCCACCGAGGGGGCCTATCTCTTTGGCACCACGCCGGACGGCAAGCTTGACCCGGCCAATCTGGGCCTGGACAACCCGGGCGCCGTCAAAGCGGGCGAGTATCTGCGCCGCCTGACCGCCGAGAACGTGATGCCCCCCGACGCCTCCAACGACCTGGCCCGCAGCCTCTACCTGGAGGGCCGGGCCGGAATGATCCTGAACGGCCCCTGGTTCCTCAAGGAGCTGCGCACGGCCAAAGTGCCCTACGTGATCGAGCCGGTTCCGGGAGTGGCTGATCAGCCGGCACCCTGCCTGGTCACGGTCGAGGGCGTCATGCTCAACAATCGTGCCGTGGCGCGCGAACCGGCCGTCGCCTTCATGAAGTTCCTGGCTCTCCCCGAGAGCCAGGAGCAGATCGCGCTGGCCTCGGGGCGCCCCCCGGCCAGCCTGGAGGCGCTGGCCCGCGCCGGCAAGGATCCCGTGGTGGGGCCCGATTTGCTGGCTTTTGCCCGGGTCGTGGACTTTGGGGTGCCGATGCCGAATCACCCGGCGGTGAGCGCCGTGTGGGAAGACATGAGTCAGGCCGTCGAGCTGATTACCAAGGGCGAGCCCGCGGGCGATCAGCTCCGACTGACCCGGGAGCGCGTCTCCAAGCGCATCAAGCAGATGATGGAATGAAGAGCCGCCCGCTGTTGCCATACGCCTACATCGCACCGGCACTCATCTTGATGTCGGTGCTCTCGCTGTTGCCCAATCTCTACAGCGTCTACCTGGCGTTCACGAACTTCTCGCTCTACCATTATCAAGATTTCCGTTTCGTGGGTCTGCGCAATTTCATCACCATCTTGAGCGGAGACGAGGTGCGCGAGTTCGCCCGCGTGCTGGCCTGGACGCTCGTCTGGGCGGGCGGCTCGGTCGTGCTGAGCATCGGCATGGGTCTCTTCCTGGCGATGGGGCTGAACAAGCCCGAGATCCGCTTCCGCAACCTGTATCGGACGCTCTTCATCGTGCCCTGGGCCATTCCGGCCTTCATCTCGGTCTTGATGTGGCAGGGCTTGCTGAACTCCAACGAGGGCGCCATCAACGTGCTCACAGGCCTGAACATCCGCTGGCTGGACGACCCGTTCTGGGCCAAGATCTCGGTGCTGGTGGTCAACGTCTGGCTCGGCTTCCCGTTCATGATGACGGTCTGCCTGGGAGCGCTCCAATCCATTCCCAAAGAGCTCTACGAATCGGCCTCGGTGGATGGGGCGCCCGCCACCAAACAGTTCTTCAACATCACCTTGCCGATGATCCGCTCGGCGATGCTGCCGGTGCTGATCTCGAGCTTTGCCTTTAACTTCAACCAGTTTACCGCCATCTATCTGCTCACCAAGGGCGGGCCGGCCGTGAAGGGCAGCGCCGCCGGCGCCACCGACATCTTGATCACTTACTCCTACAAGCTCGCCTTCGGTCTCTACCAGTACGGCATGGCCTGTGCCTATGCGATCATCATCTTCCTGATCGTGGCCAGCCTGTCGGGTGTCAATTTCCGCCTCACGGGGGCGTACGACGACTGATGCGCTCGAGCAAGCTGAACATCGCCGTCTGGCAGATCGCGCTCACCCTGGCGCTGGCGGGGGTGCTCATGCCCGCCGTGCTGGTCTTCTTCGCCTCCATCAACCGCAACGCCACCCTGGTCTCGCGCAACCTGGTGCCGCCGCTCTCCGACTGGACGCTGGACAACTACCAGAACCTCCTGACCAACACGCCTTTCCTTTCCTGGATGGGCAACACGCTGCTGGTCAGCTTCCTCTCCACCGCGATCGCGCTGCTGGTCACCACCCTGGCGGGTTACGCCTTCTCACGGTTCCGCTTTTACGGCCGCAAGAACGGCCTGCTGGTGATGATCTTGCTGCAGATGTTCCCGGCCGCCATGAGTATGGTGGCCGTCTTCCGCCTGCTCACCACGATGGGACTCCTGAATAGTCTGACCGGTCTGGCGCTGGTCTACATCGGCGCCGGCATCCCCTTCAACTCGTGGATGATCAAGGGCTACGTCGACTCGCTGCCGCGCGAGCTCGAGGAGGCGGCCACCATCGACGGGGCCACCCCCACCCAGACCTTCCTGCAGATCATCCTGCCCCTGATGGGGCCGGTCCTGACGGTGGTGGCCGTCTTCAACTTCATCGCCCCCTACTCCGACTTCATCTTCCCCTCGGTGTTGCTCTTCGACGAGCAGCGCTACACGCTGGCGGTGGGGATGCAGGGGTTCGTCTCGGGAAATTTTTCAACCAACTGGACGCTCTTTGCCGCCGCGTCGATGCTGGGAAGCTTACCGATCCTGGTGATGTTCCTCGGTTTACAAAGATTTTTGGTTCAGGGTTTGACGCAAGGGGCTGTAAAGGGTTAGGATTCGCCGGACCGAAACCTTTCTAAGCCGAAACTTGGAGCTGATTCAACCGTGAAAACTAACCGCTGGCTGGCTTTAGGCCTGCTCATGCTCGCTCTCTTGATCCCGGCGCGTGCCGATCAGAACGCCAACCCCAGCATGGAAGGGCCCGTGGGCGCCTTCTTCGCCCAGAAATGGGATGACGCGATCACCGGGTTCGAGGCCATTCTGGCCCAGGACCCCCAGAACACGATGGCCATGGCCTTCTATCTGGACGCCTACTTTCACAAGCGCGACATCAACGGCGTGATCAACAAGATCGAGCAACAGGCCGTCTCCGGCGGCGACTCGCCGGTGCTGCAGTCGCACCTGGGCATGGCCTACTTCCTGCGCGGCCGCATCATGCCGAACGTCCTCGAAGAGGCCCTCTCCGAGTTCAAGCAGGCTCTGAAGGACGACCCCAACCAGCCGATGGCCCACTGCGGCATGGGCCTGGTCTACTTCCAGAAGCGCATGATGCCCCGTGCCAAGGGCTACTTCATCAAAGCGCTGCGCCTGAACCCGCACGACACGATGGCGATGGAGCAGCTGGGCAACATCCTGCTGGTGGACGAGAAGAAGCCCGAGGACGCCCTGCAGCTGTTCCAGCGCATCAACGCCGAGCTGCCTAACTACCCGGATGGCTATTACTACACCGGCTCGAGCTACTTCGACCTGGGCCAGTACGACCAGGCCGTGGCCAACCTGCTGAAAGCGCTGGAGCTCGACCCCGCCGGAATCACGATGGGTTACGACTCGGCCTGCCTGCTGGGCGACTGTTACATGAAGCTGAACCGCTTCCCCGAGGCCATCACGGCCTACGAAGCGGCCAAGAAGATTCAGCCCGACAGCCAGTACGCCGCCATCAAGATCAAGAAAGCCAAGCAGGGCGGCGGCGACAAGGACACTCGCACGAGCGAGACCAAGTAGGCTGGGGGCCTAGATGCGAGAGCGGCCCTGGAGGGCCCGGCCGAGCGTGAGCTCGTCGGCATACTCCAGGTCGGCCCCCATCGGCAGGCCCTGGGCCAGACGCGTCACCTTCAAGTCCGGCCGAATCTGCAGCAGTCGCTGCAGGTAAAGGCTGGTAGCCTCGCCTGACACGGTCGGGTTGGTGGCCAGAATCAGCTCCTCGATCGACTCCCCTTCGAGCCGTTCGAGGAGCTTTTTGATGCTCAGCTGATCCGGACCGATGCCGTCCATCGGGGAGATCAAGCCTCCCAGCACGTGATAGCGGCCCCGGTATTCTCCCGTGCGCTCCAGCGCGGCGATGTCGCGCGCTTCCCCCACTACGCAAAGCAGACTGCCATCGCGGCGCTCGTCCCGGCAGACGGCGCAGGCGGGCTGATCGGAATAGTTGCCGCAGAGCTCGCAGGTGCGCATCTTGCTGCGAAGCTCGCCCACCGCACTGGCCAGCGCATTCACTTCCTCGAGGGGGGCTTTCAGAAGGTGAAACGCCAAGCGCGAGGCCGTCTTGGGGCCCACGGTGGGGAGCCGGAGCAGCGCCTCCACCAGGCGCTCGAGCGGCTCCGGATACTCGTACACTCGTTTAGAAGAGGCCCGGAGGCAGGGGCAGCCCGGCAGTCAGCTGGGACATCTTGCTCTGGGACAGCTCGCGAGCTTTATCCAGAGCATCCTTCACGGCGGCAAAAACCAGGTCTTCCAGCATCTCGACGTCGTCCGGATCGACAGCTTCTTTCTTGATCTTGACGGACAGAATCTGTTGCTGGCCGTTGGCGCGCACGACGACCATGCCTTGCCCGGCGCTGCCCTCCACCTCGGCGGCCTCGAGCTCCTCTTGCATCTGCCCAATCTGGCCCATCGAGTTCTGCAGCTTGGCCTGCATCTTCTGCATCTTTTTCATGATCTGGCGTTGCATCGTGTTTACTCCTTAAGCCTCAGCGAAGACCTGGTTGATGACTTCCACCAGCTCGTCCAGATTGAACGGCTTCACCATGTAGGAGCTGACTCCCATCTGGTAGCCCTTCAGAACGTCGCCGTGCTGGTCGCGGGCCGTCAGCATGATGACCGGAAGCTTTTCTGTCTCAGGCTTTCGGCGCAGGTTCTCCAGCACCTCGAAGCCATCCATCTCCGGCATCATCACGTCGAGCAAAACGAGATCGGGCTTGAACTCCTCGATGATGCCGAGGGCCTCGGCGCCGCCCGAGGCCGTGCGAACCTCGAACTCCTCGAGCTGCAGATACTGCTCCAGCGAACGCTGGATATGCTCATCGTCGTCGACGACCAGAACTTTCCTCGAATCGGACATGGTTGTCTATCCTCCGTCAGGCATGATCTCGCCGGGGATGATCCGGCGCGCCTTTTGGACAAAATGCTCGTGTTCTTCCTTGGGCTCGACCCGTCCCGGGCCACCGAGCAACACGCACTCGATCGCCACCGGCTCTCCCTTCAGCTCCTGGGCCAGTTTCTCGAGCATCGGGCGCGATTTCTCCAGTTGCTCGCGGTTCCAGCCGTGGTAGAATTCCTCGACCATGCCAAGCACCAGGCGATGGCTGACTTCCAGCACCCGAACGTCCTTCAAGATCTGGAAGACCTTGAAGTCGCGCTCGCGGATGGCCAGGAGGAATTGCTTCCAGAAGGCCTTGGGACTGAACTCGGTCAGAGCCGTGATCTGTTTTGGGCTTTCCGCGAGCGGGGCCTGCGATCCCTGCAGGGCGGGGCGCTCGCGGGGGGCCTCTTCATAGCTGGGCTCGGGAATTTCGATGCTCGGCTCGCGCTCCCGCTCGCCCCGGACGATGGAGCGGGCCAGGTCGGCCGCATCCAGGGTGGTCTCCCTCTCCTGGGACGCCATGGCTTTGACCGCCGCGCGAGCGGCCTCGGCCGCGTCGAGCGCGGTCGCCTCGGGCGAGGCCGCGAAGGCCCTGACGGCAGCGCGAGCAGCCTCAGCCGCGTCGATTTCGGGGGGCAGGGTCGGGGGCTCGGGGCCCCTCGCGGCCGACTCCCGGAGGGGCGACGAATCCGCGGCTTTGACGGCAGCACGGGCCGCCTCGGCGGCGTCCATCGGAGGAGCCGGAACGGCGGCGCGGGCCGCGTCGGCGGCGTCCCTGGGAGGCGCGGGATCGGCGGCTTTGACGGCAGCGCGGGCCGCGTCGGCGGCGTCCCTGGGAGGCGCGGGATCGGCGGCTTTGACGGCAGCACGGGCCGCGTCGGCGGCGTCCCTGGGAGGCGCCGTCGCAACAGCGGCCTCCCGCGCCGGGCGCGCAGTCGGATCCGCCGCGGCCGGACCCGGCCGGGCTGCAGTTGGCTCTACCGGGCCACCTGGAGCACCGCGCTCGAGCCGCTCCACTCGCGCCAGCAATGCCTCCGTGCCGCTGTCGAGCTCGGGACAGGCCATTCGCACCAGATAAAGCTCCCACAGCATCAACAGGTCGGAAAACTCGCGCGACTGCTCGGCCATCTCCAGCGTCAGGCGCAGCCACGCCATGACCTGGCTCCGGCCCAGCTTGCCGGCCAGGCGCTCGAGAGTCTCGCGCTCGTGCTCGAGGCGCTGGTCGAGGCCCTGATCGCGGGCGCCGGCCTGCAGCAAGAGAACGGTGCGCAGCACGTCCTGCAGCGAGAACAGCAGACGCTTTAGATCAAGGCCACGCTCGGCCAGCGCGCGCAGCAGGTCGAGGGCGGCCCCGGCCTGGGCGGTGCTCAGGGCCAGCGTCAAACGCTCCATCTGCTCCACGCCGACCAGACCGAGAATGGATTCAGCCTGGCTGCCGGTGATCGAGCCACCGGCATAAGCCACGCACTGCTCCAGAAAGACCAGAGCATCGCGCATGGAGCCATCGGCCGCGCGCGCGACCAGGTTGGCGGCGTCCGCGTCCAGCTCGATGCCTTCGACGCGGGCAATTTCCTGAACGTGCTGGCGAATCTGGCCCAGGGGAAAAGCGCGGAAATCATAGCGCTGGCAGCGCGAGAGGATGGTCGGCAGCACCTCGTGGGGATGCGTGGTGGCCAGGATGAAGACCACGTGCGACGGCGGCTCCTCGAGCGTCTTGAGGAGGGCGTTGAAGGAAGCCCCGCTCAGCTTGTGCACCTCGTCGATGATATAGACTTTGAAGCGCGCGTTGACGGGCGCAAAATGAACCTTATCCACGATGAAGTCGCGGATTTTCTCAACCTGGGTATGCGATGCGGCGTCGATTTCGAGCACGTCCAGGCAAGAGCCGTCGGTGATCTGACGACACAGGCTGCACTCGTTGCAGGGCTCGTAGCTCGGCCCCCGCTCGCAATTCAGGGCTTTGGCGAAGATGCGGGCCGAACTGGTCTTGCCCGTGCCGCGCGGGCCACAGAACAAGTAGGCCCGCGCCGGAGAGCCCCCGGCCAGAACGTTACGAAGGGTCTGGACCACGGCCTCCTGGCCGACCAGGTCACCAAACCGTTGCGAGCGCCACTTGCGAAACAGGGAAACGGAAGACATCGTCTTCTCGTCTTGGCCATAAAGGCCGGAATTCCCGCTCTACATCATCGCTGCGCGAGCCGGAGGATCGAGCCGCTCGCCCAGGTAGATCAAGAGCTCCACGAGGCGCTCCAGCTCGTCCGAATTTGAGTAGGCCAGCTCAATGTGACCCTTGCCTTTGGCTTTGGGGCGGATCCGCACCACGCTGCCGAGCTTGTGCTCGAGATGGGACTGAATCTCCATCCAATCCGGCGCCAGGTCCTTCTTGCGCACGGCCCGCAGGGGTCGAGCCCAGTTGGCCACCAGCGCCTCGGCCTGGCGAACCGAGCAGCCGGACTTGCGCATCGTGGACCAGGCCTCCAGCTGCTTGTGCTCGGAGTCGAGCGACAGGACGGTGCGGGCGTGGCCCGAGCTCAGAACGCCCTCTTCGAGATCGAGCTTGATCGGATCGGGCAAGGCCAGCAAGCGCAGAGCGTTCGTCACGGCGGGCCGGGAGCGACCGAGCCGCGAGGCCAGCTCCTCCTGGGTCCACTCGTGCTCGCGCAAGAGAAAGGAGTAGGCCTGCGCCTCCTCGATCGGGTTGAGGTCGTCGCGCTGGATGTTCTCGATCAGGGCCACCTCGAGCAACCGGGGACCGGCCAGCTCGCGGATGAGAGCCGGAATGCTCGTTAAACCGGCCAGGCGGGCGGCGCGACAGCGGCGTTCGCCGACCACGAGCCGGTAGCCATCCCCCTCGCGGGTCACCACGACGGGCTGAACCACACCGTATTCCTGGATCGAAGCGGCCAGTTCCTCGAGCTTCTCTTGATCGAACCGGCGCCGCGGCTGGAGAGGGTTCTCCCGCAACGACTCCAGGGGAATCTCGGTGACGCCCGTTTGATTTTGAGCCGGTAGAGTCTCCTGGCTATCCTGCAAGAGCGCTGACAAGCCGCGCCCGAGGGCTTGCTTTTTCACGATCCAACACCTCCTGAGCTAATTCGAGATAGGCCTGCGCCCCTCGCGACGAGTAATCGTAGTCCAACACCGATTTTCCGAAGCTGGGCGCTTCGGCCAGCTTGACGTTGCGGGGAATGATGGTGGCGAAGACGCGCTCCCCGAAGTGCCGGCGAACCTCGTCGCCAACCTGCTCGGAGAGGTTGAGCCGACCATCATGCATCGTCAGGAGCACGCCCCCGATCTTGAGCTCGGGGTTGACGTGTGTGCGCACCATCTCGACCACGTTCATCAGCTGCGTGATGCCCTCCAGCGCGTAGAACTCGCACTGAATCGGCACCAGCACCTCTCCGGCGGCCGAGAGGGCGTTCATCGTCAGAATGCCCAGCGAGGGAGGGCAATCGAGCAAGATGTAGTCGTAGTCGTCCGCCACGCTCTGCAGGGCTTTCGCCAGTCTCTGCTCGCGAGCCACCACCGAGACCATCTCGATCTCGGCGCCCGCCAGGCGCAGGGTGGCCGGCAGCACGTCGGGACCGTCCTCGAGCGATTTAATCGCCTGCCTGGCCGGGCATTGGTCCAGCAGCACATCATAGATACAGCGGTTCAGGGAGTTCTTGCTGATCCCCAGCCCGCTGGTGGTATTGCCCTGGGGGTCGACGTCCACCACGAGCACACGGCGATCGAGCCGAGACAGGGCGGCTCCCAGGTTGACCGCGGTGGTGGACTTGCCGACCCCGCCTTTCTGGTTCGTGATCGCAACGATTTTGGCCATAATGCCTCCTCCTCTGCACGCCAGCTCTGCTACGCGCGCAGGCGCCCCGATGAGACGCGGCCGCGCCCGGCGCGGACACGAGCTCAGGTGCGACGCACAGGGGGCCGCACTCGAGGGGGGCGTTTCACGTGAAACTTTCTCCAGCTCCCTTGAATTCCCTTCAGCAACCCTCCGTGGGGAAGGGCAGGAAACCGCGGCGGAAGGTAGGAACATCAGGACCCGGAGGAGGGCCACCATGGATGAGGCGTTAGATTCACGTTTTGAGCTGGTCGTGCTGGAGGGTGGCGGACAGGGTGCCCGCCATTACCTCAATCGCAACCGCATCACGCTAGGACGTCAGGATGCCGGCGACGAGGTTCAGCCGGGCGTGCTGGCCTTTCCCGAGCCCACCGTCAGCCGCGTGCACGCCGTTCTGGAATGGGATGCCCGCAAGCATCGCTTCCAGCTCATCCACCGCTCCCGCACCAACCACACCATCTTGAACGGCACCGACATGGACGCCCCCCACCTGTTGCAGGCCGGGGACAAGATCAAGCTCGGATTGCTGGTCCTCGAAGTCCGGGCCGTGGCCCCCAGCGAGACGCCCAAAGAAGAAGAGGAGTCGGCTTTCATCCCCGATAGCGGCTCCTACCTGGTTGAGGTGCTCGGGCCCAATCCGGGCAGCATGTTTCCCCTCAATTACACCATCATGCTCTTGTGCGAGCCTCCCACGGAGAGCACGACCCGGCCGGGAGTCTACGTGGCGGGTACGGGTGACGTGCGCGCCACGGTCTTGCACAAAGGCGACGAGTTGCACATCGAGTCCAAGCGCGGCCAGCGCCCCCTGGTCCTGCGCCAGGAGGACGCCGTCACGATGGAGTGGGTGGTCGGCACCGACGCGCATTTTGCCCTGAAGAAGAACGACCTGCTCATCTGTGGACAGGTGGTTTTCCTGGTCTGCGACACCGTGCGCGCGGGAGAATGCTCGGAGGTGCTCCAAACGCAGGGGGACATCGCGTCCATCAACCCCCTGATCCCCCAGCTCCACCCCGACCAGGACCCGGTCTTCCAGGGCCAGGAGCCGCACCAGATCCGTGTGCTGTCGGGTGCGCTGCGCGGCTCGCACGCATGGATCCGGCCCGACAAGCTCAGCGCGCCGCTCTCCGTCGGCAAAGCGGGCTCTCTGATCGAGCTGCCGGACAAGCAGGCCGGGCGGCTGGAGATCGATTTCGAAAAAGACCGTTTGTTGGTGCGCAACTCGGACGAAGTCAACCGGATCACGCACAACTGGGATCTGTTGACCCCGGGCGAGGAATCTTATGGCGTCGGCGGTGACCGTTTCGTCCTGGGCCGCACGGTGGTGCGCTACGAGAACGCTCCCATCCAGAATCTGGTGGACAAGCTGTCCATCCAGTTCCAGGACCAGGAGATGCCTCTCTTGCGCCAGGAGAACGTGCTGGGCTACCGCACGGAATCCGATCTCCGGATCGACGACCGGCGCCTGAGTCCGAGCCACGCCACGATTCGGGTCGATACCGAAAAGGTCTACTATCGGCACCAGCACAAGGATTCTCCGGCCCGCCTGAAAGGCCAGGAGGTCAAAGCCGGCGAGGAGGTCGTCCTCTCGGTCGGTGACGAGGTGGAGATCCTGCCCAACCTGACGATCAAGCTCATCGAGCGGACGCTGCGCGTGGACCTGACCGAACCGATGCTGATCGGTCCGACGCAAGCCGAAATCGAGGCCAGTCGGGAGACCGCCTCCTGAACGAACTCTACGTCGGGATCGCTGTGGGGGTGGCCGCCCTGGCCGGTGGATTGGCCTGGCTCGGGCGCCGCGGCAAGGCGGCTCCCGAGGATCCCGACGCTCCCCCGCAACGAGCTCCGCTGCCTCCTCGCAACAAGCTGGGCAAGTACGTCCTGGGCGACATCATCGCCGACGGGGGTACGGCCACGGTCTATCACGCCACCGACGACGAAGGCCACCACGTGGCGGCCAAGATCCCGCACGCCGACCATCTGTCGTCCAAAGAGTTCGTGGCTACCTTCCATCGCGAGGCTTCGATCGGCGAAACCCTGCGCCACCCGAGCATCGTCGCGGTCCTCGAGGTCGGTCAATACAAGGCCGGGACTCACAAAAAGATCCCCTACTTCATCATGGAATACCTCGAGGGGCAGGACCTGCGCTCGATCATCCGCAGCAAAGGCAGGCTCCCTCCCGTCGAGGCCGCCCGCATCGCCCGCAGCATCGCGGACGCGCTCGAGTGGGCCCACCATCGCGGCGTGAACCACCGGGACATCTCCCCGCGCAACATCTTCGTGACCAACCGCAAGACCGTCAAAGTGATGGACTTCGGCATCTCCACCGTGCAATCGCGCATCACGCACAAGCGCACCAAGGGTCTGACCCTGGGCACCCCGGAGTACCTCGCCCCCGAGCGCATCGACGATCCCCGCTCGGCCGACTCGCGCTCCGACCTGTACAGCCTGGGCTGCGTCTTTTTCGAGATGTTGCATGGTCACCCGCCTTTCGTGGCGACCTCCCCCGTGGACGTCCTGCGGATGCACCGGAAGGCGAAGGTTCCCGACCCCCACCCGGACCTCGACATCCCGCCGGGAATGTGGACCATCCTGCTCAAGTTGCTCGAAAAGGACCCGAAGAACCGTTACCAGAGTGCCGGCGCGGTCACCTCCGCCCTGGCCGACCTCGGAACGCACTTTTGAGCTACGCCCTGTATCTCGCACTGGGCGACAGCATGAGCATCGATGACTATGCAGGCCCGGGCCTCGGGGCAGCCTCGTTACTGTATCGAAACAATTCGAAGCGGTGGCCGGATTTCCAGGGACGTGACCTCTGGACGCGCTGCCCGGGCTGCAAACTTGCCTTTCGCGCGCGCAATGGGCTCGATTCGCACGGACTCCAGAAGACCATGCTGGACCTGCCCGCTTGTGACGGCAAGGTGCTGGTGACGCTCACGATGGGCGGGAACGACCTCATCGGGGCCCTGCGGCAGAAGGCAGGGGAGAATGCGGAGGTCGTGAGGGATCGGTTGCTGCAGGCCCTCGACCTGTTGGCGTGCTACTCGAATCCGACCGTACTGATGGGCAACATCTATGACCCGACCGATGGGTCGGGGGTCCTCGGCAGCGGCTACGAGTGGTTCGCGCCGGCCGTCGACCGACTGCCCGTCTACAATGCCATGTTGGCCGCGGTGGCCAAATCCCGCGGAGCCACCCTGATCGACATCCACGGGGCCTTCCTCGGCCACATGAACGAGTACTATTCGTTCGACATCGAGCCTGGTGTGCAGGGGGCGGACGCGCTGCGACGCTTGTGGTGGACGGCGCTCTTCGGGGCCGATTCAGCACCCTGAGTTTCCGCGTCGGCCCTCCCTACCCCAGTGGCTCGTGCGCTGGAATCCCCGGCCGGCGCGGATACTTCTTCGGCGTCGGGGCCGTCTTGCGCACCCGGCAAAGATAGCGGGTGCGTCCCTCCAACTCGTAGGAGAGCCGGTCCTCGAGAGCCCCTTTCAGCTCGAACAAGGCCAGCTTGCTCGCAGCCTCTTCTTCCGGAGCGGCCGGTCCCTTGAAGGCATACAGCACACCCCCGCGCTCCAGGAATGGCAGGCCAAGCTCGATCAAGACGGGCAGCAGCGCCAGGGCTTTGGCCACGCAGGCCTGAGCCTGATCGCGGTAGCGGGGGTCCTGGCCCAGCGTCTCGGCCCGCTCGCTTAAAACGGTCACGCGCGACGAGAGGCCCAGTGGCTCCAGCACCGAGCGCACGAACCCCGCCTTCCGCTGGTTGGACTCGATCAGCACCCAGTGGGTGTCGGGGCGGGCCAGAGCCAGCGGGATGCCGGGGACGCCCCCGCCGGTCCCCAGGTCGACGATCAGGCCGGAGGGCAAGACCGAGGCCGCCCCCAGCGAATCGACCACGAGCTCACGCAACTGGTCAACCGGATCCTTGAGACCGGTCAGCCCGATGGGAGAGGCTTCGACCAGGGCCCGATACTGGAGCAGCGAGTCCTGGATGGACGGATCCAACGAGATACCCAGTGCCGACAGCCCGGCGACCAGCTGATCCCTCATGATGGCTGCAGGCAGACGAGCAGCAGGGACACGTCCGAGGGAGTGATACCGGGCACGCGCGAGGCCTGGCCCAGGGTCAGCGGACGCACGGCCGCCAGCTTCTCGCGGGCCTCGGTCGAGAGACTGCGGATCGAGCGGTAGTCGAGGTCCTCAGGCAGGGACCGGGTCTCCAGCCGGGCCACCCGGTCGATCTCCATTTGCTGGCGTCGCAGATACCCCGCGTAGCGCAAACCGATCTCCACCTGCTCGACCACGTCGGCGTCCAGCTCAGGCAGGCCCTGAAACGATCGGAACCGGGCCAGCGAGAAATCGGGACGCGCCACCAGCTCCTCGAACCGCTGACCGGCGGAGACCGACTGGCCCATCCACTCCCCCAGGGCCGCCACGTCGTGCCCGGAGACCCGGCCCGAGGACAACCGCGCTCGCTCTTCGGCGACCGCAGCCATCTTGGCCTCATACCGGGCCCAACGAGCCGCGCAAACCAGCCCGACCTGGCGACCCAACGGCGTCAGGCGCTGATCGGCGTTGTCCTGGCGCAGGAGCAGCCGATACTCGGCCCGCGAGGTGTGCATACGATAAGGCTCCGAAGTGCCGCGGCAGACCAGGTCGTCGGCCAGCACACCCAGGTAGCCCTGGTCGCGGCCGATAACCACGGGAGAACCGCCCCCGGCCCGCAGAGCCGCGTTGATGCCGGCCAGGATCCCCTGGGCCGCCGCCTCCTCGTAACCCGAGGTTCCGTTGATCTGACCGGCCAGAAACAGACCGGGAAGCGAGCGAACCTCCAGGGTGGGAGAGAGCTGGGTCGGCAGCACGTAATCGTACTCGACCGCATAACCCGGACGAATGATCTCGGCCTGCTCGAGACCGGGCAGCGAGCGCACGATCGCGCGCTGCACGTCCAGGGGAAGACTGGTGGACACGCCCTGCAGATAGACCTCGGGCGTGTCGAAGCCTTCGGGCTCCACGAAGACCTGGTGGGATTCGCGCTCGGGAAATCGCACGAACTTGTCCTCGATCGACGGGCAGTAGCGAGGACCGGTGCCCTGGATCTGCCCGCCGAAGAGCGGCGACCGATCCAGGTTAGACAGGATCGCCTCGCGCGTGGCCGGGGTCGTCCGCGTCAGGTAGCAGTCCAATTGACGCGCAGGCAACACGCGGGGCGAAAGCTCTGAGAAAACCAGCGGAATCGAGCTGGGCGGCTGGGGCTCCATCCGAGAGAAATCGATAGAATCCCGGTGGATTCGCGGGGTGGTTCCGGTCTTCAGGCGACCCATCTCGAGGCCGAACGCGCGCAGAGAGGCGGTGAGCCCCAGCGCCGGCGGCTCGCCTGAGCGCCCGCCGGCAAACGAAACCGCGCCCATATGGATCTGTCCGCCCAGGAACGTTCCCGTGGTCAGGACCAGAGCGGAGCAGCGATACTCGGTCCCGGACGAGCCCAGGAGCCCGACGACCCGGCCGTCGGACACGATGAGCTCCAGAGCCAGATCCTGAACCAGGGTCACTCCCTCCTGCGAAGCCAGCACCTCGTGCATCGTCGCCGAGTAGGCGGGTCGGTCAGCCTGGGCTCGCAACGCCTGTACGGCGGGTCCCTTGCCGGTATTCAGCATGCGGATGTGCAGGTGCGTCCGGTCGATGACCCGGGCCATTTCGCCGCCGAGGGCATCGACCTCGCGCACGAGGTGTGCTTTGGCCGGGCCGCCGATCGAGGGGTTGCAAGGCATGCGTGCAACGTGGGTCAGCGAAGCCGTCAGCACGGCGACCTTCAAACCCATGCGGGTGGCCGCGAGCGCCGCTTCGCAGCCCGCGTGGCCCGCCCCCACGATCACCACATCCCGTTTCACGTGAAACCCCTTCTACTTTCCCAGGCAGAACGTGGAAAAAATTCTATCCAGAATCTCCTCGCTCACCTCCAGCCCGAGAATCTCGCCCAGCGCTTGCGCGGCAGCGCGCAGGTCGAGGCAGAGGAACTCGGCCGAGTGGCCGGCGTCGAGAGTCTCGCCGGCCGCCTTCAGATGAGAGGATACCACATACAGCGCGGCACGTTGCCGCTCGGTGAGAAAATTCCTGGATTCCCCAAGCCCCACGGCCAGCTCGGTCAACCTCGCCAACAGCTCGGGAAGATTCTCCCCCGTCAAAGCGCTGACACTGAGGGTTGGGACACCCCAATCGGGCAGACTGACGACCTCCGGCAGGTCGGCTTTGTTGAGAATCACCAGCGAAGGAGCGTAGCGCAGGTAGTCTCCGTCCGGCAGCGCCTCCGACCGGTCCAGAACCAACACGCGGAGCTGCGCCTCTCGAGCCTCACGTTCAGAGAGAGCGATCCCCATTTGCTCCACCGGGTCCTCAGCGGACCGCAGACCGGCGGTATCGACCAGGCGGAAGGTGCGCCCTCCCATTCGCACCGATTCTTCCAGTCGGTCCCGGGTCGTGCCCGGGTGCTCCGAGACCAGAGCTCGCTCCTCGCCCAGCAGTGCGTTCAGCAGAGAGGACTTGCCGACATTCGGAGGGCCGATGAGGGCCACGCGCACCCCGCGCGCGCCCAACCGCCCGTCCTCGGCCCCGGACAGCAAGCTCGTCACCCGCGCCCGCAAGTCATCCAGTTGCGACTGGCTTTCGGCCAGTGGCATACCGCTCACCTCGTCGCCAAAGTCAAGCTCGGCCTCGAGTCGGGCCAACCAGTCCAGAACCCCCTGACGCAGCGCTTCGACCTGGGAGCTGAAACGACCGCCCAGGTCCGACGCCGCCGAGAGCAACTCGGCCCGGCTCTCGGCCGCAATGAGCGACGCGACCGACTCGGCCTGGGCCAGGGAGAGCCGCCCGTTCAGAAACGCCCGCAAGGTGAACTCTCCCGGACGCGCGAGCC
>JBDHVW010000019.1:0-100991 GCA_039809865.1 Vulcanimicrobiota bacterium
TTCGGCATGGAATCGCTGTTCCGCGCCGTGGGTATCTACTCGAGCGTCGGCCAGGTCTACGAGCCGGTCGACGCCGCGAGCCTGCTTTACTACAAAGAATCGCTGGACGGCCAGATTCTGGAGGAGGGAATTACGGAGGCAGGCTCCATGTCGAGCTTTATCGCCGCCGGCACGGCCTACTCCACGCACGGCATCCCCACGATTCCCTTCTTCATCTTCTACTCGATGTTCGGCTTCCAGCGCATCGGCGACCTGATCTGGGCCGCCGCCGACATGCGTTGCCGCGGCTTCCTGCTGGGCGCCACTTCGGGCCGCACCACCCTCAACGGCGAGGGCCTGCAGCACCAGGATGGAAATTCCCACTTGCTGGCCTACCCGGTGCCCAATCTGCTGGCCTACGACCCGGCCTTCGCCTTCGAGCTGGCCGTGATCATCGAGGACGGCATCCGGCGGATGTACGTCGAGAACGAACCGATCTTCTACTACCTCACCGTAACCAACGAGAACCACATCCACCCGCCCATGCCTGAAGGCAGCAAGGAAGGGATTCTGAAGGGGCTCTATCTCTTCAAGAAGGCCGCCAAGGGCAAGCTCAAAGCGCAGCTCTTCGGCAGCGGACCGATCATGCAGCAAGTGCTTCAGGCGCAGGAGATGCTGGCCGAGCACGGGGTGGCGGCGGATGTCTGGAGCGCCACGTCCTACAAGGAGTTGTACCGCGATGCCCAGGACTGCGAGCGGGACAACCGCCTCAATCCCACCGCCAAGCCGCGGGTGCCTTACGTGGCTCAGGTGCTGAAAGGGGCGGAGGGACCTGTGGTGGCGGCCTCCGACTACCTCAAGGTCGTCCCGGCCTCCCTGGCCAAATGGATCCCCAACCTGACCACACTGGGCACCGACGGATTCGGGCGCAGCGAGACCCGCGAGGAGCTGCGCGACTTTTTCGAAATCGACGCCCGGCATATCGTTCTGGCCACTTTGCAGGCGCTGGCCGCCGACGGCAAGCTCGAGGCGGCCAAGGTCGAAAAGGCGATGAAAGACCTGAAAATCTCTTCCAAAAAGCGCAACCCGCTCATTTCCTAGGAGTTGATGATGGCCACTGAAGTCAAGCTGCCCAACCTGGGCGACAATATCGAGGGAGCCGACGTTCTGCGCGTGCTGGTGAAGGCCGGCGACAAGGTTTCGGCTCAGACCACCGTCGTCGAGCTCGAAACCGACAAGGCGACCGTGGAGGTTCCGGCCGAGGCCGAGGGCACCGTGGAGAAGGTGCTGGTCAAGCAGGGCGACCGCGTGAAGGTCGGCCAGGCGCTGATGACCGTGGCCGGGGGAGATGGTGGCAAGGCTGCGGCCAGGGCTCCGGAGGCCACGGCGAAGGAGGCCCCGGCGCCGGCCAGGGCCGCTCCCGCCCCGGTCAAGGCCGCCGAGACCACCCGAGCGGCGGAGGGCGTCAAGACCCCCATGGAGTCCCCGCGGAAGGATCCACCCAGGCATACCAATGGCTCCTCGAAGAGCGTGCCCGAGAGCTCTGGCAAGCCGGCTCCGGCGGCTCCGTCGGTGCGCCGTCTGGCCCGAGAAATCGGGGTCAACATCAACAGCGTCAAGGGGACTGGCCCGCACGGCCGCATCTCACCCGAAGACGTAAAGCGCACCGCCAAGCAGATGCTGGCGGGCGCAGTGACCGCCGTGGGGAGCTCTCCGGGCGCCGTCGCCGCTCCGCGCGTGAGTCTGCCCGATTTCAGTCGCTGGGGCGAGGTCTCGCGTGAGCCACTGAAAGGCGTGCGCAAGAAGACCTCCGAGCAGATGACCCTGGCCTGGACGACCATTCCCCAGGTTACCCAGTATGACCAGTGCGACATCACCGACCTCGAGAAGCTGCGCGTATCATTGTCCCCCCGAGCGGAAAAAGCCGGCGGGAAATTGACCGTAACGGCGATCCTCTTGAAGGTGCTGGCGTCGGCGCTGAAACGCTTCCCCGACTTCAACTCCAGCCTCGATCTGGAGACTCAAGAGATCGTCTACAAGAAGTTCTTCAACGTGGGAGTCGCTGTCGACACACCCAGCGGCCTGCTCGTTCCGGTCGTCAAGAACGTGGACAGCAAGAACATCATGGAGCTCTCCGCCGAGTTGCAGGCTCTGGGTGCCAAAGCTCGCGACCGCAAGACCTCGATGGAGGAGCTTCAGGGCGCTTGCATCACGATCACCAACCTGGGGGGCATCGGCGGGACGGCGTTCTCACCCATCGTCAATCCCCCCGAGGCGGCTATCCTGGGTGTGTCGCGCAGCAAGATGGAGCCGGTTTGGGACGGTGCGCAGTTCGTACCGCGCCTGATCCTGCCGTTGAGCCTGTCGTATGACCACCGTCTGATCGATGGAGCCAGCGCGGCGCGCTTCCTGCGTTGGATTTGCTCGGCTCTGGAGCAGCCCTTCTTGCTGGCCTTCGAAGGTTAATCGCGCTTTTTTACGGGAATCCGGACGCCTCCGACCATCACGCTGCGCTCGGTCTGAACGACTCCGGCGGACTTTTCTTTGCCCCAGTCGCGCATTTCCGAGCCGGCCGAGTCGATGTCGCGTAGGGCCTGCAGCTGAGGCTCCCAGCGGTCCAGGGTCTGGCGAGCCTCGGCGGCTTTCGAGCCCAGATAGGCGCTGGAGAAGGTCGCCACAGCCGTCGCCACGATGAGACCGGCGCCGACCAGGGGAAAGGCTGGTGCGATCTTCTCGGCGCAGATGCACCCGATACCGCCGACCAGTCCGAACGGCGCCAGCTTGAGAATCTTGTCGTAGCGGGCACCCTTCGCCTCGGCCTGCTGGCGGGCTTCGGCCAGCGAAGGACCGACATAGGGCTGGAGAGTCTTCAAATCGTCCCGGACCTGTTTGCGGGCGGCCTCGAATTCGGGCTGGGGCATACTCTGAAGGGAATCGCTCGTGGCCGAGAGCAAGTCGCGCAGTTGGGTCAAGCTGGCTGGCCCGCTCAGCGCGACGCTGGGCACGCCGCGCAAGTTTCCCGTCGAAGAGGCCGCGCTGTCGGGTTGCAGGTTGTCCAAACTTCGGGCCTGGCTCACCAGGTGGCGACGCTGCTCCTCGTCCTGCAGACCGCGCAGCGCGAAACCCGCGCCGACCATGAGGCCACCGACGTTGAACCCCTGAATCCAGCCATTCGTCGAGGGTCCGCCACAGACAATCAGGCTGGTCGCCAGGCCCAGAAACAGCCCTCCGGCGATGAGAGCCTTCCGGTTACGCGCCTGCTCCTCTTCGCGAGCGGCCGTCAGAAGACACTTCTGGACATCGCCCACGGTTTCGCCCGGCGTCTCCTCGAGGAGCGTGATCTGGTCGCGCAGCTGCCTGTAGGCGGCTCCGCTGGCCGGATTGGACGTATGGTTCTCGAACGGCCGGGCTCGCTCGCGCAGGGCCGCGATCACGTCGGCTTTGACCGCCTGGACTTGCATGTCCAGAGCTTACCGAGCCAGACTCAAATCCTTCGGAAACAGAGAGGACAGCGGTCACCCGAGGCACTGTCGTGCCGGCAGAGCCGGATCGCTTCCTCACGGCGAGCGATAGAGCGCGCCAGCCAGAGGCCCAGGGCCACCACCAGAGGAACGGCCCAGAAACAAGCCAGTAGCGTGACGATGGCAGCCAGTATCGTGGCGGCGACCACGAGTTGGGGGCGAGGGATCTCCAATGTGATCGGTGTGTCGCTACCATACTGGTCTCCGCGCATGGAGTGAATTTTCGCCTCTTCCCAAACCGACCCCTGTGACGGCCGAAGAGCCGGATTGAAGGAAATTCACCCCGCGGGGGGGAATCACGAAACTCGTGGACAGCAAGAATGTGACCATCACCATGGAGGAAGAGCTGTTGCGCTGGGCGCGCGTCTGGGCGGCCGAGCGTGGTTCGAGCGTGTCCCGCCTGGTCAACGAGCTGGTGCGGGAACGGATGCTCGGCGAGGACGAGTACGAGCAGGCCCGCAAGGAGTATCTGTCTTGAGGCGACGCTTCTTCGTGTGCGCCGACGTGCTGGCCGTGGTTCGCGACCAGGGCCAGGGACGCCGCCAGGCGTGGGCCCGGGAATGGCTCTCGGAACTGTGGAACGCCCGCGTCGGCCGGATCTCCCTCGAGGTCCTGCACGAGCTTTACCAGCGCAATCCCGCCCGTCAAGACGTGCGGGCGTTGCTCAAGTGGAAGCCGGTCGGGGTGGAGCGCGATACCATCGAGCGGGCCTGGAGCCTTCAGGACCAGTACGGCCTGGAATACCCCAGCGCCCTCAACGTGGCCTGCGCCGAAGCCGCCGACTGCCACACCCTGCTGACGGAGACCTTGCCGGACGGGCGTTTTTATGGCCGCGTCCAGGTGGTGGACCCCTATCGTCACAGCCCGCACGAGTGCGGTCTGCAGACTGCCGTCGCCGGTTAAGCCTCGCCTACGCGATGGAGCCGTCCGCCGGGCAGACCGTCGGAATCGTGGGGGACCGCCTCGCGATCGGCTCGGTCGCGGTCAAGTTGCGGCAGCGCGGCTAAATCGGCTGTTTGAAAAGGTTGCGCACCTCGGGCTTGTTCATCTCGATCAGCGTGTAGATGCCCAGAGCCGTGCCAAAGGGCATGTTGATACAGCTGAGGCAAGCCATCACCGTGACCAGCGTGGGACGGGTGCGGGCTTTCAGGTTCTTGCCAGCCAGGAAGAGAAAGAAGGCATAGGTCCAGCCGAGCAGGATGAACATGCTGCCGAGCACGACGAACATGGCTCCGAAAGCCATCGGATGGGGGTCGCCCGGGCGCGCGGGCGCGAACATCACCATCAGCCCGACCGCCACATGGATCATCGGAAAACAGGCGAAGAGGGCGGAGATACCCGCCAGGATATAGTAGAACAGGCCGATCTGATCCAGGGTGCGCCCCGCCTGCGTCAGCGACGCTCCGTGGACCTGGTTCTCGAGACTTTCCAACCGCGTTTCAAGGTTACTCATGCAGGCATTATACCACGAGCGAGAAATTCTCTACGAGTGAAAGCTGCGCTCTTTGCGTTCTTGATCGCCCTTGGGGCCGTGGTGTTCGCCGACGCCTTCCAGCGCGGAGCCCAGGTACCCGTTCCCCCGCCCTTGCAGCGCCGGGTGGTGACCTTCCTCCCCACTGGTTACGAGCTGCGCCTTGACGGCCTGTCCGTCCAGGACGAGTGGAAGGACGAGCTGAAGGAGCGCGGCGTTTCCTGCATCGTGGACGAGCGGGGACAGGGCTTCACCATCGGAACCATCCGGGGAAGCAAGCTGACGCAGGGCAGCAAGCTTCTGCTGCGCGTGGGCCAGCCGATGGATCGTTACCGCGAGGTCTTTCCCCGCGCCCCCCGCACGCGCCGCTGGTCCCCCCAGATGGGTGTATTGCTCGAAGTCGCCGGGACGGAGCGCATCGAATCGATCACCCTCTCGGCCGCTCCCGGCTACCGACGGGAGCTCGACGATCAGGAGCGGCCCCGCTTCATCTGGGAGCGCTAAAGGAGGGTTCTCGCTCTCGGGCGACAAGTCGGATCGATGAGAGTCATCGCTGATTTCGCCTGCCAGCTCGGCGAAGGAGTGCTGTGGCACCCGGTCGAGCAGGCCGTCTACTTCGTCGACATCGAGAAGGGGCGCCTCTTTCGCGGCGCGGAGCTGCTGCTCGAAGGCGATCCGATCGGAGGCTTCACCTGCCAGCAAGACGGCCTGGTTCTCTTCATGGCGGCCGGTCACGTCCGGCGCTGGCAGAAGGGTAAGCTCACCCCTCTGGTCGAGATTGCGGCCGAGGGCCACACCCGTTTCAATGACGTGATCGCGACGCCCGACGGCCGGGTCCTGGCCGGAACGATGCCGGCCGACGACAGGCCGGGCAGGCTCTACCGCTTCGACCCGGACGGGTCGCACAAAGTCGTGCTGGACGACCTGCAGCAGCCCAACGGGATGGGATTCTCTCCCGACGGGAAGTGGCTCTATCTCACCGAGTCGAACCGCCAGACCATTCACCGCTTTGCTTATCGCGACGGCGAGCTGACGGAGGGGTCGGCGCTGGTGGTGACCGAGGGGCGCGACGGCGTCCCCGACGGGATGACCGTGGATGCCGAGGGCTATCTCTGGTCGGCCCGCTGGGACGGTAGCAGCGCCACGCGCTACGATCCGCAGGGGCGCGAGGTTCGACGGGTGGAGTTTCCAGCCCGGAAACTCACCAGCCTGAGTTTCGGGGGTCCAGATTACGGCACACTTTACGCGAGCAGCGCGGGCGGCGAGGAGCGCGAGCAAGACGGACCGCAGGCAGGCTGCCTCTTTGCGACGGACGTGGGCGTAAAGGGCAAGGCGGAGTTCTTGTCTCGCCTGTGAAGGTCTGGTAAACTGACCGGGTGCAGCCCGAGGAACCCAAGATCCCGTCGTTTGCAGCTCTGTCCGAGTTCGTCACGCCCGTGGAAGAGCCGGTCTTGCTGTTCGATCCCTCGGAAGCTCCCAAACCGTCCAACGAGGATCAGCAAAAGGCGAATCGAGCCAACCTGAGCCTGGCCAACATCTGGAACCCCTGGATGCACGCCTCCAACGCTACGAGCGCACCCGGAGCCGCACCCCCGGCATCACCAGGTACCCCTGTTCCTCCGACAGCCCGGCCCTGGGGCCTTCGATCAGGCTGGTAACCGTCTTGGCGAAGGCGGCCTCGCGGGCTTTCGCCTGAGCCTCGAGTTGGGCCACCCCGTCTCGCGCGCGCTGGAGCGCCGTGGCGACTTTGCCACCCTCGACCAGCAGTCGGCCCTGGCCGGCCTGGAACTTATCCCGGAACATGCGCGCGGCCACGAAGACGAAGGCCCCCGCCAGCGCGACCGCCAGACCGGGACCCAGCACGGCGGTCGTGCCCGCCAGCCCGCCGGCAATGGCGGCGGAGGCGCCCAGCGCCCCCACCACGGCAGCGCCGAGGCCCACCTTGGGGCAGACTTGCTGAAGCTCGCCCAACCGCGTCCGGGTGCTGCTAACCCACTGGTCACAGTGGGTTAGCGCGTCCACGCGCTGCTGCGGGGTCAGATTGGAGGCAATCGGCCCCGGTGGCTCCTTCAGCTTCAGGATCCGCTCCTGGATGAAACCCTGGATGGTCACAGCCAGAGGATACCGGGCCGGCCGGAAATTTTCCTAACCTTTGGTGATGCGCATCTCGAAGTTGACGCTCTGGTCCATCCCGGCGTTGGTGCCGTGGCCTTCCCAAACCACCCTGGCTCCGCTCCGGGCCGGGCTCCTGATGGGTCGTGTAGGTCTTCTCGATGACGACTCCGTTCAGGCAGCCCCTGGAGGTCCAGGTATCCTTCCCGGCGTCGGTCTCGAGCTGGTAGGGTTGGCCGCCCGGTGTTCCGGTGGTGGTGATTTACGTGCCAAGAGAACCCTCCATCATTCTGCCAGGGTAGCGCGAGGAGGGGGCGGGAGAGAGAGAGACTTGCTAAGAGATTTCCCCCTTGGAGCTGGCTCTGATCGAGCGCCTGGCGCCCTGCCGGCGCGCCTTGCTGGTCGGTGCGGGGGGGCGGATTCGACATCGTGTCCGCCGTGCCGCTCTACAGTTGGATGCGGTGGCGCGACGGTGCCTCTACCTCCAGGAGCTTTTGACCACCTACACGAGGCAGGACGTGGAGCGCGTCATCGGTTCCTTGCGGGAGCGAATCACCCCCGAGCCCTGGCGGGAGATTCCGCTCTAGCTCAGGAATGGCCGACAGCATGCCTGCTCCCCTGTTGAAAGAACTGGTGGCGGTGGACTCGGTGTCGGCCGGGTCCAATCTGCCCATCGCCACGCTGCTGCGCGAGAAGCTCGAGAAGCTCGGGTTTGCCGTGGAGATGCGACCGCATACGGAAGGGAAAGTCAACCTGGTGGCGCGGGCGGGGCCGCTGCGCGAGGGGGGGCTGGCGCTGGTCTCGCACACCGACACCGTGCCCTACGACCCGGCCTGGCGCGAAGCCCTGGTCTTGACGGAGCGCGACGGCAAGCTGTTCGGACGGGGCGCGGTGGATACCAAAGCGGGCACCGCCTGCGCCCTCTGGGCCCTGCAGCAGCTCGACCTCTCGGCTCTCAAAGAGCCGCTGGTGGTGGTCTGCACGGCCGATGAGGAGATCGGCTGCCTGGGCGCCAAACGACTGCTGGCCGAGAAAGCGCTGCGCGTGCAGCACGCCCTCGTGGCCGAGCCGACCCGCATGATTCCCGTCTACGCGCACAAGGGCTACTGGGCTGCCGAGGTCGAGGTGCTGGGCAAAGAGGGGCACAGCGCCTTCCCCGATACCGGCCAGAACGCGATCTTCAAAGCGGCCCGCTTGTTGACGCGCCTGGAACGCATCGCTGAAGAGATGAAGCAGCACCGTCACGAGGACTTCGACCCGCCCTACACGACGCTCAACGTGGGCACCATCGCGGGGGGGAAGGCGCGCAACGTGATCGCGGGCAGCGTGCAGTTCCCCCTGGAGTGGCGTCCGGTGCCGGGCCAGGACGGGGAGCTCGTGACCGGCAAGGTCCTCAGCGTGCTCGACGACGCCACGACCTTCGACGTGGTCCGGCGCGATCCGGCCGCCTACACCGACCCCTCGGCGCCCATCGTGCAAGCCCTGAGTCAGCTCTGCGGCAATCCCCCGGGGACGATCCCCTTCGGCACCGAGCTGCCCTACCTGGTGGGCCTGGGGGCTCAGGCGGTGGTGTTCGGGCCGGGCGACATCCGGGTGGCCCACCAGACGGGGGAATACGTCCCCCAGGCCGAGCTGGTGGAAGCGGCCCGGATCTACCTGGAGATGATCCGGCGGTTCTGCTTTTAAGGTTTTTTTCAGGGCTCGTACATACACTCTGGCTCCCGAATTCCACCCCTGGAGGACGTCCCGATGCCCGCCAGCGCTAACTTCCGAGCCGAGAATCAGATCCTGTTCTCCCTGCCCCTGCTGCGCAACACGCGCATCCAGACCGAAGTGCAGGGCCGGACGCTCGGGCTGGGGCCCATCGACGTGCTGGACGTCAACAAGAACAACACCGCCGACTACGGGGTGCGGGAAGGCACCAAGGAGAAGCCGATCCACACGCTGTCCATCGGCGAACCGGTGATCGGCACGCAGGATCGTCCCAGCCTGGCGATGATCGAGTCGCTCAAGCCCGACCAGGTGGTGACCCAGGACCAGCTCGCGCCGGGCTACCTGGTGGCCCGCCAGGCCTCGATGGTGGCGGTCGGCCCCCAGAGCCAGATGATCGTGCACGACACCCAGCCCCTGGAAGTCTTCGCGGGCGTGCTGGGCTTCAAAGAGCCGGACGTGCGCTACGCGGTCGACTTGCACACCAACGAGTTCCTGATCTACAAGCCGGGCGCCGCAACCGCCCCCGAGCCGGCTCCGACAGGCGTGGTCAAGACCGCCTCGGGCCTGGAGTACGAGATCGTCAAGAAAGGCGAGGGCGCCCCCGCCAAGATCGGCCAGAAGGTCAAAGTGCATTACGTGGGGACCCTGGCCGAGGGGGGCAAGGAGTTCGACTCCAGCCGCAAGCGCAACCAGCCCTTCGAGTTCAAGCTGGGGGCCGGACAGGTCATCCGCGGCTGGGACGAGGGCGTGCAGGGGATGCAGCCCGGCGAGATCCGCCAACTGACGATCCCCAGCAACCTGGGCTACGGCGAGCGCGGCGCGGGCCAGGACATTCCGCCCAACGCGGCCCTCAAGTTCGAGGTGGAGTTCGTCGGCTAAGGGCCTCCGCCTGAGCGCGGTTGAGCATCTGGAGATAGGCCAGCTTGCCCTGCATGTCTTTGCCCTGATGGAGAGCCGCCCGGATGCGGCGGCGGTCCTGGCGGGAGAGACCCATCACCTCGTTGACCACCACCCCCGTGACGGACTGGCGCCGGCCGCGGCCCATGAGCGCGGTCTTTTTCGGATGGACCGCGAAGCCCTCCGCCTCGACGATGCGCGAGGCGCGCTGCTGCAAGCCCCAGGCGGATTTGCGGTCCGGACCCGAAAAGGTCAGGTCGTCAGCGTAACGCGTGTAGGTAAAACCGAATTTGCGCGCCAGACCCGTAAGGCGCCGGTCCAGACGCAGCACGACGGCGTTGCAGAGGCCAGGACTGGTGGGCGCTCCCTGCACGCAGTGGCGCGGCCCCACCGGGACATGATAGACCTGTCCCTCCACCGAAACAGGCTGCCGCACGGACTCGGTCATCAAGAGCGCCAGCGCGCTGGCCACCGGGTAGCCATAGCCGTAAGCGATCAGCAGGCCCCGCACGCGCGAGAACGTGACCGTGGGAAAGAAGTCCTTCAGATCGAGCTTCATGACCACTCGCTTACCGACATGCTGCACCGCTCCCGTGGCGATGCTGCGTCCCTTGCGGAAGCCGTGGGCGCACTCGTGGACGGGGAGCTTCTCGACCACCAGCGCCAGCAGCTTGCGCTGAAGGGCCTTCAGACGGCGCTTGGGGGCCATGATGAAGCGCTCCCCCCCGCCGCGTTTGGGCACCGCGAACGTCACGTAGTGGCGAGCCTTCTCTTTCTCGCGGTGCATCGCGAAGAACCAGAGCTGCTTGAGCGTGAGGCCGAGCGCCGCGGCCAGCTCTTCCTCGGACTTCCAGACGGGCAGACCCAGGCGCGTCAGCTGGTCGGCGTCCGGCAACAGGTCGCGCAGGTTGCGGTTGCGGGTGCGCATCGTTCCGCCGAACAACCTCTGCGCCTCGCTCTTGCTCATCAGGCGCTTCACCTTGCCGAAGCGGACAGGAGCCTTCGCCTTGGGCAGCAGACGGCGGTCGCGCAGTGCCCTGCGGCGGTGCTCGGGCTTTAGGGGACCGCCGCTGACGTCCACCTGCTCGCTGACCGCCTCGTCCTCGGAAAGGCGGCTGACGTCGCGCGCGGGCGGCTGCCCGGTGAGCTTGGACTTGACCCACTTCCACAGGCTCATAGAGGGTGGGGACTCCGGCCCGAAGCTACTTGCGAGGCCCTGGACTCAGGGCTCCCCGTTGTTTGGCACAATGGGGACCTTGGCGACGTATTGGCGACAATCCGCCTCCGCGGCGAAACACCGCGGCGTGAATGGCTAACTCTGCGGGGCCGGATCCCCCACCCGAAGACGGTCATTCGTCGCTCTCCCCCACCGGAGCCTCCACCGAGCTGGCGGAATCCACCCTCAGGTCGGTGCTGCGCGCCACCAGGGCCAGAATGTGCTCGCAGGGCCCCCGCGACAGCAAGTGCTCGGCGAAGAACGGACACTCACAGGTGGCAAAGATCGTCCGGCCGCGCTCGTTGACGACCGCCTCGACGGCCTTTCCGTCGACCAGGCCCAGCACCCGCCAGTCGCGGTAAATGACCTCACGCTCCACTCGACCCTCGGGCGTATGGAAACGGCGCAGCTTACGGGTCTCCTGCGGTTGGCAGCTCGTGACCTCAACGGTCAACAGAGGGACGCGAGCCAGACGGACGTCCGGCTCGGGCCGGATGGGCTTGCCGAAAAGCTCGCGGTAACGGTATTCCTTGCGGTCCTGGTCGTACAGCGCCATACCCTGGCGGGCCAGCAGGTCGAGCAGCGGGGCGGGCTCCTTCAGGGTAAGCTTCTGGCGCAGCTCGGCCAGGACCGGTGCGGGGTCGCCCTCGGGCGGGGGGGACAGAAGCGAGAATCCAGGCTCGAGGAAGCTGCGGCTCGCAAAGCCCGAAAGGCCGACCAGAAAGCGCATGCAGGGCAGGTCCAGCTGGTAGAACGTGGGCAGACCGCGACCTTTGAGGAAGATCTGGGCCCGCTCGGCAAATGGGAGCAGCGATTCAAGCAGCCGCAGGCGGTCGCGCCCCCAGGTGCGCGTGACCTTCGGCTCGGTGTAGCCGTGCACGGTATCGTGCAGCACGAACGACTTCTCCCACGGCTCGAGCACGATGCGCACGGGCTCGCCCGGAGCGAACTCGAAACGCAGCGCGCGCGGAGAGATGCGGCCTTTGGTGTAGCGTAGGAAACGAATCGGAGCCAGCAGGTCGACCGGACGGGCGATCAGGCGGATTCCGGGCAGCGTATGAGCGGCCTGGAGCTCGACGAGGCCTTTGAGGAAGGCGTCCGGGAGCTCGACCTCGGGGGCGAAACGGCCCCCTCCTCGAGTGGTCTCCAGATCGAACCCGGCCGGGTCGATGGAGAATCGGGTCGCGCGCGAGGAGCGCATCTCGCCCAGGGCGCCCCACATCCAGGCATTGAAATCGACGCAGGTCGTGCCGGTCTGCACCTCGCCCTGGATTTCGAACAGTTGCGGGTCGAGGGCTAGCTGGACGTAGGCGGAGAGGTCGGCGCTGAAACCCTCGAGCAAGATCTGGTCGGGGTGGACCGTAACGACCGGATCGACGTCGTGGTAGTCGTCGCCGCCGCGCCAGCTCCAGAGAGCCTCGCCGAAAGCGCGCAGGGCAAACCTCAGGAGCGGGACCTCCTTTTTGACCAGCGCGTTGAAGCGCACGGGACGCTCGGCGGCCAGGCCCAGGAGAGCCCTGTCTTTGGAGGACTCGAAGACGCTCGGAGTCGGATAGTTGAAGACGAAGATCACGAAGAGAGCCTCGGGACGGCGGGGTTCGTGGCCATTATCATCGGTAAATCACCGGTTCTTCCGTCGGGGAGCGGAGGGAGGGCCAGCGATGCAGCAACTGGCCCAGCAGACCGACCAGCTTCTCCTTCGGGTAGCGGAGGTCGGGCAAGGACAGGGCCATACGCGCCCGAGAATGGACCTGCTGGGCGACCTCCAGCGAGTCGCCGGCGACGTTGGCCAGGGCCTGGAAAGCCAGCATCCGGGTGGAGCGGTGCAGCGGGCGCAGGAGGGTGGCCAGCAGCAAGCTGAGGTGCTGGCGGCCCACCGCCCGGGCCCGCGGGTCGTCCAGCCCCAGCACGCGATAGGCCAGCGCCTGGACGTGGATCTCGGAGCCCTCGACCAGGTCCGAGAGCGACTCGGGAGCATCCAGAAAGCTGGCAGCGGAACGCTCGAACAAGAGCCGCGCCAGCGGATTCTGTTGCATCAGCCTGTCATAGCGCCAACCCAGCGCATAGGCGGGCACGCGCGTGAGAACCGAGGCCGCCCGGCGAGCGAACTCGGGGCACTTCTGGTAATACTCGTAAAGCCTGGCCACCTCGCCCCGGGCGTGGGGCACCGCCAGGTAGCGGCTGGCCAGAAAATCCAGCAACTCGACATCGTCCAGCACCAGTGCGCGGTCGACCAGCTTTTCGTAGACGGGCTTGTCCGACCAGGGCGCGACCTGGAGATGCACACGGTAAGCCCCCCGCACCAGCGCCGGATACTTTTCGTAGAGCGCGATCGCCGTGCTCTCCTCCAGCGCGATGACGCGCGCCAGGCCGATGGGGCCGAGGTTGAGCTCGCGGCCCACGCCCGCCACCGCCAGCAGGTCTTCCAGCCGATCGGACTGGACCAGGGTCCGCACGATGGAGTTGAAATCCTTCGGGGGAGCACAGATGCGCACCAGCGCGGCCCAGAGATCCTTCCAGCCGGAACGCTCGGCCAGGGCGAGCAGCTTGCCGTAATGACCCTTCATCAGCCAGGGGGTCCAGACGTCGCCGAGATGGCGCATCACGTAGGGCATCACGTCGCGTCCGCGGGCCTCGAGCAGCTTCAAGAGCCCCGCGCCCGGATCGCCCCGCATCCCCTCCGGGTGGCGCTTCTCCAGCTCGCGCAGTAGCTCGCCCGGGTCTTTGACGAGCGCGGCCAGGTCCACCACGTCCGCCTCCCAGCGGGCGGCCGGAACCTGGCGGCGGTAAAGCTTGAACGCGAACCCGTCCTCGCGCTTGCGGGCGGTCGTGAAGAGGCGCTCCCAGAAGACCGGCTTGAGCATCGACCACGGCAGATGCTTGAGGATGAACGGCGCGGCCCCGGCCGGGTCGCGATCGTAGAGCAGCAGCGCCGTGTCTTCGTCGAGCTGGAACCAGACATCCAGCTTGCGCAACTCGAGGCGCAGCCGGGCCGTGCCCAGCGAAGCGGTACGACGGCGCAGCTCCTCGTTGAAGAGGGGATTGGCCTTGTTGGAGCGCCAGCCGGCCGTGTCCATCATCTTCCAGAACCAGAGGCGCTGAAAGAGCTCCACATCGTCCTTGCCGTCCACCTCGGCCAGCCAGGTGGTGAGCTCCCCCGTCCACTTGAGCGGTTTGAACAGAGCGTGGCTGCTCATGTGGGCCAGCAAGAACGGGCGGAACAGCACGGGGTCGCGGCGGAACAGCGGCGGGGCCCAGCTCAGGGTGAGGCCTCCGAAGGCCCAGTGGCGGGCCAGCGGCTCCAGCTCCTTCAGCAGCGTCCTGTCGTCGAGCGAAGAGGCCAGCAGCGCGCGGACCTTCTCCTCGAGCTGTTTGGGCTTGAGCTTGGCGAGGGACTCAGAGCTCGCCAATGTCCTCGTGCCAGAGCCGCGGGTTGTCCTGGATGAACTTCTTCATCATCTCGTGGCACTCGTCCAGATCGAGATCGATGACCTCGATCCCGTGCGACTCCATGAAGGGACGAGCCCCTTCGAAAGCGCGGGACTCGCCGACCACCACCTTCGGAATGCCAAATTGCACGGAGGCCCCCGCGCACAGGTAGCAGGGCATCAGGGTGGAGTAGAGGACCGTGTCTTTATAGGAGCCGACCCGGCCGGCCCGGCGCAGGCAGTCGATCTCGGCGTGCAAGATGGGGTCGTGCTCCTGCACGCGGCGGTTGTGACCGCGGGCGATAATCTGGCCGTCGCGGACCAGCACCGACCCGATCGGGATTCCCCCTTCGGCCAGGCCCTGACGGGCCTCCTCGATAGCAGCTCGCATGAAGTCATCCATGCGGCGGCGCTTCGCGGATCGGGAGCCCGGGCCCTGGCGTTTCGGATCTGTTTCAGAAGCTCGTGGTAGGCTCCTGGTATGCAGGTCGATTTTCCCCGCCTGCCCACGGCGTCGGGCTTCAAAAAGCGAGCCTTCGCCAGCTGGGCGCGCCAGACGGTGGACTGTCTCGATGCAGCCGGCGGAGATGCGGTCGCGCTGGCCGGGAACGGCCATGCTTTCGTGGCTTCCAGGGGGCCCGACGGCCAGACGGTGCGGGCGGACCTCGAGCGCCCCTTGCGGGGGGGTGGGCATGCCCGCGGCTCGTTGTCGCTGCACCGTTTCGACCGGGAAACGTGGACGCTGGTCCAGGGCCACTATCCGGGGAAGACCTTCCAGAACGGGCCCGAGAGCCAGACCGTCTCAGGGCAGGAGCCAACCCGCCCCGCGAGCGAGGCTCACCGGTTGCTGCGCGACCTGGGAACGCTCAAGCAGCAGGAAGCAATGGCCTTGATGCACCGGGTTTGGAATGCCTGGCAAGACGGCGGAGCCAGGGGCAAGCTGGAGCTCTTTGACGGCAGCAACTGGGTGCGGGCCTCGGGGACGCCCGATGGCAAGAGCTTCCAGACCGAGGTTGTGCGCTTTGACAGCTCCGGTAAAGAGACCCGGCGTTGCCTGATGGCGATCGATCTCTCCGAGCAGTCCAACCTCTTTCAGATGAAGCTGAGCCCGGGACTTCCGTTCGGGCGGAGCTCGCTTCACCATCCGCTGCCCCCCACGGATCGGCCCGATCTGCGCGAGCGGCTGATCGTGAACCGGCTCCTCACCGGGGGGGCCGAAGACCGGGCCATGGCCGACCTGGAGGGGCTCGCCTCCGGGCTTGGGCCCGGCGAAAGCCTGGATGAGGCGGTGCACACTTTCGTGGAGGTCTGCGGAACACTCTTCAGCACCCTTCACGAGGTCGCGGATGAGAACTCGGTTTACCAGGTCGTGCGAGGCCTGGATCGGCTGGGACTCGAGCCCGGCACGAGCTCGGAGGTGCTGCGCTGCTACCTGGGTAGGCCCGCTTCGGACAAAACTGCGGCGGGCTTCGCCACGTTCGCTCAGCTTCTGCGCGAGGAGCCAGACCCGGTCGCTGCTGGCCGGAGTTACGCCCGCGATCCCGTGGTATGGGAAGAGGCTCGCCAACTGGCCGAGCAAATCCGTCCGGGGGACCAGGGGATTCAGGAAACCGCCCGGCAGGTCGTCATCGGAGGAGTGCGGTTGCGCAAGAAGCCCTGAGCTCGATCGCCGGAAAGCAACAAGCCGGTAATGGCCTCCGGAGACGGCCTTTGTTAGGGTTCGGGGCGTATGAAAGTGACCAGCGAAGGCAAGCAGCCCATCTTCGTCGACCTCAAGTACCAGACGCCCATCCTGGACAAGACCCGGCTGGGCTCGATGCCGCAAGATTTCTTTGACCAGAACCCCCGGCCCGCCATCGGCGAGGTGCACTTCGGGGACGCTCCGCCCCCGGAGCACCCCTTCGCGGTGTATCGCAACCTGCCGCGCCTGACGCCGGAAGGCCTGCCGATGATGCTCGACCAGCAAGAGCACCTCGAGGGCGCGCCCAAGAACGTCGTGAAGACGGGCCTGATCTGGGGCGGGGGCGCGGCGGCCGCGGGAGCGCTGGTGGGCGCCGGCCTGGGTGCCCTGATCGGCCATCCGGCCATCGGCGCCACGGTGGGCGGACTGATCGCCGGCTCCGGAGTGGGACTGTGGATGGCCAAAGAGGCCAATAAGGACCGCGTGGCGCTGGTCTGGAAGCCGCACGTGATCGAAACCCACGAAATGAAAGGCTTCCGCGAGAACGTCACCGCCGGGGAGCTGCACGGACAGAAATCGTATTACCACCACTTCGAGCCGATCCTGGAGACGCGCGCCGTGGGGACGTATCAGACGCCGCACGTGGAGCACTACGAGCTCAAGGGCGATTGTGGGTGCCTGTTCAAGAAGGAAGAGGCGGGGGCTTAGCGCGGAGCAGGGAGAGGTGGAGAGTTAGGTAATTGTAGAGGATGAGCTGGTTGCTGGGGGTGTTTCTGCTGCTGGGGGCAGTGGATCCGCTGGGGAAGGTGCCGGGATGGGTGTTAATGACGCCGCCGGGACAGGTTGTCTTCCCTGCTGCCGTCATCGCTCGTAAAGCCCACGAATTGCAGACGACCGCTCCGCTTTTCGCCATCTCACGCCGGCTCGAAGAGCTGCGCGGCTTGAAGTTTCACTACCCCGTGCGCTACACGGTCAAGACTCCAGCCGGGGTGCGCGCCTTTCTCGAGGGCGAGATCGACACCTCCTATCCGCCCAAGCGCATGAAGCGCGATACCGTGATGCTGGAGCAACTGGGACTGGTGCCGCCCGGCTTTCAGCTCAAACCGTTCCTGATCGACCTGCTGGGCGAGCAGATCGCCGGGGCCTATGATCCCAAGCGGGACTACTTCTTCGTGGTGATCAAGGAATCCAACTGGCTGAGCAACGCCCTGAAGAGTCCCGACGAAGAGGCGATGATCACTCTGCACGAGTTGGACCACGCGATGCAAAACCAGCACTTCCAACTGGAGAAGAAAATCGAGGCGCTGGCCCGGAAAGCCGACAGCGACCGGGAGATGGCCTTCACGGCGCTGGTCGAGGGGGACGCCACCTCGGTGATGTACGACCTGGCCTTCGCCAAGCAGGGAATGACCTCGGCGGACGCCGGGATGTCGATGGAGTCGCTCTCGGGCTTGATGACCGCCTTACCCTTGCCCGGAATGGGCAAGTTCAGCCAGGCGCCGCTCTACTTCCAGCGCCAATTGCTCTTTCCGTATATGAACGGATGCGACTTCGTGAACTCCAGCCGGCGGGTGGGCGACTGGGACGCGGTCAACCTGCTCTACACCAACCTGCCCGTGTCGAGCGAGCAGATCTACCATCCCGAGAAATACTGGGCCGGCGAGGGTCCGCTTCCCGTGGACCTGAAAGGAAAGCTCCCCGGATGGGAAGAGCTGGGGCGCGATACCGGCGGCGAGTTCACCGCGCGGGTGTGGCTCGAGCAGCACGGGGTGAGCAACTTCAAGAGCGCCGCCGAAGGATGGGGCGGCGACACGCTCGTCGTGTACGAGAAGGGCGACGAGCACTGCCTGGTCTGGCTCACGCGCTGGGATACCGAAGCCGACGCGATGGAGTTTGCCGCAGCGGCACGTCAAGTCATTGGCAAGCCTACCAACCTGCGTCCGAAACTTGCTTCGAATTATGCCTGGACTGTTGCCATTGTAGGCGATCGGGTGCTGGTATGCCACAATGTACCGGAGGCACTTCAGCCCCAGCCTTAGCGCATGTTCTTGCGGTCCTCCATCATGTTCACCACGTGGTCGTAGACCGGCCTGGACTGGTCGGAGAACTCGAGCGGCGTCTTGCCCTCGTTGTTCTTGATCGTGAAGTCCGCTTTGTGGTTGATGAGGTAGCGCACGATGTCCTGGCGGTTGACGCTCTGGTTCAGCGAGACCTGGCTCTGAACCTGACTGCGAGCCTGCTTCTGCTGCTCGGTCAGGGGCGTGCCCGGCAGATTGTCCGCGGCGCCGTAGTTCTGCCCTTCGATGGCCCCCAGCGCCAGATGGGTCGGCGTGTTGCCATCCTTGTCGCGGGCATTGGGGTCGGCCCCGGCATCGAGCAGCGAGGTGACCACGAAGAAGTTCCACACCCGGCAGGCGGAGTGCAGCGGCGTGGTGCCGTGCGAGTTGGCGTATTTCACCACCTCGGGGTTCTCCTTCAACAAGCGGCCCGCGGCCATCACGTCGACCTGGGCGTTGCTGCCGCACACCCGCACCATCTGGTCGCCCGGCGATTCGCTGCAGGCGATCATGAACACAGCCAGAGCTAGAAGCACGTTTCGCATGGCGCCCGGAATTCGACAGGGATCCGGCAAACCCATTTGAAACTCCAGCTCTGTGCATCACCAACACCGCTGGACCGCCGAGAAGCTGGAGCGGCGCCTCAAGCTCGTCGAGAAGCTCGTCTATCGCCGCACCCACCCCCTGAAGCCCTTCCGCCTCAAGCCCCTGGACTCGCCGATGGAGAAACCTCCGCTGGGCGCCAGCTCCAAGACCTGGGAGGAGATCCAACCCGATACCTACTGGGGTCGCTGGCGTCTCGACTTCCTGCTGCAGACCCAGCTCAAGGTGCCGAAGGACTGGGACGGACCGCTGCACCTCTACCTGCCGCTGGGCGACGCGGGCGACTTCAGCCACCCCGAAACCAGCGTCTACCTCGACGGAGAGCTCTACGCCGCCTGCGACCGCCACCATCACGAGATTCGCCTGCCGGGCACGCTGCAAGATGGCCGCTCCCACCGCCTGGAGCTGCACGGCTGGACGGGGATGGGCGGCCACCACCTGGGCGACCCGGGCCGGCGTCTGTTGATGAGGACCTGCGCCCTGGTCATGCCCGACCTTCCCACCCGCCAGTTCCACGCCCTGGCCCGCGTCGCCCACGGTATCGCCATCCACCTGCACGAGGACGACCCCGCCCGGGGGCGGCTTTTGACCGCTCTGGACGACGCCTTTCTCCAGCTCGACACCCGCGAGCCCCACGGAGACGCCTTCTACGCCAGCGTGCCCGGCGCCCTGGAGCAGCTGCGCAAGGAGGTGGAGCGCTGCGGCACGCCGCTTCCCGTGCAGCTCTTCGCCAGCGGGCACGCCCACATCGACGTGGCCTGGCTCTGGCCGCTGGGGCAAACGAGGCGGAAAGCCGAGCGCAGCTTCAGCACCGTGCTGCGGCTGATGGAGGAGTTTCCCGAGTATCACTACACGCAGAGCCAGCCCCAGCTCTACGACTTCGTGCGCCAGGACCAGCCCGAGCTGTTCTCCGCCATCCAGAAGCGAGTCGAGGAAGGGCGCTGGGAGATCACCGGCGGCATGTGGATCGAGGCCGACGCCAACCTGAGCGGGGCCGAGTCGCTGGCGCGCCAGTTCCTGTTGGGACGGCGTTTTTACCGCAAGTACTTCGGGGACCGGGAGACCCCGGTGATGTTCCTCCCGGACGTCTTCGGCTACTCGGCCGCCCTGCCCCAGCTCATTCACGAAGCGGGAATGCGCTACTTCTTCACCATCAAGATCGGCTGGAACCAGTACAACCGCGTGCCCTACGACAGCTTCTGGTGGCAGGGGCTGGACGGGACCCGCGTGCTGACCCACTTCTCGACCTCCCCCGACCTGACGGGGACGCACGCGAGCACCTACAACTCGTTCGCCGTCCCCGAGCAGGTGCTGGGCTGCTGGCGCACGCTCAAGCAGAAAGAGCTGCAGGACAACGTGCTGATGCTCTACGGCCACGGGGACGGCGGCGGCGGCCCCACCCGCGAGATGCTCGAGAACCTGCGCGAGATGCGCTCGCTGGCAGCCACCCCGCAGGTGCGCCAGGCCAGCGTGGGAGCGTTCTTCCAGCGGCTCGAGGAGCAGTCGGCCAGGTTTCCCGTGTGGGACGGCGAGCTCTACCTCGAGTTGCACCGGGGCACCTATACCTCGCAGTCGCGCAGCAAGCGCGCTAACCGCAAGAGCGAGGTCCTGCTGCACGACGCGGAGTTCATGGCCTCCTGGGCCTGGGTCGGCGACCGTGCGGGGGGCTATCCCACCGGGGGTCTCTCGCGCGCCTGGGAGCTGGTGTGCCTCAACCAGTTCCACGACATCCTGCCCGGGTCGAGCATCGCCGAGGTCTACGTGGAATCGCTGGCCCAGTACCGCGAAGTGGAGCAACTGGCCACGCACGCCTTCCAGAGCGCCTTCGAGCGCCTGTCGGGCGAGCTCGGCGGAGAGCTCGTGCTGGTCAACCCCTGCCCGTTCTCCAACCCGGACCCCGTGCTGTGGCGCGGGAAACCTCCCCAGGCGGCGGGGGTCTGCGTGCAGGAGGTCGAGGGCGGGTGCCTGCTGGCAGTGGAGCAAGACCTGCCGGCCTACGGGATGGTGCCGCTCGGCAAGGGGAAGCCGGTCCCGTTCGGGTTGCCGGGCGCCCAGGCGGTGACCTCCCACGTGCTGGAGAACCTCTTCGTGCGCGTGGAGCTGGACGACAACGGCGACGTGGCGAGGATTTACGACAAGGTGGCCGGGCGCGAGGTGCTGGCCGCGCCCACCGCGCTGCAGCTCTTCGAAGACCGCCCCCTGAACTGGAACGCCTGGGACGTTGACATCTACTACGACGAGCGGGTGTGGACCGCGTCCCCGGCCGACTCGGTCGCGATCGTCGAATCGGGTCCCCTGCGGGCCACGCTGGAAGTGCGCCGCCAGCTCTTCAACAGCACGCTGGTGCAGCGGATCTCGATCCTCTACAACTCCAAGCGGATCGACTTCGATTGCACGGTCGACTGGCGCGAGCGGCACGTGTTGCTCAAGGCCGCCTTCCCGGTTCAGGTGCACGCCAGCCAGGCCACGTTCGAGGTGCAATGGGGGCAGGTGCAGCGTCCCACGCACCGCAACACCAGCTGGGACTGGGCGCGCTTCGAGACCTGCGCGCACAAGTGGATCGACCTGTCGGAGGGGAATTACGGGGTCAGCCTGATGAACGACTGCAAGTACGGCCACGACGTGCACGGCAACGTGCTGCGCCTGAGCCTGCTGCGCTCTCCCAGCGAGCCCGACCCGCAGGCCGACGCCGGAGAGCATCGCTTTGCCTACAGCCTGCTGCCGCACTCGGGTCCGGTGGGCTGGCCGACCGTGTCGCAGGCTTACCGCCTGAATGACCCGCCTCGGGCCATGAAAGGCCGCGGAGGCACCGCTTCGCCCCCCCGTCAACTGGTCGGCAGCAGCGCCGTCGAGGTGATCGTGGAGACGATCAAGCGGGCCGAGGAGGGCGACGCCCTGATCGTGCGCTGTTTCGAGAGCCAGCGCACGCGTGGCCGGGTGGCCCTGTCCTTCGATTTCGAGGTGGCCGAGGCGTGGCGCGTCGACCTGCTCGAGGAGAACCCACGTCCAGTGCGCGTGGAAGGCCGCACGGTTTTCTACGAGTATCGACCGTTCGAGATCTTTACCCTGAAAGTGAGGCCCAAGTCGTGAGAAAGCTTTTCCTGGTAGCGTTCCTCGTCTGCTCCTGCGTGCTGGGGGCGCCCGCCCAGTCCCAGCACGAGCTGAATCAACAGGCGGCAGCCGACTTCGAGCAGGCCGACAAGGAGTTGAACGCGGCCTACAAGATGCTGATGGCGCGTCTGGACGCCGCCTCCAAGGAGAAGTTGATCACCGCCCAGCTGCTGTGGATCAAGCTCCGGGACGCGGATGCCGCGGCGCGCGCCGCGGGCAACGAGGGGGGGTCCATTTACCCGCTGATCTACGACGGATCCCGGGCGGCCAGCACGCGCGAGCGCACGAAATGGCTGCGCGAGTGGTATGACGAGATCAAAGACCTGTAGCCTGCTCCTGGTCGCGCTGCTGGCGGCGGCGGCGCTGGGGGAGGGCGAGCTACCGCTGACGGTGCGAGCGGACCGAGAGGTGACGTTCTACTGGAGGGAGAGTCGGAGCCAGAACGACTGGGCTCGCTTCGGGCAAGGCAACGAGGCCACGCTGGAGCGCTTCGGCCATCGCGGGCCCGTGGACGTGCAGGTTTCGGCTCCGGACGGACTGTTCCACCAGTGGGTCGGGCAGCGGTCCCCCATCGGTCTGGCGACCAGCACCGTAGCCATCACGACGCAACGGGAGCTCGCCTGGAGGAATCTCCTCGGGCTCGGCCTGGTCTTCGTGGCGCTGCTCTGCCTGCTCATCCTCCGAGAGCTGCAAATGAGGCGGAGGACCGCCTCGCCGCCGGATTGAATTTCACTCTCGATGCGCACATTGGGGGCGGCCGTCCTTTGCCTGTGGTGCTTGCTGGCGCCCGCCCTGGCGCAGCCGCTGCAAGTGCATTCGGACCGGCCCGGGACGTTCTACTGGCGGGTAAGCCAGCAGACCGAGTGGATCGAGTTCGGCCAGGGGAACGATGCCGTGCTCGACCGGCCGGACAGCAGCCAGGTTGACGTCTCCGTCGTCGGCTACAAGAACCCGCTCTACGATTGGTACGGCCAGAGAGGGCCCATCACTGTCGTCACCGACCGCTGCGAGCTGAGAACCACCGAGCGCCTGGCGGGGCTGCGAGCGGGACTCTCCCTGGCCAGCCTCATCCTCCTGCTGTCGCTGGTCTACCTGGCTCTGCGCGTGCTGCGGCACCGACAGGCGCTCGAGCACGTCGAGCACACCTACATTCAAGCGCTGGACGCCCAGAACGTGGCCACGCTCTTTCGCACCGACGGCACGCATCCGGAGAAGATTGGCAATTACACGGTCAAGAAACACCTCGGCACGGGGGGGATGGCGATCGTCTACCAGGTGGCCGCTCCCGACGGTAGCGTCTACGCGCTCAAGCTCCCCCATCCGCAATTCGGTACCGACCGGGAGTTTCGCGAGCGCTTCTCGCGCGAGATGCGGCTGGGGGCCTCCGTCATGCACCCCAACGTGGCGCGAATCCTGGACTACCAGTTGCCGACGAGCGAGGCCGAGTATCCCTACTACGTGATGGAGTATGTCCCCGGGCAGAACTGGGCACGCCACCTGGAGAGACAGCCCCCACCGGTGAAAGACGTCCTGCGCTGGACGCGAGGGGTTTTGCAAGGGCTCGAGCACGTGCACGCCAAAGGCATCATCCATCGCGACATCAAACCCGAGAACGTGGTCATCTCGGAGACAGGGCTCGCCAAGCTGATGGACTTTGGCATCGCCAAAGAGATGCAGGCTCGCACGTTGCTGACCAAACCGGATGAAGCGGTCGGAACGCCCGCCTACATGGCGCCCGAGCAATTGACGTCGGGCCCGATCGGGCCGCCGACCGACCTCTACGCCGTGGGGCTGATGGTCTACGCCAGCCTGAGCAAGCTGCCGTTCGACGAGAACGACCTGCCCGGCATCCTGATGTTCAAGGTCACCGGCAACCCCATGCCCCCGCTCGACCGGCTCGACCTGCCGCCGGAAGTGACCGACTGGGTGATGCGCATGATCGACCCCGATCCGGCGAAACGCTTCGCCCAGGCGTCGGAAGCGCGGCTGGCCCTGGAGCGGGTCATGGAGAAGCTGGCTTGACCCGGTTCGAGCTCTGGTTCGGCGGACGGCAACGGGCGACGGCGCAGGCGCTCTTTTTTCGCTCGCTGGCCACGCTGCTCAACGCCGGGATCCCGCTGTCGCGCTCCCTGGACGTGCTGGCGGGACAGGTCGAGTATGCCCCCATGAGGCGCGCGCTGCCGGTGTATTGCAAGCAGTTGATGCAGGGAAAGGCGCTGAGCCGCGTCCTGAGCCAGCCCACGGGCATGTTCACCACGCTGCAGCTTCAGCTCGTCAGCGTGGGCGAGAGCACGGGCGGGCTCCACACGGTGCTCGAGCGGCTGGCCACCGAGGCCGAGAAAACCAACCAGCTCTGGATGAAGATTCGCAGCGCTCTCACCTATCCCGTGCTGGTGCTGTTCTTCAGTCTCGTCCTGGTGGTCTGGGCCCAGAACGTGGTCTTCAAAGACCTGCTCAAATTCCTGACCACTCTGGGCGTCGATTTGCCCTGGAGCACCCGCGTGCTGAGCGTGACCTCGCAGATCCTCAGCAGCCCGTGGGCCCTGCTGCTGTTCGTCCTTTTCCTGGGTGCGCTGGTCTACGGGGCCGGGCAACTCGCGGCGCGCCCCGACTGGCAGGGAAAGCTGTGGGCGTTTGGCCTGAGCCTCCCGGGCCTGGGACCGATGCTGCGCACCGCCCTGGCGGTGGAGTTCTGCCGCGCCCTGGCCATCTGCAATTCGGCCGGCATTCCCATCTTGCGCAGCCTCGACCTGGCCGCGGCGGCCTGCGCCAATCCGCTCGTCAAGGCACGCGTGGCCGTGGCCCGCAACCAGGTGGCCGACGGCGTGCTGGTGTCGGAAGCCCTGGCCGAGTTGGACCTCTTTCCCCGCATGATGATCCACTTGATGGCCGCCGGCGAGACGAGCGGCAAACTGTCGTTTCTCCTGGAGCGCTGCGCCCTGGTGTGCGAGGAGTCGATGGACCAGGCCATCGAGATCGCCACCGCCGCGATGCAACCCGCCGTGATGATGGTGGTGGGCGTGCTGGTGGGCTTCATCATCTGGGCCACGCTGGGGCCGATGTTAAAGGTGGTCGAGTCGCTCTAAGAGAGTCGGTGCCTTACGGCGTGACCAGGTTCGAGTAGGAGCTCGTCGAGGTCGAGCAATTGAAGAGCTGGACCGAGCCGCTCAGGACGACATCAAACTCGCACCGGATTCGCGTGCCAGCGACCTGAACGCCAAGTACGGCCAGGGAACGTCAGCATCCCGTCGCCCGAGCCCGAGGAGAACCGCAAGAACGTGCGCCTGAACTCCGAGCTGGTCGCCTTCGCGACGCTCGAGAAGACGCGTCAGCTCCTCCAGACGGACTTCCGCGAAGCCGTCGCGATGGAATCGTACGTCGCCTGACGAATAACCCCGGGTGAAGATCGTCAGCTGGCTCCGTGACGTCTTCGGCTCCGGCTCGCCAGCACCGCCTCGCAACTCGGTGAATTCCGGCCCCGTCGATACCGTGGGGCCGGCGCGCGAGAGCGTGCCTCCAGCTCCCATGACCGGCGAGGCCCAGCCCGCGAAGGTCCCGGACCCGCCCCCGCCTACTGAGCAGACGCCGCTGGCCGTCATCGAGCGCCTGACCGCGCGCGGCCCGAGCTTCAAGCTCGACGGCAAGGTTCTCACTGCCGAGGAGGCCATGGACAAGCTCTCGCATGGGCAGACCGTGAAGAAGGGCGACATCGAGATGTCGAGCCTCGACGATCTGTCGACGGCTGCGCATTTCCTGTTGCGCGAGGAGAAGACGAGCGGGCCCGAGGTCGACCTGGACCGGGTGATGGACCAGGGCTGGAGCTTCCGCACTTATCCCAATACCACCGTGACCCGCATGACCGCATTCCAGACCCTTCAAAAGGGCTATCAGCTCGACCTGCACCTGCCCTCGAAGGAGACGGTGCCCGTCAGCCGGTTCGCGGACCTGACCTGGATCGAGTTCGCGGTAGCCGAAGGCAAGAAGCCCGAGGGCGGAAACCCGCTGCTGGTGGAGCACCTGGCCGAGCAGCTCGGCCAGGTCCCCCCGAAGGAGCGTGCCGAACAGGCCGTCATCGCGTCCACGGTCTGGGAGGCGCACCCCGGCACGTCCCTGGCCGACACCACGCAGGCGCTGGCCGACTATCAAGCCCTGCGAGACTTTCACGCAAAGCTCGGGAAATCGCACAAGGAAGCCCGGCATGCGCTCACCAAGCTGGCGGCGCGACCCTGGCAGGGGCGCAACACACGGGAGCGGATCGCCGTCCTGGAAGGCATGGGCAACAAGATCGGCGACCGTCACGGCGACGCTATCTACCGCGCGGTCTATTCCGGCAAGAGCGAAGCAGAGATCGACCGGCGCCTCGAGCTCGTGCGCGAGGTCTTCAAGACGGAGTGGAACGCGCCCTATATCCACTACGCCGAGAACGCCCTCGTCGAGCGGGGCGGCGACGTCAGGCTGATGGCCGACCAGCTTTGCAACCTGGCCGACATGGCCGGCTCGGACGGCGCTTTCAGCTACGTCAAGCATATCGGGACCTCGCAGCAGCTCCCCGGGGGGCCCGCCCACCTCCTGGCCGAGCTGGTGACGAACTTCTACTGCCACCGCGAAGGAGAGAAGTCGCTGGCCTATCTGCACGAGCAGGGCGTGATCCTGACGCCGGAGCTGACCGAGCAGATCGTCGACCGCATCCCCAACGCCAAGAGCCCCGCGGATCTCCTGGAGGGTCCGGGGTCCGGCGCGGTCGTGGAGCGTCGCTTGCAGAGCGCCGGGTTCCGGTTCTCCCTGCCGCACCTGGATTCGCAGGTCCCGCGCTACACTGCCTCGACCGTGGGCGCGTTCGCGTACTTGCGAGAGCACGAGTCTCTGCAGACACCCATGCTCGCCTCGCGCGGCGACGAGAAGGTCTGGCTGTACGACCAGGCGCAAGCTGAGCTTTTGCTGGATCTCACGCAGGGCAAGCGTGTGCCGGATTTCGCGGAGGAGCCTTTGAGCTTCGCTCTGACCGCGGGTCACGACAAGCACCCGGATGTCCCGCTGCCGGATTACCTGGATGCGGTCCGCCCGCTTCTGAGCCTCCCCGGGGCGCTGGCGCAGGAGTCCATCCACCAGGTCAGCAAGCGGTCGGCTTCGCTGGACGAGATGAAAGCCCACGTGGTGATGCTGGAGACGATCAAGACTTACCCTCCGGGGTTCTCCTCGCTGCTGCTCGATCCGAAAGAGGTCGCGGCCGGCCCCTGGAAGGTCGGGTTCTACCGCGAGCTGGCCGAGTTGGGCGGCGAGTACAGCATCAACCTGTTCGAGAGAAGCCTGAAGAGCCGACTCTCCCCGGAGCTGGCGGAGACCAACCTCCTGGCGCCGCTCCACGATGGCAAGGATCGCGCGCCGATCGATATCGAGCACTATCTGGAGAAGTTCATCGGCCTCGAGCCCGTGGGCGGCTTGAGCCTCGCGAGGTCGGCCGACGTGGCCGTCGAGCTGCTCAAAGCATACGGGAACAAAGGATTCGAGCACTACCAGACCCTGCGCGACCGCAAACTCGACCTGTCTGAGGTCGTCCTGAAGCTGGACGGCCGCCCCTTCGACCGTCTGCTGGCCGAGCTCGAGGTCGGCCGCCTGGCCAAGGGCTCTCAGGCTGCCGGCGCGGTGAAACTTGAGCCCGGCGCGGTGCAGGTCGGCGCGGTCCGCTTGAGGACCCGCACTTAGGGTCGACCGCGCCCGGGGAAGGGTTCGTAGGACGTCGATCGGGGGCTGGGCAAGTTCGCCGGGGACGTAGCCATGGAGCTACCCACCCGGGTCTACCTGGGCAACTCCTGAGCCGCCGCTCTTCAAGGGGACCACCACGGGAATTTCCAAAGAGCCGTCAACTCGGCCAGGAGGATCAGCTCGAAGCCTTCCGAGTGCCGTCCCGAGGCGAGGTGCCGGTTGCCAAGAGTCCAGGCCACCGCGCGGGTGTAGGGTTGCGCCGCGCCCATCCAGGCGACGGCCGTGCGACCCGGGCACATTCCTGGTTCGGCCAGACTACCGTCTTGCAGGCCGGCCATCTTCTCGATGTCGCTGCTGGAGTAGAGGGCCAGGCCCCGGTTCGAGAGGTCGGCCTGGAGTTGCTGCGCGAGATCGCCAGGAGGCGGCAAAGGGTGGTCCAGTCGCCGGCCTCGGAGCGCTTGCGCGTAGGTGTGTCGCAGGCGCAGAGACAGCTCCTCACGCGGGTCGGTCTGCTCGATCGCCTGCTGGTTGAATTTCTCGGCCCGGTCCCAGCTCTCGCTCAGTGCCTCCACACGCGAGCGCAGGTCCAGAATCAGAGGAGAGCTGGGAGCGCGCTCGAGGTTTTCGCGAGCAACCGCGAGGGGGCCCTGGAGCAGGGCTTGCAGCGCCGCCGCCAGCGGCGTCGGGGGCAGCCAGTCAGGCTCGCGTTGGTGGACCAGCACCACCAGCCCGACCCTCGGGTCCTGGGCCGCAATCAGAGCCTGCGCAGCCAGAGAAAGACCACCCAGCGCAATTGTCAGGAAACTCTCCTCGAGGCGAATCGCCCGCCGTAGCTCGGGCTCGGGGCGCAGATCGGACAGCAGCCGGAGCTCACGGATCATGTCGCCCAACTCGGTGTGAGAGCAGACCTCCGACCGCCGCCGGCCGGCGATACCGCGCAGAACGGTAGCCAGGGCATCCTGCCACTCGGGCTCCGGAGCCTGTGGTGGCATCATGTTCGTCATCTGACTCAGCAAAAGTCGGCGTTGCGGGGGCTGGCTCGAAGCGATCAGGCTTGCCTGCGCTTGCAGCCACTTCGACCTGTGACCTCGACGGTAAAGACGAGTGCCAATCGCGCCCAGAAGCTGGGGTGGCGCGGCCGTGAGGTCCTCCATCAAGGCATCGTCCGCGGCCTGCTCCACCGCTGCCAGAATTTCCGTCAGGACCTGATCCTCATGAACGCGGGAGTAAGAAATGTCAACGCGTTGCTCGGGGCGTAGGACCAGGGTGGTCATGAATGGATCCGGGCTGCGTCGTCTCGGCTGAGCAAAGCGCAAGCCCTGCGCTACGACGGTGAGACGTGGGCCAGGGAAAGCGGCTCCGAACAAGATCACGGCCGAGTAGTCGCCTTCGATCTCGCGCTCCCGGGTCGGACAGTCCTGCCCGGGCACCAGTGCGTCGAGCTGACTCCGGCCAGCCCGGCCGCGCAACTTCAGGACGAGCCAGACGGGACCCAGCTGCAATTGCGTCGAGAGTGGCTGGGAGTTGATCTGGATGGGCCAGCCCAGCTCGCCACAGTGCCGGACAATCAGGGCACTTTCGGGCGGGAGTCGGGGGGCTACCGAGCGCAGCCTTCTTAGCGCGCTCTTGGCGAAAGCTCTCCAACTGCTCCGACGGCGTATCTGCACCTTTACGCCAGGAAATGCGGGTATCTCCAGAATGCGCAGCCGGTCGCCTCTGAGCTCGAAGCGATGCGGGCCTGAATCCACTCGGATGTAGCGCGGCTTGAACGTTTGCGCGCTCAACAGGGCCAGTCCCAGCGGCAGCATCGGCCCCTCCAGACGGAAGAGAGCCTCGAGCTCGCGACGCTCGAGGGGGGACCCTGGCCAGCTCAGGATAAAGTCGACTTCGTCGTCCAGGATGACGACCTCGGCGGCTCTCCGCCGGAAGGCGGCCGCCATCAGCATAAGACTGAAGTGGCTCTTGTTGAGCAACTGGTAAATGCCCATCTTATCGGCCATCTTGCGCAGATCGATGGAGAGCGCTCCGCTGGAATCCAGGGTCCCCTGAGCTCGTAGCGCCGCGAGGGTTTGCTCCAACTCACTCACTTTGCCAGGGTTCTGCCTCACGCGGCTCCTTCCCCTGAGCTTCAGTCGAGCAGGATGTCGTCCAGGCAAGTCGTGGGCGTTCCCAGCTGGAGCGCGAATTTGAAGCGCTCTTCCAACAGCCGCACGAGAAAGGCGTGCAGCTGGCGCGTCAGCGGTCCGGCCGCGAGCTCGGTCTGACGCCAGCTCCTTTCCAGGTCTCGACCGTTGAGCTCGCTCAGCGCCAGATCCGGGTGCGGGGCGCTTCGTGGTGGGGGGGCGGTCCCTGGCTCAGGGGAGTCTCGATGCCAGGTCGGCCAGGGATACGAATTCCACGGTGAGCGTCCCGGCGGATTCCTGGAAACTTCGGTCCAGGTCGGCCGAAACCACCTGGTTTCTGCCCTTCGGATAATATTGGCGAAAAACTCTGAGATTCTTGGCGTCGTAGTTCCGGCTTGACCATTTGCACTCGATGACGTCTACGGCGTCACCTCGACGCGGGATAACGAAGTCGACTTCGTGACCTTGCTTGTCTCGCCAGTAGTGGACGCGTGTGCGTTGCGAACGGGCGTGGATTTCGTTGAGGACGTAGTGCTCCCAGAGGTTGCCCAGGTCCTCGGGACGGAGCTCGGTCCAGCCCCGATAGTGGAAGACAAAGCCCGTATCGAAGCCGTAGACCTTGGGCGCGGATACGATCTCGGTGCTGCGCCGGGTCGAGAAGGGCCGCACGAGGTGGACTACGCTGGTGGCATCCATTACGTCCAGGTAGTTCGTGACGGTCGGCCGGCTGATCTCGCATGGTCCCGCGAAGCGGCTGGCTTCGAACACTCCGCCGCTCTGGGCCAGAACCAGCTCCAACAAGCGCTGAAAACCCCATCGACGCTCGAGCCGGAAGAGCTCTTGAATGTCACGCGCCCAGTAGGAGTCCAGCCAATCCTGGAAGGTATGCCCGGTTTCATCAGGCTCCAAAAAGTGCGCGGGCAGCCCGCCCAACTGAAGCCTTTGCTCGAGACTCGTTCCGCCAAAGTCCGCCAGGTCTGCGCTCATCATCGGGGTCAGCCACACCTCGCTCTTGCGCCCCGTCAGGGTATCTCTAAACTTGGTCGAGGCTTGCAGGGTGGATGAACCCGTTGCGATGACCTTTGTAGTTGGGAAGTGGTCGGCGGCAATCTTCAAGACTTCTGATGGGTTGTCCAGTCGCTGAATCTCGTCCAGCACTACGCGCTTCCCTTTCAAGGAGCGGAGGAATGACTCTGGGTCCTCCAGCGTGCGCCGGACGCGGGGGAGCTCGCAGTCGAAGTATTCGACCTCGGGCAGCCCCTGACATAGAACCGTTTTCCCGGCGCGCCTCACGCCGTGCAACCAGACCACGGAGCGGGTCGACAAGGCACGCTCCAGAGCGGCCGCCCAGAATGTTCGGATCTTCATGCAGGTAGTATTGCATATAGTGCTACCAAGTGCAAATCTGGCTGCGTTTAGTTGGCGTGGCGCATTTTCAACCGTCTGGTCCGTCACCAGGAGAAGTTCGAGCAACGGGGTTATGCTCCCATGAGTCTCGATTGGGAGAGTTCTACCGTTTGGAGCCCGAATCAAACAAGACAAAAGACACCTGGGTTGAGTTCGACTCGGGCGTGATGAACCGAGCCCGCGACCACGTGGAGATCCTCACCGAGATGGCTCCGGGCTGCTTCGCCTGGTCTCACGCCGAGGAAGCCGATTCCAACGCATTCAGATTGTAGTTCCTGACGCTTCCAAGGCCCGTTGGTGACCGGAGGTTGATGGGACTGTGGTGTACTTACGACCCGTCCGGCCCAGCGCACGCTGCTGGCTAGGGAACAGTGAATTCGCTCAGGGAGTATTCTCCCCAGAATGCCTTTGGGTCGAGCGGACGGCCGGTGGTGGCCTGCACCAACGCATCCAGCTCGCCGCAGTCGCTTCGCTCATAGGAATAGGCGTAGCTCTCGTCGCCGGCCCCGTAGAAGGATGTGCGCGTCGGAACACCGGTAGGCACGCCTTTGACCGACCCCTTCTCGTAACCGGTGACAACCACCGCGGCCAGCCGGGCTTTGGAATCTGGTTCCACCACCCATTCCACCTTCTCGTAAGCGCTCAGTACCAGGATGATGGGATGGCCGACGTCGGCCACCTTCACGGTCACGATTTTGTCCGGCCTCTTGGGCTCGTATACGCCGCGGGCAATGACCACGGCGTCCTTGGGAAGGTCGGTGAGAGGAGGCTCTTTGGGTTTCGGAGGATCGGGCTCTGGCGGGGGAATGGTGCCCGCCTGGACCGGCTGGAGTTTGCCGTCCTTCAGGAAACGACAACGCTGCCCCTCGGCAGGTTGCCTCAGGAAGACCGAATCGAAGGCCCACGAGATTTCTTGAGGGCCACCGGACAAGACCACCGCGCCTCCGCAGAAGGCGATGTCGAGGCCTTTGCCCGCCATCACCAAGCTGTCGATCTTGGGGACCGAGTCGTGCTCTTCTCCCTCACCGACGGGATTGTTCAGGTGGCTGATCGTGACCGTGCCGCCGGCCACCACGAGAACGGAGTGGGCGTGAGCGATATCCACGTTGCCGGTCGTGACGACGGCCAGGTTCTCGACATGGGAAAGCTCCACAGCAACGGTTACTGCGCGAGCGTGAACGACCAGATCATTCGCCTCAAGGCTATCGACGCCCAGATGCGCATGATCGAGAAGTGGGATGGCCGCCTACCGACCGTGTCGGGCGGAGCGACCCCGCTCGCAACATGGGCGACCTGGCCGGTGCCCCCGGGAGGTAGTGGACCCAAACGACAACCACTCGCGGTCCGGCCGGAAAGGCCGGGCCGATCTCCAGGTTGTGCCTGGGAGCCGCGCTCCTAGCCCACGACATCGAACGGCGGGGATCGCAGTGCGGCCAGCTCCAGGTCGGACTGGCCGATGATCTGGTCGGTATGGCCGTCTCCCTGAGCGACGCCGTCGACCCAGTCGAAGATGCCCGGGTTCTCGAGCATGCTCCGGGCCGACTCGCGCGCGCTGGCCGGGGCGTCCGGGCTGTGGAGGATCGCCTGCCGATCCTCGCGGCGGAGCAGACCGTCCGGGCCCGCCTCGCCAAAGGACGTGTCGAGCACTTCGAGGTAGCTGATCAGCGTGGTCGTGGGGAGGGGCATCGCTCATCCGCTCGTCCAGGCCGGCGAACCGCTGCACCGCGGACTGCACGTCGTGCCGGTAGATCAGGTCGTCCACGCCTCCCCGCCGGTTGGCCGTATCCAACCCGCGCCGCGCGGGCTCGTTGGCCAGAAAGAACTCACAGGCGCCGGCATCCGGGTTCCCCAGGATCGCCTTCAGGTCCGCGCGGTTGATGATCCCGTGGCGCGGGTCTGGCGAACGGATCCCAGCCTGAGGGAAGTCTCGGGCTGAGCGTCTACCTGATGCAGGAAGGCAACGACGCCATCGGACTGGCCCAGGACCTGCTCATCGTCCAACACAGCGGCGCTGGTGCGTCACTGACAGGACGCTGACAAGGGCAAACTTCTAACCATCCAGTCGTGGAGCGAGAAGAGGGCGCTCACCGCTCGGTGAGCGCCCTCACAATCAGGGCAATCCCTGGGTCTGCTGACTGCTGGCCAGGAGCCCGGCAAACAGGTTGTCGACATACTGGTCCACGCGATCTTTGAGGAGCTCGCGAGTGCTGTTGAAGACCTCGCCCCAGCGGGGATTCGTGGGGTCCTCTCGCAGGCCTTGCAGCGAGGCCTCAATCGAGGAGGTCAGGTCGACCTGCAGGAAGTCCACCGGCTGGCCATTCATCGCTGCGGTATAGGCCTGATCGCGACCTTTGTCCTGGGCCGCCTGCAGCACGGCGCGCTCGTCAGGCTCTAGGCTGTCCAGGGAGCTGGAATAGCGGTCGTAGGACTGTACGAAATCGTTGTTCCCTTCGGTCTGGGAGCTTCTGGTAATGCCGTTCTCCGCCTGGTTGACCTGGGAGCCCGTCTGGCCGCTCTGACCGGTCTGGCTGACCCCGTTGGCGCCGTTCTGGGGCACGCCGTCGATCACGGCATTGCCGCTGGAGTCGACGCCCACGCCGTCGAGGTTGATGCTGCACTTCAACAGTTGGCCGGAAAACAGCTCGACCCGACGGTCGTTTCCCTCTGCCTGGCACTGGCCCGCGAGTCCCGGGAGCTGGCTGACCCTCGCCACATCCTGCACCGGGGCCGCAACGGAGGCAGCCCCTGGCGCACGCTCCATCGGCTGGGCCGTCTCTGGCTCGAGGGCGGTGAGACCGAGTCGGCCGGCCAGGCTCTGCACAGCGCCCTGGAAGCCTATCGCCAGGTCTACTCCGAAGAGAACGGGGATCTGCTGGTCGATCTGGCCTTTCTGGCGGCTTCGCAAGGCCTGACCGAAGAGGCTGTCCGTCTGTTGACACGGGCCCGAGCCACGCCTCAGGCTCAAAATGCCTCTCCGGCGATGCTCGGGCGAGTGGCCCGCATCTACCACCGGGTGGAGAAGCCGGCCATGGCCAGGGAGGTTTGTGAGCGAGCCGTGGCGCTGGCGCGCCAACCGGGTGAGCGGGAGAGCCTGCGCGAGTTGCTCGAGCTGCGCATGGAGATGCTCCCTCCCGAGGCCCAGGGTCCCTGGGCCGGCGCCTTCCACGAGTGGTTGCCCCTGGTCCGGGAGCGTCGTCCGGCTCCCGGGCAGCTCGGGCCAACGCGGGACCTGCTGCGGCAGGCCAGCGAGCTCGGCCTGGAGGCGGCTCGGGAGCTCCTCGAGCAGCTCCAGCCAGACACGGTTGCAGCCACCGTCGCGAGCCCGGGCGAGCACCAGCCGGAGGTGGAGCTGACGCTGCTGGGAGTGCCCCGCGTGGTGGTGCGGGGTCAGGAGCTGCCGGCCACCGAATGGGGCAGTCGCAAGCCTTACGAGCTCTTTTTGCTGCTGGCTTTTCACGGCCGGCCGCTCTCCAGGGAACGAGTCTCCGAAGCCCTCTGGCCCGATCAAGAAGCCAGCCGCCACAGCGTCAACTCGGCCGTTTCGCGGGCCAGACGCGCCTTGCGCGAGCTACGCGGGGGCCTGATCGTCTTCGAGCGGAGCTTCTTCTCCTTTCACCCGCAGATCCGTCTCGATTGCGATCTCGTCCGCTATGACCAGAGCGTGGAGCAGTGCCAGTTGGATGCCTCCGGGCGTCTGAGCGAGGCGGCCCGGCGGGCCGGGGAGAGAGCCCTCGAGCTCTACCGGGGGGAGCTTCTGGAGGGCTGCTGGTGGGAGTGGGCCGCCCGCCCTCGCGAGGCCTATCGCGAGAAGCATTTCGGGCTCGTGCTGCGATTGGCGCGCGAGCAAGAGCGCCAGAGCAGCTTTGCGGCGGCGCAGCGATACTACGAGAGCCTGTTGTCGCTCGACCCCTGCCGCGAGGAGGCGGTCGTGGGGCTGATGACCTGCCTGGCTCAACAGGGTCTTCGAGAATCGGCCGTCCGTCGCTACAACGACTATTGCCGCACACTGCATCGGGAGCTCAGCCTTACGCCCGGGCAAGAGGCGGTGCGTCATTACCACCAGCTGCTGGCTTCCTCCTGACCGACAGGCCCAGGGGTCAGTCCATGCGCAGGCTCGAGGAATCGATGGGACCGATGGACTCAGGGTGAGACCCCGCGATCGCCAGGAGCGCGTTTTGCTGGGCTTCGGATTACTCGCGACCGCGCATCCCCGGCTTGAGAAAGCCCGCCACCACGCCCTTCAGAGCGTCCGCCAGAGCCTCCTCGGAACCGAGGTCCATCCCGAGAAGGGCGGCGGTCTTCAAGACTCGGCCGCCGCAGTGCGGCTGCCGGGCGTCATGCTGCGCAAGCGAAGCTAAAGTTCATCATTTGGTTACCTTTTAGTCGCCTCGCTCGGCCTATACTGCCCCTCGGAAACAAAGCGAGGAGGCACCCCATCCCGATGCAGATCCGTGATGTCCGCACCCCATTCCTGGCGACTCCTTCCGTGGCAGCCGGAGGCCGCAAAGCCGCCGAGGCCAGCGCGGAGCCGCAGGATAGCCTTCAGCTGATGGGGACCTGGGAGCGCAACAAGCTCGAGAGCGTGCGCGCTGAAGCGGCCGCGCTGAAGCCCTCGCTGGGCGAGTTCGAGCCGGGCGAAGTGATCGTCAAAGTGCAGGACGGGATGGGGCTCACCGAGGACTTCGCGGGCGACTACGGCTGCGCGGTGGCCGAGAAATACGAGATGCCCAGGTCGCTGTTCAAGGAGTTCAGCGGCGAGATGATGCGGTTGCGGCTGCCCGAAGGGATGAAGACGGAAGAGGCGATCTGCATGATGAAGCGCGACCCGCGCATCGCCTACGTCGTGCCGAACAACGTCTACCACCTCGAGGAGTCCAAGACCGCCAACCCCACTCCCAACGACCTCGATCCCAAGCTGTGGGGCCTGAACAATACCGGTCAGGACGGCGGCAAAGCGGGCGCCTCGATCCACGCGCCGGAGGCCTGGAACATCTCCACCGGCAAGCGCCAGAGCGAGGGCGGACCGCTCATCGCGGTGATCGACACGGGCGTTGACTACAACCACCCCGATCTCAAAAACAACCTGTGGACCAATCCCGGCGAGATCCCCGGCGACGGCATCGACAATGACGGCAACGGCGTGATCGACGACGTGCACGGCTACAACGCCTACCTCGACAACGGCAACCCGATGGACGGCCATTCCCACGGAACGCACTGCGCCGGCACCATCGCGGCCGAAGGCAACAACGGCACGGGCGTGGTGGGCGTCAACTGGCAGGCCACCATCCTGCCGGTCAAGATCTTCTCGGACGGCGGACGCACGACCACGGACGCCATTCTGCGCGGTATTCTCTACGCCACCAAGATGGGCGCCCGCGTCACCTCCAACTCGTGGGGCGGCGGGGCCGCCAACGACGCCATCAAGGACGCCCTGCAGACCTCTCCCGCGCTGCACATCTTCGCGGCCGGAAACGACGGCAAGAACAACGACTCGCGGCCGACCTACCCCGCCAACTACGACATCCCCAATATCGTGGCCGTGGCGGCCACCGACAACAAGGACCAGATCGCCAGCTTCTCCAACTACGGCCGCACCACGGTGGACGTGGCCGCGCCCGGCGTGGGGATCTACTCCACCGTGCCCAACGAGGGCTACGGCTTGAAGAGCGGCACGTCGATGGCCACCCCGCACGTCAGCGGCATGGCCGGCCTGATCGTGAGCGCCCACCCCGAGCTGACCAACGACCAGCTCAAGCAGCGCCTGATCGGCAGCTCGGACCGCGTGCAGGGGCTGTCCAACATGACCGTTTCCAAAGGCCGCGTGAACCTCGGCCGAGCGATCGAGACCGACAACGTGGCCCCGGCGGCGCCCAACGACCTGAAGGTCGTGAACGCCGGTCCCAACGGCGTCACGCTGAGCTGGACCGCCACCGGCGACGACGGCTGGTGCGGCACGCCCTCGAGCTACGAGGTGCGCTACTCCGACAAGCCCATCGTGGATTCCAACCCGGGTGAGCAGCAGGTGGGCTTCGAGGACGCCACCCTGGTGGCCACCGAGCTGCCGCAGGCCACGGGCACCATCGAGTCCGCCGACATCAAGCTGCAGCCCAGCCAGGAGTCGCGCACGATGTATGCCGGACTCAAGATCATCGACAACGTGGGCAACCGCTCGGAGCTCCGCACGGTAACCATCGAGGTACCGGCCACTCCGCCGCCGCCTCCGCAGCCCGCTCCTCCGACCCCGTAGGGTCCAATGAAAGTCTGGGGGATCCTGTCCGTCTTCATTCTGGCGTTGCTGCTGGCAGCCGACGCGCAGAATCCGAACCTGGTCGTCTGCAGCGAGCGGACGGCCAAGGATGGCTTTGGCGGGATCTACTTCGACCAGCTCAACACGCTGAATTTCGAGGCCCTGGAAAAGGCGGCCGCGAACTTCCGCAAGACCCGGGCGCTCTTTCCCGACGGGACACCTCGTCTGGGGGGCTTCTACCGGGGGCTGGACATCGACGCCCGCAATGAGACCGAATGGCAGACCCTGCTCGGCTACGAGCAGAAATGGGTGGAGGCCTACCCCAAATCTCCCACGCCTCTGGTGGCCCGGGCGAGGACCCTGATCTCCTATGCCTGGTTCGCCCGCGGCAGCGGCTCCTCCAACACCGTCAGCGAGCAGGGGTGGAAGCTCTTCGGAGAGCGAATCAAGCTGGCCGAGGCCGACCTGCTGAGAGCTCAGAAGCTCAGCCCGGTCGATCCCTACGCCTACGGGGAATTCATCATCATCTGCAAAGCCAACAGCTATTCGAGCAGCGTCGTCGAAGGGGTAGTAAAAGCCTGTGACGACGCCTTTCCAGGCATCGACTATCCCTTCAAGCAGGCGGCGTCCTACTATCTGCCGCGCTGGTCCGGAAGCGAAGGCGACGTGGAGCGCTTTGCCGCCCGCTGGGCCCGGCGCCGGGGGCCCAAGATCTACACGTATGTCTATGAAGGGTTGACCGGTTCGTCCGGAGCCGAGCAAGAGGTCAACCTGCCATGGGCCGAGTTGCAGAAGGGTTACGAGGCGCGCCTCAAGGCCTCGCGCAACTCGCTGATCGTAAAGAACGCCTATGCCCGGGCGGCCGTGATGCACAAGAGCGACGTGGTCGCGCGCCAACTGGTCCGGGAGATTGGCGAGAACTGGGACCCGGTGGCCTGGGACGGCAACGCCGAGTTCTACGGACAAATCCTCCGCTGGGCCAGCCGATAGATGGCGCAGAAACCCCGCTGGAGTCAACACTTTCTGCGGGACTCCACGGTGGTGGACCGGATCCTCGCCGCGGCCGCGCTCACCCCTGACGACCGCGTGCTCGAGATCGGACCCGGCCCCGGCGCGCTCACGCTGCCCATGATGACACGCGTCCAGCGGCTCGTGGCCTGCGAGATCGACCCCCACTGGGCCTCGCGGCTGCCCCGCTCGATCACGGTCGTCAACCAGGATTTTCTGGACGTCGACCTGCGCGCGCTCCTTCCCGAGCCGGGCTGGAAAGTCGTCGCCAACCTGCCCTACGCGGTCACGGGGCCGATCCTGGAGAAGCTGCTGGCGCAGGGCGACCTTTTCACCGGCATGTGGCTGATGGTCCAGAAAGAGGTGGCCGAGCGCGCCGTGGCACGCGGAACGCGCGAGTCGGGAGCCCTGAGCCACTTCGTGCAGGTGCGCTGTGACGCCACGCTGCTCTTCACGGTGCCGGCCCGGTGCTTCGACCCCCCGCCCAAGGTGGAGTCGGCCATCCTGCGGCTGATTCCGCGCGCGCTGCCGGAAGGGGTCGATTTCGCAAGCTTCGAGCGCCTGGTCAAGCTGGCGTTCTCGCAGCGTCGCAAGATGCTCAAGGCGACGCTCGAGCCCTCGCGGTTGCAGGCCGCGGGGATCGACCCGACCCGGCGTGCCGAGACCCTGACCGTGGACGATTTCGTGCGCCTGTGCCGTGGATGAGCTGCTCGACTCGCTGGCTCGCGAAGGGCGACAGGTCTCGCGGGGCACCTTCACGCTCGACTGGCGCAAGGCGCGCGAGAAACTGCAGCGCTTCCAGTTGCTCGACCCCCACCGCTGGGTGCTGCATGCCGTGGCCGCCGCGGTGGCGGGCGGAGCGTCGGAGGTGCGGGTGCGGACCGACGCGGACGACTGCGAGGTCAGCTTCGATGGCCCGGCTTTCCCGGCCGATCAGCTCGAGCAGCTCTTCGCCTGCCTGCTGAGCGAGCAGCACGACGACCGGCTGCGCGAGCTGGCGCTGGCCGTCAATGCGGCGGCGGCCCTCAAGCCTTCGCGGCTGATCTTCCGCACCGGCACTGTGGCCATGGAGCTGGCCGGGACGGACCTGCGGCTGACCTCGATCCCGGCCGTGGAGCGCAACGAGCTGGCGGTGCGCGAGCGGGTGAGCTGGAAAGTCTTACGCCAGCTCGTGTCCGGGCGAACCCCCGAGGCCGAGATCCTGACCCAATCGGCCTGGCAGGCCCCGATCAAGCTCAATGGCGCCTCTCTTGCGCATCCGTGGGACCCGAAAGCTCCGGTGACCGTGCAATCGGGCGCCGTCGCGATGGTGCCGGGCCCCTACCACACGACCGCGAATCTGCACGAATGCCGGGGAGCGGCTCTGGCCCTCTCCGGAGGGACGAAGCGCGATGGAATCCTGCGGATTCTGCGCTACGGAGTGGAGATCTGCCAGCGCCAGGCCGACCTGGGCGGATGGTCCGTCGAGGCCATGGTGGATGCGCCTCAGCTCAGGCTGAACGTCTCCCAGAGCGACGTGCTCGAGGACGAGAGCTATCGGTCGCTCCTGATCTGGCTGCGCTCGCTGGTGCGCCTGGCTCTCATCGACCTGACCAGGCGGGACCTGACGGAGGACGCTGCCGAGCTGCTACGGCTGATGGCGTCGCACAAGCTGACACCCGGTCCCCCCGCGCCCGGTCTGGGGCAGGCTCTCGCGGGGGCACCGCTGTGGCGCGATCACGCCGGGCGACCCGTCTCGCTGCTGGGTGCGCTCGAGAACTATGCGGCTTCGGGAATGCTGCGGGTGACCGGGGCGCGCTGGGAGCATGCGCCTCTCCAGGGTCAGGTCGTGCTGCAGAGCGAGCCGCTGCTGGGCAAGATCTTTCCCCGCATCGAAGAAGGCGATTCGCTGCTGCGCGAAGCGGCCGCGGCCCACGCACGCCGGACGGCCTGGGAACAGGGCGCACCCGGTCCGGTACGGCTGGGGCAGACCTGTTATCTGCTCCGCGTGGCTCTGCCTCAAGGCGAGATCGGTTTCCACGGGGATCCCGCCGAGAAGGCGCGCCTCTTCGCCTACAAGGGCGGCCGAGCGCTGGTGAGCACGACCGTCGAGGAGCTTCCAGGCGGACTGGATCTTGCGCTCGAGTGCGACCTGACCCCGGACGAGCACTGGCTGCATCCCGTTCGAGACGGCGCCTGGGAGGCGCTGCTGGCGTCCCTGGAAGAGCCCCTCGAGAACGCTTTCACAGCGCTGTGCCGGCTGGATCCGGCCCGCATCCGCGCCCACGTGCTGGGATTCATGCTCCACCGGGTCGGGCGCGGCGATACCCGAACGCTGAGCAACGAGATGGAAGCCTTGCCCATGTTCACGCGGCTGGACGAGCGCCGCATGACGCTGGCGCAGCTGCGCGGCCGGGACGTCGGCTACCTGGCGGAGCCTCCCCCCGCCGAGATGCGAGCGGAGCTGGCGGAGGTGCTGCTCCTGACCACCGACGAGTGGACGGTGCTGGCCCACTACCTCGGCGAGGAGCGGTTGCAGGATGCCTCCGCGCTGCTGGCGCCCAGGTTGCGCGAGTGCGAGTTTCTGGCGCGCCCGGTCTTGAACCGGAAGCGGGTTCGGGACGGGCTGGTCTCGCTCGACCTTCCCAATGGCTGGCTCCTGCTCGAGCGCCGCCCGGTCTTCGGGACGCGTTTCGAGGTGGAAGCTCTGTTCCAGGGGCGCCTGCTGGAGCGGGTCGTTCTGGACGCGCCGCCGTTCGGCTGCGTGGCGGGCCGAATCGAGGTGGAGGGCATGGCGGTGCCCTCGCCGCGCTACGATCGGGTGGGCAAAGGCAGAGCCGACCTGGTGCGCTGGCTGCAGGCCCAACTGATAGCTCTGGCCGTGCGCTGGGCCTCGGTAGAGCCCCGGGCCGCGGGGTTGCTGGATTATTTTTGCGGGCTGACCGAGCGCCCCGCCGAGGTGGAGGCGCTGCCCCTGCTGACCGAAGGGGTCAGCCTGGAGGAGCTGCGCGCGCGGGTCGAGGCGGGGGACCCGCCCGAGCTGAGCCAGGGCGAGAAACTGGTCGTCTCGCGGCTGGTGGGGCGGGAGGCGCTGGAGCGGGTGGCCGCCGAGCCGGTCCTGGCGGCCGGCGAGTTACCCGCCATGGAATACGAGGCGGTATACGAGCTGCCCGCGGGTCGCGTCGGACTGACGCGCGGGCGCTCGAGCCGCATCCGGGTGCCCGGACGCAAGGAGGCCGTGAAGCGCTGTCCGGTCAGCTTCCAGGCGGCCCTACGCGAGGCGCCGGAAGGCACGGACTGGCATCGCGGATTGCTCGAGACGGTGGAGGAGCTGGCCCTGGAGCGCGCGTCGCAGAGCGTGGATTACCTGATCTACTTGAGCGAGCGAGGCCTGGGAGAGCGGCTGGCGGGCGTTCCGGTGCACGGCGACGTGCTGGGCCGGGAGTATACCCTGGGCCAGATCGTGGACGGGCCGGTGGAGTATCTTGGAGCCGGACAACCGGCTCCCGGCGAGCATCCGGCCGGGCCCCTGTTTCGGCTGACGCCCGAGGAAGTGAAGCGCTGGGCCGAGCTGTTCGTGCTGGTGGAGTATCGTCCGCCGCTGACCACTCTGGACGACTTCTTCCCGGGCCGCGAATGGCTGGTTCGCGTGCGCCTTGAGGAGGGCGAGCTGGGAGTGCCCCGCGAGGGAGAAGCGGGAGAGCTGCGCCTGCTGGGCCCGGCCGGATGGGTCAGTCGACCGTTGCCCGAGCATCGAGGTTTGCTGGGCGTCGTGCGTGGAGACGGAGCCAACCTGCCGTTCGAGCAGGTCGAGCGCGAGCTGGCCGCCTGTCCTCAAGATGAAGCCTGGCTGCGCCGGGTGCGCGGCTGGCGCGACTGGCGCACGCTGGGTCTGGGGCGGGCGGAATCGCCCCTGGCCGTGTTCCAGGAAGGGACGGCCGAGCCCCATGAGGTAGAAGAAGCCCCGATGAGCGACTATCAGCGCCTGAGCGAAGCTCTGAGAGAGCAGATGCTGCGCGTCCTGGGAGACGACCCCGAGCTACGCAAGGCCGTCCCGGACCGGGGTTTCGATTTCAAGGACCTCCAGAAGGGCGCGCTGTGCGAGTGCACGCCGGACGGGCGCGTCTTCCTGAACCCCAAGCACCGCCTGGTCCAGCACCTGGTGGAAACGCCCTCGCCCGAGGAGGAGTATTTCTACTTCCTCATGTCGGCCGTCTTCTCGGTCATCAACCGGGCCCGCCTGGACATCAAGGACGAACACGAACGCGAGTTCCACGCACGTTTGCTGGCCCATCTCCTGAAGGAGGACGGATAGTCGGCCCGAACACCGGGCAAGCAAAGCGCGCAGCGAGCCGAAGGCGAGCGTAGCGGACCACTATCCATCGGAGGCCGGCTGTTTGAGTTCCCAAGAGCAATACGACGAGCTCGTCGCTCGCATCGAGCATCTCGAGGCCCAGAACTACGGATTGAAGCGCGTGGGCGTGATCGCGCTGGTGCTGTTGTTCATCGTGGGCGGCAGCCTCGTCTACCAGACCTGGGCCGAGCTGGGCGCGGTCGTCACGCAGGGAATCATCCTCAACGACGCCCGGGGCGCCCGGTATGGCTTCACGGTCACGCCACAGGGCTCGGTGGGAGTGCTCACCTACCGGGGTGGCAGCCTCGCCGAGCTCAAGGGGAGCCCCGAGCCCGTGCAGGGACTCGTGTTCTACGACTCGATGGGGCGTCCGCGCATCGCCCTGGGCATCGGCGAGGGCGACCAGCCGCGCGTGGTGGTCTACAATGAGAACGGCCAGCGCGTGTGGCAGGCGGTCGATGCCGTCCCCGCTGCGGCCCCCTCTCCGGTGGCGGCTCCTTCGCCCGAAGGATCCGCTTCCCCCGAACCGAAGCCTTCGGCGAAGCCCAGCAAGTAAGGAGAGCCATCCGTGAACCAGAATCCCGTTCCCTCCACCACTCCCGAGACCGCTCCCCCGGCGCCGCCGGTCAATCCGGCCCTGGCCGGCGTGTTGCAGCAGCCCGCCGATCCCGACACCTTCACGTGGTTCAAGGGTTAAAGCCCAGACGACTCGTCGCGGTCCTCAAGCTGGTCGAGGCCTGCAACCTGGCCTGCGCCTACTGCTATCAGAGCGGTCGGCTGCGCCCGGGACAGGTGATGTCGGACGAGACGCTCGACCGGGTTCTGTCCGAGGTCAGTCGGATTACCGCGGGTCCCGCCAGCCTGCTCTGGTTTGGGGGCGAGCCCACCCTGGTGGGTCTTCAGCGCTTCCAGCAAGCCGTCGAGCGGGCTGAGCGCTTTTTCGAGGGGCGTCCCGTGCGCCACTCGCTGCAGACCAATGCCGTCCTGATCGACGAGGAGTGGGCGGCCTATCTGGCGGCCCGCAAGTTCGGAGTGACACTGTCCCTGGACGGCCCCGCCGAGATGCATGACGCCCGGCGCCTCAACCAGGGCGGGCGGGGGAGCCACGCGGCCGTGGTCCGCGCGCTGGCTTGCTTGCAGGCAGCCGGTCTGGTGCCGCGCTCCTCATGCGTGGTGGACGCGCACACGCTCGCGTACCCGGCCGAGCTGGTTGATTACTTCGCTTCGCTGGGTCTGCCCGAGGTCGACTTCGCCCCCGGCCTTCGGTCGGTTGGCGGACAGCTCGAGGTGCGGGTCGGGGCGGTCGAGTACGGCCGCTTCATGGTCGCGGTGCTGGACCGCTGGCTGGCCCTGGGACGGCCCGACTTCAAGATCCGCGGCCTGGCAGGCCTGGTTCGCAAGATGTCCGGGCTCGAGCCGGGGTACTGCAAGCTCGAGGGCGACTGCTCGCCCTATGTGACCTTTGCCTACAATGGCGACGTTTACCCCTGCGACGAGTTCTCGGCCTTTCCCGAGACGCGGCTGGGCAACGTGCACGGCGCGGACCTGGACGACATCCTGGATTCTTCTTCGACCCGAGCGATGTTCCAGGCCTGGAGCGCCGTTCCAGCGGCCTGCTCGGGTTGCCAGTGGCACGACCTCTGCCGCGGGGGTTGCCCCTTCGAGCGCCAGATGGCCGGGGGCGTGGACAGGCCGTCGGTGTTGTGCGAAGGTCTGAAGCTGATCTACGAGCGAGCGGCCCTGGCTCTAGCGTAGAGCCTGCACCCCGACGGGCAGTCCGCGCAACAGGGGCAGAATCGGCAGCACCTTGCGCGCCGCGCTATCCTCGATCACACCCTCGTAGGCGTAGCGATAGAGGTCCTGGACCGTTCCCCCCGACTGCCCGCCCAATCCGGCCAGCAGCTTGCGGGTGACGATGCCCCCCGAGCCGCCTCCCACGCGCTCGGCGGGGGCCGGATCGCCGCTGGAGAGGATCAGGCGTCCCACGCCCCCCGAGCGCGTCAGGAAGTCGTCGTTGGCGAGCCAGCGGCTGTCCACCGCGGAAGCGTCGGTGCGGGCCGTATCCAGCAAGACCACCACGTTGTGGGTGGGCAGGTCGTGCAGAAAGCGCTGCAGGTCCTCGGCGGTGAGCCCGGTCTGCGAGTCCGCCATCATCAACTGCTTGTTGCCCAGGTCGGTGAGGCCGGACTGGCCGGCGAAATAGAAGACCACCTGGTCCTGGTCCTGGGCGTCGAACGTGAGCGCGCCCATGGCGCTGGCGATGGCGTCGCGGGTGGCAGCGGCGCCCGTCAGGATTTTGACCTGGCCGGCCGGGAAGCCCGCCTTCTCGGTCAGGGCTCTGGCCACCGCCTGCGCGTCACTCTCGGCGCCGGTGATCTTCGCGCCGGGATAGGTCTCGATGCCGACCACCAGGGCGCGCTTCTGCCTGGGCAGCAGCACCGGCGGCGCGCCGCGCCGGAAGACGACCACCTCGCGCTCGGCCGGGCGATTCTGGCTGTCGGTTACCTGCAGCAGAGCGCGATTGAAGCCCGGGATCAGATCGAGCATGAGGTCCAGCTTGAGCGAGCGGGCCGCCAGACGGGGCGGGCTGGACCAGACCTGGGTGCCGTTCACGTTCAAAAGCGCGCTGGAGAGCTTGGAGGGAGCGCTCAGAACGCCCTTCAGAGCCAGCTTCTCCGGATCGACCGGGGTAAAGTCGATCGGCTCGGTGACCTGGATCTCGGGGGCGGGCTCGTCCTTGTCGAGCGTGACCAGGATCTCGCGCTCCTCGGTGGCCGCCCCGGCCAGGTAGGAGCCGACCGCCTCGGTGCGACTCAACTGCGCCACCACGCGCACCTTGCCCTTGCCCGCGGGCTCGATGCTGGTCAGGGTGTCGAGGCGCGTGAGCAGAACGTGCTCCCACTGGTTGCGCACCGAGCTGTGCAGCTCGGAGTAGCCCGGGGTCGAGCTGAGCACGCGCGTCTTGCCGCCCGCCTCCTCGCGCAGCACGTAGATGCGCCCGTCGTAGCCCGTGCCGATGGTCTCGTTGACCCCGTCGCGGTCGATGTCGTAGATACTCGTGCGGCTCAAGAACGGCGTGGAGCTGTTGATCTCGCCCATCGGGGGGCTTTTGAGGGTGACCTTCATGCGCCGGTTGTCCTCGACCGCGCTGACCGGCTCGGCCCGCAGAGCCCAGGCGAGCCAGGCCGGGCTGCCGTGCTGAGCGCTGACGGTCAGCTCCTGCAGCTCCTCCCCGTCGGAGCGGGGCTGGCTGAAGGCCCGGGCTTTGACTGTGAGCTGGCGGTAGCACGAGAGCAGGGCGGCCTGACCGGCGATCTGGCGGGCCTGCTTGTCGTCGACCCCGGGCGGGAAGGCGCCGTAGCCTTCCACGGTGATCCGCTGCTGATTCTGATCGGCGGCATTGGTGGGCGCAGGCTCGGGCGTGCCGGGGCCGGGCGGCGGCTGGGCCACCACGAAGCTTGCCAGCGTTGCGATCAGGAGCAGAAGCACGACTTTACGCATTGGGAGGCGGGCGCCTTCGTGTTCCCTGCCAGGCAATCCCGCCTGCGGGTCGAATTGCAGGTTGGTGAAGGTGGTTGAAAAGCTGGTGAACTGGCTCGGCCGCACGGTCGAGTTCGCCATGACCGGGCGCAGCGAGTACCAATTCACCACCTCGGAGTTCCAGACGGCGCGCACCATCGACGGCTCGGTGCAGGCCCGCATGGCCATGGACGAGCTGGTCGAGGATCTGGACAAGTGGTTCAAGATCCGCCTGTCGTGGCCGGTGTTCCTCGAGCTCAAGCACCCGCCCGGCATCGGCTGGAAGGCCTCGCTGTACCACGCCGAGGGCAACATGGGCCGCTACACCCCGCAGGAGCTGGGCTCCGAGAAGCGGGGGCACGAGATTCTGGTCGCGCCGGGAATGACCCGTCCCCGCTTTCGGTCGATCCTGGCGCACGAGGTCGTGCACGCCTACCAGCACGAGAAGAAGATCCTCACCAAGAACATCGCCCTGCGCGAAGGCATGGCGCGCTGGGTGGAATACCACGTCCTGGTGAGGGCGGGAGCCCACGAGGAGGCTCGCCGGCTGCTGAAGATCAAGCACTACCAGTTCGGCAAGGCCATCAAGTCGGTCCTGGAGCACGAGAAGAACCACGGGCTGGAGAAAACCCTGGCCTGGCTCCACGGCGAGGGTTAGTCGGCCCGGATCGTCACCTCGACGCCCATCTGCATCTGTGTGGCCATGCTCGCGCGAAAGCCGGTGGGTCCCTCCAGCGCCTGCTGGAGTTTCGGTCCGTTGCCCAGGGCCTGGACCACGTAGGGTGGAGCCAGGCGTGTATTGCCGACCAGTATCGTGGGACCGATGAACCGGATTCTCGTCGCCGGCAGACCGTTGACCGTGATGCGTTTCGCGTGCATGGCACGCAACTCGTCGACCAGGGCCTGGATGTCCTCCGCATGCACGATGAAGAAGTAGGGATCCTGCTGGGGTGAGGGCCGGCGGGTCGAGTCGACGAGCTCGACCGTCACCCCGGACGTCCTGACCACCGGAACGGTGGGTCCCGGATGGATCAGGAGCCACAGGGATGCCCCTGTCAGGAGCAGGAGAAGCTCCCGGAGACGCACGGCCGGGTTACTGCTGGGCTGGTGGGTTCTGGGCCGGGGGCTGCTCGGCGGGGGGCTGCTCCGGGGTGGGCGGGGCCGGCGGAGTGTCCGCGACGCCACTGATCTGCTGGCCGACGGCCGTGAGCATGTTGCCGAAAGCGGCGCGGTCCTCGGCCGAGCTCTGGGCGCACTGGGCGCGGACGCCGGCGCCGATCAGGGTGGCGCAGCTGACCAGGGCCACCGGGAAGGCCACCGCGGGGGGAACGTAGCCGAGCGCGCTGGCGAGCATGACGCCCGTGCCGACCGCGGCCGCACCCAGGCGGGTGATGTTGGCCACCTTGGCGTTCTCCTGGTAGACCGACTCCTCACCGCGCACGCGGGCCGTGATCTCGCCCAGGGTGGGCTCCTGATAGCGCTCGATGCTCTGCAGGAAGAACGTGGTGTCCTCCTGGCCCTGCGCGACCGTGTCCGGGAACGGGATGGGCGGGTTCGACTGCAAGGTCGTCTGGTAACTCTGGGCCTTATCGATCAGCGCCTGACGGGGCACGGCAGCAAGGGTCGCGTTCATTGGACGAGGACCTCCCCACGAAATATCGTGAGAAGATTGTAGCCAGGCCCGATGTTTCATGTGCGAACGGGATGTTACCAGCACGCGCAGGGCGGGGTGTAAGAAAAGGAGAGGTGGGGAGATCGGGGAGAGGGAGAGAGGGCTCAGGAGTCGGTTATTTCGAGGCCGAGGCGAATGGGCAAGCCCGAGGAACGGACAAGGTAAAGAATCGGCAGTGTTTGCCGTCTTTGGGATTTCAAAAGCTGAGCCAGTTCATGACCCGGGATTGGAGGGGAGGTCGTGCACGAGCTAAGCTTCGGCGTCCGTGACTTCCAGGCCGGAGGCGTGGACGAGCTGGAGGAACGCCTCGCGCTCCTCGGGGGTGACCTCGCCGATGCCCCGCAAGAACTCGACCAGCTCCTGATAAGTGGTGCTGCCGCGCTGCTTGGCGCCAGCCATCCAGCGGTAATACTCCGGGGGAAGATCGTACATCGGAAGAAACCCTTCTCCAAGCAGAGCCGAAAAACTCCCCGTGAATAGAATTCCTGTTCTGGGGGAATTTTTCTCAAGGTGGCGAAGATGATCTGGTGAAGCCTGCTCAGGACAGTCTGATCGTCAAGGCGCCCCCGAAACGAAGGCCGAGCTCGGTCAAGAGCCGGCCGTCGGCTGCGCCCGTGCGGCGGACCAAGACCCGCGAGATCAAGCGGTCGAGCCGCGAGATCCGACGCAGCCGCGAGACCCGGATGGTCAAAGAGCGGCCGCGACGGATCATCCCCCTGCGCAAGCTTTTCCTGGTCGGGCTGTTCTTCATCGGACAGGGGCTGTTCTTCTTCTCCGAGCTCTTCCACCTCAGCCACATCGAAGTGCAGGGCACCCACGACGTGACCCGCCAACAGGTGATCAGCCACGCGCAACTCACGGTCGGCACGCCCATCTGGATGCTGAGCCCCGGCGCCGTGGCCGAGAGCGTCATGGGACTGCACGAGGTGAAAGCGGTCTGGGTCGATATCCGGCTCCCGGGCACCGTGGACATCCGGGTGGAGGAGCGCCAGCCCGCCTACCTGGTGGGCTCGGACAAAGCTCGCGACTACTACCTGGTGGACGACCAGGGCGTCGTGCTGCGGCACGCCATCCTGCCCAGCAATCTGCCCCGCGTGATGGTCTCGGAGCCGCTCGCCGTGGGCGGCAAGCTCTCGCAGGGCGTCATCCCCATCGCTCACACCAGCCTGGCGCTGCTGAACGGCATCATCCCCGGAAAGCCCTCGTCCCTCTCGATCGACGCGCTCGAATCGGTCACCGTCGAGACCACCTACCAGCGGCGCCCCCTCAAAGTGCGCCTGGGCAACCTCGAGCACCGGGAGTATAAACGCCAGCTGCTGCAAGCTCTGTGGGGCCGTCTGCCGGCCGCTAAAGGCCGCCCCGAGGTCCTCGACCTGCGGTATTCCTCCCCCGTCGTCAAGCTCGCCAAGCCGATCGAGCCCGAGCCTGAATCGTACTGAGCATCCTTTACGCCAACCCAAGCATTATGCTATACTCCGCCCGCGCGGAGCGCCTGATTCTCCTGGAAAGAACGTGACGAACTTGGAACCCTCGACCACCACGAGTCGAGTCAACTGGCAACTTCCCGTCGGAATCGCCTGCATCTTGCTCGGAGTACTGGTGGCCGTCCAGTTCAAAGTGCAGCAGCGGCGCGTCAAAGAGCCCACCGAGATGGGCGATCTGCGCGTGCAGCTCAAGAGCATCGAGTCGGAGCGCAACAAGATGTCCACCGAGCTCCAGGAGGCGCGCACCCGCCTGGTCGAGATGGAGAAAGCCTTCTCGGACGGACAGAACGTCACGCGCACCACCAGGGAAGAGATCGAGCGCGCCCGCCTCGAGGCGGGACTGATGCCCCTCAAAGGCCAGGGCGTCACGGTGCGCCTCACCGACTCGACCCGCAAGCCCAGCCCGGACGACGATCCCTACTTCTACATCGTCCACGACGTCGATCTGCAGGCTCTGGTCAACGAGCTGTGGGCTTCCGGGGCCGAGGCCGTGGCCATCAACGATCAGCGGATGGTGGCTCGGTCCTCCATCCGGTGCGTCGGACCCACCATCCTGGTCAACGCGGTGCGGTTGGCGCCCCCCTACGAGGTGGTCGCCATCGGCAAGGCCGACGACCTCTACACCGCCCTGAACATGCCCGGAGGCTTCCTGCAGAGCATGGACATGCAGCGCACCATGGGCGTGGAAGCCAAGATCACCAAATCGGACGAGCTCGAGATCCCCGCCTTCAACGGCAGCCTCGTGTTCCGCTACGCGAAGCCGGCTCCGCCGACTCCCGAAGCCTCCCCGGAGCCCTGACCCATGCTCGTCATCCTCGGACTCATGCTGGGCTTCCTCATCGGCTACTTCATCCCGTTCCAACTGCCGTTCGCCACTGCCAAGTACGCCTCGGTAGCCTTTCTGGCGGGCCTCGACTCGGTGCTGGGCGGAGCGCGGGCCGGCATCGAGCAGAAGTTTGACTTCACGCTGTTCACCACCGGCTTCGTGACCAACACCCTGCTGGCGGTGTTCCTGGCGCTGGCCGGCGACGTGCTGGGGGTCGACCTCTACCTGGCGGCCGTGGTGACGTTCGGAGTGCGCATCTTCCAGAACCTGGCCTACATTCGCCGCGACCTGATCGGGCGGCCCACCAAAGAGCAGCCGCCCCTGACGGACCTCCTCAACGGTTAACCGTCAGGGCTCGGCCACGGGCTGCAACTCGCGCGAGCCGCTCGACTCCCACATGCGCTTGATGCGGTCGATCTCTTCCAGCAGGTTGGTGCGGGCGTGCAGAGCGGCGTCCAGGCGCCCGTCCTCGGCCAGGACCACCATCTGCGCCACCGCCCGCGCCGCCGGAGTGGCCGACAGGGAGGTGAGCCAGGCGCCCAGCTCCCAGGCGACCTCCACCAGCGCATCCGTGTTCTTGTTGCGGAAAGCCTGATCCAGCGCGGCCTGGCGCTCGGGCCAGCCCTGCTCGAAGGGAATGCGGGCATCCTCGATGCGCTCGCGCGCCAGGGGCGGGTCGGCCGACGACGGCAGCGGGCCCGACTGCGTGGAGGCAAGCGTGGCCAGCAACTCCGCCTCCTCGACCGGCTTGGAGAGGAACTTGTCCATGCCCGCCTCCAGGCAGCGGCGCGTCCAATCTTCGCGCTCGTGGCCGGTCAGCGCCACGATGGGGGTGCGGTTGCCGCGCGAACGCAGGATGCGGGTAGCCTCCAGACCGTTCATGCGGGGCATCTCGAGATCCATCAGGATCACGTCGAAGGCGCGCTTCTCCACGCACTCGAGGGCCGCCTGACCATCGGAGGCCGTGGTGACCTTGTGGCCATACGGGGCCAGCAGACCGCAAACCAGCGTCTGGTTGACGAGGTTGTCGTCCACCATCAGGATCTCCATCGGACCATCGGGCTGGGCCGGGCGCGCCGGCACCACCAGCGGTCCGCAAATGGGCAGATCCAGCGTGAAGGTGATGCTCTTCTCGTCCTCCCAGAACTGCCCCCCCATCTTCTCGATGAGGCGCTGGGTGAGCGCCAGGTTGAGCAGAGCCTGACTGCTGGACGTCTCCACGCGGTGCTCGGCCCCCGAGACCACCACGCGCAGACTGACGACCTGCCCCGCTCCCGCGTCGCGCAACAGCTCCAGGGTGAGCTGCCCCTCGGGGGTGGTCGTCTCCAGCGCGCGCGCCACGATGTTGACCAGCACCTGGCGCAGCCGCAGCGGATCGCAACTGAGCATGTCGGGCACGGCGGTGTCCACCACGCCCAGAAAGGCGATGTTGCGTTGCCGGGCCAGCGGCATCGACTCGCTGACCACGCTCTGGATGAGGCCGCGCACGTCGGTGGGAACCGGCTCCAGCCGCAGACGGCCCAACTCGAGTCGGGTGTAGTCGATCAGACCCTGCAACAGCGAGCGAACCTCGCGCGTCGAGGCGTCCAGGGCCTCGACATACTGGCGCTCGGGAGCCGGCAGTGTGGCGTCCTTCAAGAGCCGGGCGTTGCCCATGATGCCGTTGATCGGGTCGCGGATGGCGTGGCTCAGGGCCAGCAGCACGGCGCCCGGATCGCGGCTGGCCAGCGCCTGGCGAGGCTCGAACTCGGGCTCGGCCGCGTGGTCGGGCGGGTCCTCGTCTCCCAGCACGCCGAGCAAGACCTGGCGCACCTGGCCGGCGCTGCGCGGCCGCATGCCGGGCTCCTTGTCCAGCAGGCGACGCAGCAACACATCGAGAGTGGAGGGGAGGTCGGGGCGCAGCTCGCGCAGCGACGGGGCCGGCTCGCGCAGGTGGGCCTGCAGCAGCTCGAAGTCGCTCTCGCGCACGAACGGCCACCGACCCGTCAGCGCCTCGAAAAGGGTCACGCCCAGCGAATAGAGGTCCCCGGCCGGGCCCGTCTCGCGGGTGCTGAGGATCTGCTCGGGGGAGACGTAGGCCGCCGTGCCCATCATGACGCCCGTCTGGGTCAGGCCCCGGCTGCCACCCACCCGCCGGACCAGGCCCAGGTCGGCGATCTTGGGCACCCCGTCGCGCCGGAACAGGATGTTGCCCGGCTTGAGATCGCGGTGCACGAGCCCGCGATCGTGAATGTACTCCAACCCGTCGCAGATCTGGGCGAAGACGTTGATGACCTCGGAGAGCTCGGGCTTGCGCTCCATCCAGCGCTGCAGGTTGCCTCCCTCGAGCAGCTCCATGATGAGAACGTGCTGGCCTTCGTGCTCGAGCGACTCGATCAGCGCCACCACGTTGGGATGGCTCAGGGCGGCCAGCGCACTGGCTTCCTGGCGCTGGCGCTCGGCCGTCTCCTCGTCGGAGCCGGGAAAGAGGAACTTGACGGCCACTTCCTGGCCGTTGCGCTGGTCGACCGCCTTCCAGACCTCGCCCATGCCCCCCTTGCCCAGAATGCCGACAAAGGTCAGGAAGCTCGGGAGACGGCTCTGCATCTACGGCGAGACGGGCATGCGCACGGTGGTTTTCCCGTGGCGCTCGATGATGTTCAGGAACATCCGCAGGAGCTTGGGGTCGAAGTGCGTGCCGCTCATGTCGTTCATGATGCTAGCAGCTTTCTCGACCGTGAACGCGTCGCGATGGGGGCGCTTACGGGTCAAAGCGTCGAAAACCTCGCACATGCCGATGAGTGCGGCTCCCACCGGGATGGACGAGCCCTTCAAAGCATAAGGGTAACCGGCTCCATCGTAGCGCTCGTGATGGTAGAGGATCATCGGCAGGCTGCGGTCCAGGAAGCCCAGGGGCTGGAGAAGGTCCAGAGCGCGCTTGGGGTGCTCCTGGACCAGGGCCATCTCCTCCTCGGTCAGCTTGCCGTCTTTGTAGATGATGTCGCCGGGCAAGCTGAGGGTGCCGATATCGTGCAAGAGACCCGCGACGCGCAACGACTCGAGGTCGCGCTCGGACATGCGGAGCTCGTTGCCCACCTTCAAGCAAAGGTCCGTTACGCGATGGGACTTGCCGCGGAAGAACGGGTCGCGCTCCTCGACCTGGGCGGCGATCTGGGTGAGGGCGTGCAGGGCGGTTTGCTGGTGCGACTGGAACGAAGCGCCGCTATGGGCCGCCAGCGAGAAGGGAATGCTCATGTAGGCCAGCAGATTGACGTCGGAGCCGGTCCAGAAGGGCCCGGGTGACTGGCGGGCCAGGATCATCAACCCGAAGACCTCGTTGGCGTTGCGCAGGGGGGCCACGAGCATCTCGTTGACCTTCTCGCCGTGCTTGGCGAAGATCTGCAGTTGCCGGTCGCCTTTGCCGATCTTGACCGGGCGACCCGTCTCCACCAGATACTGCACCAGCCCCGACTTGAGGGGGAGGCGCAAGTTGGCGCGGGTTTCCTGGGAGACCCCCTCGGAGCCGGCCACGCAGAACTCGTTGTCCTTCTTGACCATGAGCAGCGACCAGTCGGCCGAGAGATACTCCCGCGCCATGCGCGTCATGTTGTCGTAGAGCTTCTCGGGGTCTTGAATGGCCGACAGCCCGATCAGCATGCCCGGCAGCGCCTCACTGCGACGGAGCTGCTCCTCGAGCTCGGAGCGCACCTTGAAGAGCTGCTCTTTCAGGGCTTCAGGATCGCCCACGCGGCGGCCCATCCGGCTCGAAAGCCAGCCGACCAGCACACCACCGAGCGTGCCCCCTACGAGCACGAGCAGGTTCAAATCTTCCAAAAGCCGCCCTCTATACCGTGGAGCGTTCCGCGTGCCAGGTCTTGCGTCGATTTTGCAGGCCTGTCACGCTTCCCTGCAGTCTCAGGAAGCTTCCTTCATGTCCTCGACAAACATGAGAGTCGGCTCTTCGCGCTTGTCGATCACCTCCTGGGTGATCACGCACTTGCGAGCATTCGTCAGCGAGGGAATCTCGTACATCACGTCGAGCATCACCTCTTCCACGATGCTGCGCAGGGCGCGCGCGCCCGTCTTGCGAGCGGTCGCTTCGCGCGCGATGGAGCCCACGGCTTCCTTGGTGAAGACCAGGTCGACGCCGTCCATGTTGAAGATCTTCTGATACTGCTTGACCAGAGCATTGCGCGGCTCGGTGAGGATCTTGACCAGAGCTTCCTCGTCGAGCGCGTTCAGAGTGACCACGATCGGCAGACGACCCACGAACTCGGGAATCAGGCCGAACTTGAGCAGGTCCTCCGGCAACACCTGAGCGAGCAACTCGCCCACGTTCCGGTTGCGCTTGCTCTCGATGCTGGCGCGAAAACCCATGTTTTGGGTGCGGATACGGGTCTCGATGATTTTCTCGAGCCCCTCGAAAGCGCCCCCGCAGATGAACAGGATGTTGGTCGTATCGATCTGGATGAACTCCTGATGCGGATGCTTGCGCCCGCCCTGCGGCGGCACGTTGGCCTCAGTGCCCTCCAGGATCTTCAGCAGCGCCTGCTGCACGCCCTCACCCGACACGTCGCGCGTGATCGAGGGGTTCTCGCTCTTGCGCGCGATCTTGTCGATCTCGTCGATGTAGATGATGCCCTGCTGGGCGCGCTTGACGTCGTAGTCGGCCGCCTGGATCAACTTGAGCAAGATGTTCTCGACATCCTCGCCCACGTATCCGGCTTCCGTCAACGAAGTGGCATCGGCCAGAGCCAGCGGGACATTGAGAATCTTCGCCAGCGTCTGGGCCAGGTAGGTCTTGCCGCAGCCGGTCGGACCGATCAGGAGGACGTTGCTCTTCTGGAGCTCGACCTCCTCACCACCCGTATTGCCGCCCTTCATGTGGATGCGCTTGTAGTGGTTGTAAACGGCCACGGAGAGGGTTTTCTTGGCCTTCTCCTGACCCACCACGTACTGGTCGAGAATCTGGTTGATCTCTTTGGGCTTGGGCAAATTGCGGAAGCGGAGAGGATCCTCCGTGGTTCGGGAGAGCTCTTCCTCGATGATCTCGTTGCAGAGCTCGATGCACTCGTCGCAGATATAGACACCGGGACCGGCGATCAACTTGCGCACCTGGTCCTGGTTCTTGCCGCAGAAAGAGCACTTCAGGGTACCCCTGTCATCCCCGAAACGGAACATAGAAAACCTCCTAGATTGGGCCGCAGAGCCGCGTCGTTAGCGGCTTTCCTTCGTGATCACCTTGTCGATTATACCATACCCCACCGCTTCTTCGGCGCTGAGGTAGTAATCTCTTTCGGTGTCTTCCTGGATCTTGTCCAGGGTCTGACCGGTATGTTTGGCCAGAATTTCATTCAACACCTGCCGGGTGTGAAGGATCTCCTTGGCCTGGATCTCGATGTCGGTGGCCTGACCGCCCATCCCGCCCGACCATGGCTGGTGGATCAGGATGCGCGCGAAGGGAAGCGCAAAACGCTTCTCCTTGGCGCCGCCGGCCAGCAGCAGCGCCGAGGCGCTGGCCGCCAGCCCCATGCAGATGGTCGAGACATCGGGCTTCACGAGCTGCATGCAGTCGTAAATGGCCAGACCGGCGGTGGTGGAGCCACCCGGGCTGTTGATGTAGAGGTCGATGTCCTTGTCGGGATCTTCTTGCTCCAGGAACAACAACTGGGCGATGATCAGGTTGGCGATCACATCTTCGATGGGGTCGCCCACGAAGATGATGCGGTTCTTGAGCAACCGCGAGAAAATGTCGTAGGACCGCTCGCCCCGCGCCGTCTGCTCCACGACCATGGGGACGAGGTGCTGACTGTACTCCTGGTGGAGATGCTGGACGAACTCTTCGTGACGGCTCAACCTGCTTTATCCTTCCTTCTTCTTGGCTCGGGTCTTTGGCTTCTTTGCCTCGGGGTCCCCATCCCCTTCCTCGGCCTTTGGCTCTTCGGTCTTGGCCGCCTTGGCGGGAGCCTTTTTGGGCTTCTCGGCGGGCTCCTCGTCGGTTTTCTTGGCCGCGGTTTTCTTGGGTTTGGGAGCTTCTTCCTCGGCTTTTTCGGCCTCCTCGGCCTTCTTGGCTGACTTTTTGGGCTTGTCGTCCTCTTCCGCCGGGGCGGCTTTCTCCTCGGCCCTGGCCGCCTCGGCCTCGGCCTTCTTGCGCTCCTCTTCGGCCAGTCGCGCCGCTTCTTCAGGGGTCACATAATTGACCTTGCCGTTCTCGGCCAGGAAGTCGACCACCCTGGTCTGCAGCAGGTTGTAGCGCACCACCTCGATGGTCCCGTCGTTGCGCATCTGCTCTTCCATCTGCTGGGGCGGAACCCCGTGCATCTGAGCCGCCTGGGCGACCTGGGCGCTGATCTCCTTGTTGGCGACCTCGATGCCCTCGGAGCGCGCCACGCTGTCGACAGCCAGCTCGAGGCGCGCCTCGAACGCGCCCTGGGCCGAGATCTGGCGGAACAGACGGTCCTTGTCCAGGCCCTGGGACTGCATGTACTGCTCCAGGGTGACCTGCTCGCGCTCGAGCTTCTGACCCAGCGTGCGGAAGATCAGGTTGGCCTTATAGCCGATCAGCGCCTGCGGCACCTGGTCGTCCTTCACCTGACTGGTGAGCTGGAACAGAATACGGCTTCCGGCCTCGCGGCGCGTGCGCGTCTCGACGTTCTCGTTCATGCGCTTGAGCATGTCGGCCCGCAGGTCGGCCATGGTCTCGAACTCGGAGATGGTCTTGGCAAACTCGTCGTCCAGCGCGGGCGCCTGGCGCACCTTGATTTCGTGCAGCTTGAACTTGAAGCTGACGTGCTTGCCCGCCAGGTCGAGGTTGGTATAGTCGGCCGGGAAATCGGCCTCGAACTCTTTCTCCTCACCCGGCTTGAGCCCGTAGAGGTTGTCCACGAAACCGGGCAGATAGGCCTCGCTCTTGAGCTCCATCAGGTAATTCTGGGCCGAGCCGTTGGCCACGACCTCGCCGTTGTCGTAGCAGGTGTAATCGACCAGGGCGATGTCGTCCTCCTGGAGGCCGCGCTCCTCGGTCAGAGTGACCAGGCGGGCGTGGGCGTTGGTGTAGTCGGCCAGCACGGCGTCGACCTGGTCCTCGCCCACCTCGGGACGGGCCTGGGTGATTTCGACGCCCTTGTAGTCCGTCACTTCGACCTTGGGCTTCACTTCGAAGGTGGCTTTGAAGATCAGGTCCTGACCGCGCTGCTTGGAGACGATCTCCCAGCGGGGCTCGGAAAGCGGCACCAGCTTGCTCTCGCTGAGGGCCTCACGGAACGCTTTCGGCAGCATTCCCTCGAGCACCGTGCCGGTGAGCCCGTCGTCGGTGATGTAGCGTTTGGCAATGTTGCTGGGGACCTTCCCTTTGCGGAAGCCCTTGATGTTCAGCCCTCTGGCCATGCGCTCGAAAGCCTGGTGATAGGCCTGATCGACTCTCTTGCTGTCGACCGTCACTTCCATCGTGCGCTCGACCGGGGTGTTCTCCAAAACCGTGACCTTCATGGGTCCTCCGTAAACATTCTCGCGATAAGGGAAGGAGGATTACGCTGCTGAACCCTCAGATCCTACCTGCCAGGCGAGAAACAGAGAAGCCGCCCGGTGGGGCGGCTTCATTTGGAGCGGAAAAAGAGATTCGAACTCTCGACCCCTGCCTTGGCAAGGCAGTGCTCTACCGCTGAGCTATTTCCGCATGTTCGTTTCTGTTCTGGTGGGCGAGAAGGGACTTGAACCCCCACGGATTTCTCCAGTAGATCCTAAGTCTACCGCGTCTGCCATTCCGCCACTCGCCCGCGGCACCCGTGAAGGACAAGGCAGATAATAGCGGCTGACCGGGGGGCCGTCAAGCCCTTTAGCCCAGGAAGCCTCCGAGGTTGTTTCCGAAGGCGCCCGGAATGCCGCTGCCGGCCGGGATAATGGTGGAGCCCAGCGAGTCCTGCAGCTGCGGAATAAAGACGTTCTGCGGAATTCCCAGGATGTTGTTGCCACCCGCGAAGCCCGGATTGGGATTCTGGCCGAGCACGTTGAACGCGAGCGGGGGCAACCCGGAGGCCAGGCCGGTGATGGGCTGGCCCACCTCGTACGGGTTCGGGACGCCGGTGAGACCGCCGGGGAGTCCGTTGTAGAGCGAGTTGGAGTTGACGCCGCCACCCAGGCCCAGCGAGGGGAGGCCCTGGAAAATGCCGGCGGAGCTGGCCGGGATAGCGGCCGTGCTGAGGTTCGGCGCGGCGAAGCCAAGGCCGGACGTGCCCAGGCCGGGGTTCGCGAAGCCGGCGCCACCCGTGGAGAAGTTCGGGGGGCCGAAGCCCAGGCCGGGGTTCGCGAAGCCGGCGCCACCCGTGGAGAAGTTCGGGGGGCCGAAGCCCAGGCCGTTGGCGTTATTCAGACCGCCGAAGTTGGGGTTCTGGTTGCCCGAGCACATGCAGCCCTGGTTGCCATTGAGCATCTGGCCCATCATCTGGCCGACCATCAGGCCCTGGATGTAGCTGAGAATCTGCTGCATGGCCTGCTGCTGGGGGTTCTGGCGCTGGCAGCACTGCTGCTGGTTGCCTCCCGAGACTGCGACGGCGACGGACGTTACGGTGTTCATGGGGCCTCCCGAGTTTTCTCTTTCTCTTGTTCTCAGGATAAGGCGTCGCGGGGGGCCGGGCGAGAGGCAACTATGAACAGATGGTAATCGATGTGAACTTTCGGTTTCGCGGACCTTACGAGTTTGCTACCAGCCCGCGGTCCCGGGCGCACCCTTGAACGGACCGGTCACATGACTTGTGATCCAGCCGCCGTAGAAGTCGCCCGGCTGGGGCTGGACGGGCTCTCCGTCGACGAAGCACTCGGTCTTGTTGGAGTAGAACGCGAGGTAGTTCTTGATGGTGGCGAACGGGGGCGTGGGCTCGGGATAGCTCCAGGCGGCTTTGGGCGCGCCCTCCAGGTCGTGGTAGGTGGCGCGGCCCTTCCACTCGCAGAAACTGCTGGCGCTGTTGGGCTGGAGGGCCGTCAGGTCCACGTCCTGCGGGGGGAAGTAATAGGTCGGGGGGTGGCTGGTCTCCAGCACCCTCTTGGTACGTGTGGACTTTGCGATGGTGCGGCCGTGGAGACGGACCTCGCAGGTCCTGGAGCAGTCTTCGAGGCGCGGCGGGCGGGGGTAGTCCCAGACCGACTCGCTCAGCTGATCTCCGCTCCTGGCGGGATGTCGCCACCGGGCGCCATCAGGACGATCTGCCCGTCGGGATGGTGCGCGGCCAGGATCATGCCCTCGGACATGATCCCGAAGATCTTGCGCGGCTTGAGATTGTCCACGATGCAGATCATGCGGCCGGTCATGTCTTCGGGGGCGAAGCTCTTGCGGATGCCCGACACGATCACGCGGTCCTGCCGCTTGCCGTCGTCGAGCGTGAGGCGCAACAGCTTGTCGGCGCCCTCCACCGCCTCGGCCTGCATGACTTTGGCCGTGATCAGGCGGACCTTCTTGAAGTCCTCGTAGGTAGCGTGCTGCGGCTCGGGGGGGGCCGCGGGGGTCGTCGTCTCGGCAGTCTGTTCGCTCATGCGGCGCCGCATTCGGCTTGGGGGGGCGGGGACCTGCTGAGCTGGGAGCTGGGAGATGGGAGATGGGAGCTGGGAGATGGGAGATGGGAGTAGGGAGTTAAGCGAAGCTGTCGAGGTGAAGCCATTGCTCGCGCTGGATGTCGATGGACCTATCGTGCTCATGGGGGCGCAGGAAGGTGACGAGGTCTTCGAGGCCTGGGCTGGCGAGATCCCGGTGACCATCGCGAGACAGCTCCCGGCTCGCCTGCTTCGCCTGAGCGCGGCGTTCCAGGTGGTCTGGTCTACTTCATGGGGACGCAAAGCCAATCTTCACATCGCTCCACTGGTAGGACTGCCAGCGACTCTACCCGTCATCGAGTTTGATCGCTTTCCTCGCGCCAAGCCGGGCGAAACGCGCAAGCTTCCCGGGCTACAAGCCTGGCTCAAGGCTGCCCCGGCGGCGATCGTGGACGACGAAGTTGGGCAAGACCTGCTCGATTGGGCAGCCCGGCGAACCGTCCCGACTTTAGTGGTGGAAATCGACCCGCGTCACGGTATTCTGGACGTGCACGTGGAGCGGCTGCTCGCCTTTGCGCGGGAGGGGGCGGGTGGGTGCCGAAAATGATCTCGGCACGGGAACCGATTCGGGACCCCCGCTGTTGATGTGGGTGAAGGGCGGAACATGGATCGCCCATCCGGAGGAGCAGAAAGATGAATCGCTGGTTGTGGCTGGTAGTCGGATTCCTGGCGGCTTTCGCCATCTGGAACCTGTTTCTGCCCCAGGCCCCCGTCCCAACTCAGGCAAAGGAGCCCGATAAAGTGTCCACCAATTCGAACCTCGAGGTCGCCACCATCGGCGGCGGCTGCTTCTGGTGCATGGAAGCCGTCTTCCAGGAGCTGGACGGCGTCGAGAAGGTCGTCTCCGGCTACTCCGGAGGCAAGGTCGAGAATCCCACCTACGAGCAGGTGTGCCAGGGCGATACCGAGCACGCGGAAGTCGTCCAGATCTACTTCGACCCCAAGAAGTTCAGCTACGACGACCTGATGGACGTCTTCTTCCACCTGCACGACCCCACCACGCTGAACCGCCAGGGGAACGACCACGGCACCCAGTATCGGTCGGTCATCTTCTACCACGACGAAACCCAGAAGCAGAAAGCCGAAGCGGCGCTCAAAAAGTATCAGCCGGAGTTCAAGGACAAGATCGTGACCCAGATCGTCCCCTTCACCAAGTTCTACTCGGCTGAGGACTACCACCAGAACTACTACTCCAACAACCCGCGCCAGCCTTACTGCAGCTTCGTGGTCGGGCCCAAGGTGGCCAAGGTGCGCGAGAAATACGCCAAGCGTCTCAAGGCGACGACTCCCTGAGCTCGCTGCGGACCTGCATGAGCAACTGGCCGAGGCGGTTGCGGCCCGTGCCGTCGCCGCCGTCGGCCCAGTAGGAATCGTTGGCGGTGTGCTCCACCAGCTCTTGCTCGCCCGTGGCGAGCAATTCTTTTTTCAGGGCCGGATTCTGCCCGAACTTGGCGCGCAACGCCTCGAGCATCACCGCCTCCTTCACCTGCTCCCAATCGGGACGCAGAGCACCGCGCTTACGCCCCATGCGGGCGGCGACCATGGGAGAGGCCACCAGCCGGATCGCCTCCTCCCGCTCGGAGCCGACGAACTTCTGAGCCTGAAAATAATGCTCCACGGTGCGCCAGTCGCGGCCGCCCAGACGAAAGTGCGACGCGAAGAAATTGGACATGAACCCGTAGGCGTCTTTGGTTGCGTAAAATCGAATCATTGGCTGACCAGGAGATCGCCACGGTGGGAGGCGCGGCCAGAGCCGCGCCTCCGAGCAGCAGGCTAAGGCAGAGGGACCAGAACCTGGTCATACTGCTCCTGGAGTTGCTTTACCCGGGCCAGGTCGGGCGCCCCGCCCGCAAAGACCTCTTGCATGGCCTGGAAGAACTCGTTCTGCGAAGTGGACGGGCTGAAGGCCAGGATGACCTCGGCCGGCTCACTGGTGTGGTTGCGGAATCCATGATGCAGGTGCATCGGCACGAACGCCACGGCCCCAGGTTTGCCGGGGAATTTCTTCCCGGCCACGTTGAACTCGACTTCGCCCTTGAGCACGTAGATCGTTTCGGTGGCACGATCGTGAACGTGATAGGCCACCTCCTCACCGGCCGGCAGCACGAAGTAGTACATCTCGAAACGGCCGTCGGTCTGGCTTCCCAGCACGCGATCCGTGATCTTCCAGGCCCCGATGGTATAATTGCGGCCCTCGGAGGCCGACAGGACCGAAGCTTCCAGTGTATTCATGCGCAGTCGCTCCCCTTCACCTGATGAGAGGGTCTTTGTGCTTGCGCGAAGCGTTCCTCTACCCGAAGAGACGGGCCCAGAGAGACTTGTTGCGGTAGGCTTTCAGCTCGGCCTGCGCTTCCATGGCCTTCAGGGTGGACTCGACCACCTGGGCGCGCAGCTCCTCCAGAGCGGCCTCGGCCTCGACCGCCCGGACGGTGGCCTCCACGGCCTCCTCCTCGGCGGAGTCGACGCGGCAACGCAGCAGAGCCTCACGCTCGGCCAGATCTTGATGATTGGTGCGCAGCAGATTGAGCTCGCCTTCCAGCAGCCCGAGGCGCACCATCGCGGCTTCGTGACGCTTGAGCGGCACCAGGCGCGCGCGAGCGACATCCTGACTCTCGATGGGAGCCAGCGCCAGCTTGACGGGTTGACGCTCGCGGCGGCGCTCCAGGCGCTTGAGCTCTCCCTCGGGAATGCGCGTCTCCCCGTTGGGGGTGACCCAGGTGCGCAGGCGCCCCTGCTGGATCATCCTCCGGATGCGGCGCGTCGAGGTCCCCGCGGCCTCGGCGAACTGCGTGATGGTGTACTGCCGCTCGGAGGCGGCGGGGAGAGCGTTCGATTCTGCTTGGCTGCTCATAGCAGGAGGGAGTTTCGCCGTTGAAAGGCGTTCAACCTTCCCGAGCAGGAATTGAATTTGTTACTTTTTCTTCTTCTTGTCCTTGAAGCGGAGGTCCTGATCGGACTGGTAGCTGGGCTGCGGAAGCTTGCTCGGACGCGGATTGACCTGCACGGGCGGCTTCTCGACCCGGCGTTTGGGCGCCTCGGGGGTGGGCTCCGGGGGCGGCGGCTCGACGGGGCGACGCGGGAGGAGGTCCTCGTCCTGGCGGGAGCGCGGCTTGATGGGCTTGTCCACCTGGAGGGGGGGCTTCTCCACGCGACGAGGGCGCGGGGGCTCGGCGAGCTCGCGCGCCGGGCGTGGCATGGCGGGCTCGGTGCGGATCTTGTGGGGCTCCACCTTCCGTGGGGGAGCCTCGTCGGGACGGCGCTCGCGCGGCTGGATGGGCTGGTCGATGCGCAGCGGCGGCTTCTCGACCCGGCGGGGCCGCTCGGCGGGGGGCTCCTCGAGCAGACGCGTCCGCTCGGGAGACTCGAGGATCTGCGTCTTGTGCGGGTCCTGCACGCCGAGCTTGTCCTTGAGCTGCTGGGCGTCGCGGGAGGCCTCCAGCTCGGCCTGGAGCGACGAGAACTGCATGCCCTTCTCGTAGTCGGGCAGGGCGGGCGTGGCGTGGGGCGCCACGATGCGCTCGCTGACCCGGTTGGCGGCCGACACGGTATCGGCCGCCAGCACGTTGACCACGCGCTCGAGCGAGGTGCCGCTCTGCACCGGCTCGCCCGGCTCCAGCACGGGCACGCCATCGGGAAAGGCGCCGATCACCTCGAAGGTGGCGTGCGCCTCGGGATCGGTCTTGAGCCCGAGCTCGGCCCGGGCCGAGACCGTCCACACGAGCTCGCGCAGCTCGGCGGGGAGCAGCTCCTCGGGCAGCTGGATCTCGCGCGGGATGCGGAAGACGAGCGTCCAGCGGGCCTCCGTGACCTGCTGCAGGCCGTCCATGCGCTGGGTCTGCTCGTAGACGACCTGCTTGCCACGGGTGGCGGTGGCTCGGGCGAGCACGCCGTTGACGTCCATCGGCTTTTTGAGCCGGCACTCGAACGAGGCGCGAATGAAGCCCCCCGCCGGGATCGCCGGCATGTCCGGCTTCATGGTGAACGTGCCCGGTCCCAGGCCCAGAGCTTCCTTGATGAAATCCATCCCGAGGAGGATTTGGTCACGCCTATTGACGCATCCTGCCCCGGCCGCTACAATGGGGACTCGTTCGGGTTAGTAGCTCAGTTGGTTAGAGCAGCTGACTCTTAATCAGCGGGTCCGGGGTTCGAGTCCCTGCTAACCCACCACCGAACAGAACCGCGTCCCAAGGCGCGGTTCTTTTTCTTTAGCGCGAACGCACCGACCAGGCCGCCTGCTCGAGCTCGCTCTGCAGCAGCTCGGCCACGTCCTCCGCGGGCAGCCCCGCGTTGAGCAAGATCTTGCGGATGAAGCCGGAGGCCTTCTCGCGCGCCGAGCGCCGCTCGGTGTACATGCCCAGATACTCCTGCCACTCCATCTCGATGCGGGCCAGACGGATGCGCTCGAGGATCTCGTCGGCATAGTCGCGGTCCCAGGTCTCCATGGCCGGGTAGTTGAGCTGGTGGAGAAGGTCGTCGAGCGACTCCTCCTCATCCACCGAGGTCGACGAGAAGGCCGACAGGATGAGCTTGAGCTCGTCGGTGCCGGGATCGTTGCGCACCGCCGCGGGCAGCGTGGCGTGCCAGCGCGAGATCAGGGCCGGCCAGGACGACTTGCGCGCCGCGCTCACGCGGTCGGCGAAAATCCAGCGGATGCCCTCGTGCAGCGTGCGCCGCGACTCCGCCATGGCCTCTTCCAGCGCCAGGCGCAGATTCTCGAAACGGTTCAGCACTGTGTCCCCCGCCTCGTCCCAGCGGACCGGCGGCGGACAGCCCAGCGCCTGGGGCAGACGCTCGAGCAAGAGCTCACGCGGATTGCCGCGCCGCTCGGGGTTCTGCAAGAGGTCGATCAGCGCCCCGGCGTAAGGCGTGCGGTGGTAGGAAAGCTTGAGGTTCGTGCGGGGCAGCCGGTCGAACCAGGTGAGGAGGCGCGACGAGGCCTCCTCGATCAGCGAGCGCGCCGGATTCATGCTGGCGTCGCTCTTGATCAGGCGCAACAACTCCTCCAGGAAGCTGTGCTCCTCGGGCGGCACCTCGAAGTGCTCCACGCGCCATTTGGCGGGATGGCGCGCCAGCTCGTGGATGCGGGGCGCGTCCAGCGGCGTGGCGGACGAGTCGCCCAGCCGGTAGAACGCCAGCCGGTGACGATAGTGCCAGGCGGCCACCGCGAAGAGCAGCTCCACCGTGGGGCCGGGCAGGCTGAAGGGCGGGCGCATCAGCGCCGTCACCGTTTCGGCCGGGTTGAGCCGCTGGCGACGCGTCTCGTCGGAGAGCAGACGCGACAACAAGAACGTGAGCGCCGGCCCCAGAGCGTTGCCCGGCAGCGGATCGCGCAGCTCGTAGCAGCGCCAGGCGCCCCCCTCGTCCACGGGCAAGAACAGCCCCCCGTCCACCAGCGCCGTGTGCAGGGCCTTCAGCGCGGGATATTCTCCCTGACGCAGCACGACCTCGTTGGGAGCGCAGCCGAGCAGGTAGTCGATGGCCTGATAACGGCGCGCCCGCGCCGCCGGCGGGTCCTGGGTGGTGGAGAAACAGAACTCGTTCAAGACCGGGGCCGCGCCCATGCACTCCGCGACGCACTCGTTCAGGAGCCGCTCCAGCCCGGCCGCGTTCAAGCTGGTGTGGCAGGTGCGCTCGTGCCAGAACTCGAGCTTGTCCGGGTCGGTCAGGTCGCAGAGCGACTCCTCCAGCTCGGACTCGCTGCGCCGCAGCAGGTCGGCCAGCTCGAGGTGCTCGGACGAGGTCGGGTCGCTGTAGGCGGGGTCGACCGACCGGATCCGCCGCAGCGCCTCGATATCGTGCGCCATGGCCACGTAATTGATGGGCTGGCTCGGCAGGCCCACGACCAGCCGGGGATGGGCCAGCTCGTTCTGGCACTGGATCGCCACCTGATCGCGCTCGGGCGGGTTCTGGGCCACCACGTAGGCCAGCAGCAGGTCGCCCTGATAGGCCCCGGGCCCCGGCTCCTTGGTGCGCGCCTGGGCCACCAGCTGATCGAGCTGATCGGGCAGCACGAAGCGCGTCTTGACGAAGCGATCGGTGACATAGGTGCGGTTGATCTCGGTCAGGCGCAGCGGCGAGCTCGAGACCTGCGACTCGAGCAGGCCCAGCAGGTCGACCTCCAGCTCGATCTTGCGCCGGTTCTGGCGCAGCAGGCCCTCCAGGCTGGGGCGCTCGAGCGAGAAGTCGAACCAGAAACGCCGCTCGCGGAAAGCCAGCACCTTCTGGTCCACCAGGGCCCGCAGGCTCTTGGCCGCCAGCGGCTGCTCGCGATCGCCCAGGTGCAGCGCCCACACAACGTGCTCGGGCGAGGTGTTGATGCGCTCCTGCCCGCCCACCTGCAAGAGCCACACGGTGCGCAGCAGGCGTCGTGCCATCGGAATGTTGGACGAGACCGCCAGCGCCTTCTCCAGCTCGGCAAACGCCTGCTCCATTCGGGGGTCGGCGCGGAGCTGCTTCTCGAAGTAGCTGTAAAGCAGGTCCACCGTGTAGAGCGACAGGCGCCCGTTGGGCTGCTCGATGGCGAAGTTGTTCAGGAAATACTGCAGGCCGCCCGCGTTCGGGTCCTGGAAGAAGGAAAGGGCCGTCTTCTCGGGCGAGGCCAGCCGCATGGCCAGGCGCGGCAGCAGGAACGTGGCGGCGGGGTGCAGCGGATAGCAGCCCTCCAGGGCATACTCCTGGCACCAGGCGGCGTCCAGCTCGTGATAGGGACCGAGATCGAGGGTGCTCTTGAGCACGCGCAGCAAGTCGGGGTGGGCGGAGAGGTCGTTCCACATCTCCGGCGACAGGTGGCCCAGGACGTTGCGGGTGAGGAACTCCTCCCACTCGCCGTGGCGGGCCAGCAGGTGCAGCGGCAGGATGTCCCGGAACGAGCGGGCCAGGCGCGCCTCTTCGGCCGGGTCTTGAGCCACGCTGCGCGTGAGGGCGCCCACCAGCACGAACGGGAGGTCGCGCTCGCGGCACATCTCGCGAAACTCGCGGACCTGCTCGGGCATGGAGGAGTCTTGCGCCGTCCAGACGCTGCCGAGCAGGCTCTCCATGTTGTCGAGCAGCACCGCTACGCCGTCGATGCGGCTCGAGCCCAAAAGCTCGTCCAGAGCGTCTTGCAGGCTCTCGGGAGCCTCTTCGGACAGATCGGCGCCCAGCTGCATCCGCTCGCCCTCGGCGTGGTTCTTGGCGGCCCAGAGCGAGCGCATCAGCACCGCGTGCAGGTCTTGCCCGGGATCGGCGTGGGGAATGAGGACCAGCCAGCGGCCCTCGGGAGGACGGGCCGCCTCGAGCGCGGTGCGCAGTGGGGAGCGCTCCGAGCCCTCGCGGATAGCGAAAAGCCGCACCAGGTGGCCGAACTCCGCCGAGGAGACCTCGAGACTGAGCGCCCGCGCGAGCATGCTGAGGGTGGCGGACTTGCCCGTGGCGGGCGGACCGACCAGCAGGAACGAGCCCCCCGCCGGGGCGGCCGCCAGCATCGCCTGCAGCGCCTGGACCTGGGAGTGGAGCGGGAAGAAGCGCTCCTGGAGATACCAGCCCTCGTCCGGACGGTAGAGCGCCTTGTACAGCTCGACGCTCTGGCAGCCTTCGGGCCTGGCGAAGACCAGGCGGGTCAGAGAGTCGGACTTGAGCAAACTCACCTGCGGTTGTTTCCTAGCCAGGAAGTCTTTTCCTGCGCCAGGAAAGCGCGCAGGATGTATGTCACTGCCTCATTTCCCGGGACCGGCGGCGCCCTGAAGGCGACCCCGGAGGACTTCGTGGTGGAGGAGCTGCCGGCCTACGAGCCGAGCGGCGAGGGCCCGCATCATTACGTGGAGATCACCAAGCGCGACCTGACCACCCCCGAGCTGGTGCGCCGCGTGGCGCGCGTGCTGGAAATGCGCCAGGACGATATCGGCTACGCCGGCATGAAAGACCGCCAGGCCATCACCACCCAGCGCCTCAGCCTGCCGGCGGGGAAATCGCTGGCGCCGCTGGCGCAAGTGGACAACGTGCTGGACGTGCGCGACCTGGGACTGCACAACAACAAGCTACGCCGGGGCCACCTGCGCGGCAACCGCTTTCGGGTGCGGGTGCGCGACTGCGCGGTGGAGAACGCGGCGCCTATCCTGGGGGAGCTTCAAGCTCACGGCTGGGCCAATCGCTTCGGTCAGCAGCGGTTCGGTCGCGACGGGGACAACCTCGAGGGAGGTCTGGAGCTGCTGCGCAATCCCAGGCTGCGACTTCCGCACTGGAAGCGCAACCTGCTGGTCAGCGCCGTGCAGTCGGGGCTGTTCAACCAGTATCTGGACGCCCGCCTGAAGGACGGCCTGTTCGAGACGGTGCTGGAGGGAGACGTCTGCGGCAAGCTTCCCGCCGGGGCGCTCTTCGTGGCTTCATCGGCCGACCAGCCGCGCCTGGAAGGCTTCGAGATCAGCCAGACCGGCCCGCTGTTCGGGTTCAAGATGATGGCCGCCCAGGGACCCGCCGGCGAGCGCGAGGCGGCCCTGCTCGCTTCCTCGGGGCTCGAGGCGGAGAGCTTTCGGCCCCTCAAAGCGCAAGGAGCCAGGCGCCGGATCCGCCTGCCGGCCGAGCTTTCGGTGGCGGTGGACGGAAACGACCTGCTGTTCGCCTTCGAGCTCCCGCCGGGGAGCTACGCCACGGTGCTGCTCGACGAGTTCATGAAGTCGGGGGCGCTGGCGGAGGAGCTGACTCCGGACCAGGCGGACTGAGGCTCCCCGCGACTAGCTTCGCACCTTGCGGGCCGCGCGTTTGCCCGCCGGGGGCACGGGGCGCTCGAGGAGGTGGCGGATGAGCTCGGCCCCGAGCAAGAACACCACCGCCTCCAGATAGAGGAAAATCAGCATGCCCACGATGCCGAAAACGCCTGAATAGACGGTGCTGAGGCGCCCGAACCAGACCATGTAGTCGACGTAGAGCAGACTGGACAGCTTCCAGGCCACGGACGCGAAGATGGCGCCCGGGAGAGCGGCGCGAAACCCGACCCGGCGCAGGGGCAAGATCGTGTAGAGCAACAAGAAGATCAGCATCACCAGCCCCGGGACGATCAGCCAGGAGTGGATCCAGGCGTAGGTGACGCTGGCGTCCATGCTGAGCCAGCCGACGTTGGGGACGCTCCACTGCCCCATCAGGGTCTGGGCGGCAGTGAAGAACAGCGAGATGATGACCCCGGTCGAGGCGACCGCCCCGCACAGCAACACGAGCGACATCGAGAGGAGGTTGCCGTGGAACATGTTGCGGCGCGCGGGGAGGTCCCAGGTGCGCAGCAGGCTCACCTCCAGGGCGCGGAAGAGCTGGCGCCCCGACCACAACAAGAGCAACAGGCTGGTCAGGCTGATCTTGGTGCGGTCGCTCACCACCGTGCGCACGTTGGACTCGATGGAGCTCAGCGTGTTGACCGGCAGGTACATCGAGGCCAGCGAATGCGTGTAGAACAGGGCGCGGTCGATGGGGACGAAGTAGGTCAGCATCGCCAGGGACAGCATGAACAACGGGAAGACCGAGAAGAAGGCGAAGAAAGCGATGCCCGCCGCCATCAGCGGCCCGTCGTGGCGGAGATACTCCCGCAAGACCGTGGCCAGCGACCGTCCCGCCAAACGGAGCACTCTCACCCGGAGCATGTTCGGGACGGGCCTCCGGTTCACTTGCCACCAGAACAAAATTCAAGTTCGGTAGGAGTGCGAGGGCTGGAGGGGAAATTCTCGTCCTGTGAGCCTCATGACCCGTATCCGACTGAGTTGTTTCTGCGTGCTGCTGGCGGCGATGCCCGTCCTGGCGGCTCCGCCGCCCCCCTCCGCCATCACGTTCAAAGAGAAGATCTCCGGATTGGTCCAGAACGCCGGTCTGCGCGGGAAGGCGGCCGTCTACATCAAGGTTCTCAAATCGGGACGGGTGCTCTACAACGAGCGCGGGACCACACCGATGATCCCCGCCTCGAACCTCAAGGTGCTCACCACCGCCACGGCCCTCGATCTGCTGGGCCCCGACTACCGTTTCGAAACCGAGTTGCGCGGGCCGCAGGCCAATTCCGGGGGAATCATCGCCGGCCACCTGTACCTGGTGGGCTCGGGCGACCCCAGTTTCTGCGAGCCCTACAACGCCCCCGCTACCGAGCCGTTCCGGTTCTTCGTGCGCCAGTTGCGCAAGGCGGGCGTGAAAGGCGTGGTGGGGGACGTGGTGGCCGACGACTCCGCCTTCGACCGCGAGTTCCGCGGGCAGGGCTGGTTCGACCGCTACCTCCTGGATGACTACGCGGCCGCCGTCGGCGCTCTGAGCGTCAACGCGAACCTGGTCGAGGTCGTGATCACCCCGGGCAAGATCTCCACCAACCCCTCCACCCCGTCGATTCAGTTCGTGAACAAGGTCAAGGCCGGAAGCTACACCGAAGTCTACGTCGACCGCAAGCCGGGCTCCGACGTGGTGACGGTGGGCGGGGTCATCGCCCCGGGCGGGGTCGTGCGCCGCACCATCACCGTGGACAACCCCTCGCTTTTCGCGGCTGGCGTGTTCTCGCGGCTGCTCGAGAAGGGCGGCATTCAGCATACCGGCAGCTACCGGGTCATCGACCGGGTGGCCGAGCCCGCCCAGGTGAGCCAGCTCAAGGTCTACGCGCGCTTCAAGTCGCCCACCCTGCTCAAGCTGGCGACCCAGGTCAACAAAGAGAGCGACAACCTCTTCGCCCAGCACCTGTTCAAGGCCGTGGGCGAGCGCTATCGTGGCCAGGGCAGCGCTTCCAACGCCGAAGCGGCGGTGATGGCGTTCATGCAGCGCAACGGTATCGATACCACCGGTCTGCGGATGGTGGATGGCTGCGGCCTCTCCACGCTGGACCGCGTCTCTCCCCAGCAGATGGTCGAGGTGCTCAACGCCATGTGGCTCAACCCCCACGGCCAGGATTTCATCGACTCGCTCCCGGCCGGCGGGCAGGGGACACTGGCCTATCGGCTGAACGGCCTGAAAGTGCGCGCCAAGACCGGGACCATCAAGGATTGCTCCGCGCTGAGCGGCTATGTGGTGAGCGCCTACGGCCAGACCATCGCTTTCTCGGTGATCGTGAACGACGTGGAGGGCTCCTGGAGCGCCATCGACCTCGAAGACCGCGTGGTGCAGGCCATCGCGGGCTGGCCGGCGCCCCTGTGAGGGCCTTGCTCCTCTGCCTGCTCCTGGCGCTGCCGGCCTGGGCCGACACCGAGGTGCGCCGCCTGCAGAACGACTCGGACGCTTCCGTCACCATGCGAATCGGGGAGAGGACCGTGGGAGATTTTCCCCGCTTCGGCGAGGGCTCGGTTCACTTCCAGTTGCCCGAGGGCGAGGCTGGCGCGCTCGAGATCAAGACCCGGGCCGGGCTCACCCGGCTGTATGCGTCGAACGGGTTGATCTACGCGGTGATCAATGGAGCCGCGCCCCTGCCGGTCTCAAATCGAGTCAATCAGTATCTCACTCTGTTCGTAGACACGCAGGGCGTCGTGCGCGTACGACGCTGGGAGCTTTGGTATAACTAGGGGTTTGGTGCCCTCGCGCCGCGCTTGATCGCGCTCCCAGCGCGCGAGCATTTCCAGGTCCAGCTCAGGTTCTCTCATACTGCTTTGGACGCTCGGGGGGCGCCCGGAGTTCCCCGCCGAATCTCTCTCTTGATGAAGCAGCTTCTGTTGGTCACGTTCATGGTCGGATTGTCGTGCTGGCTGGGGTGGCCGACGCTGCCCGTGCGCTATCCGGGACCCCCGCAGTATCTGGCGTTCGCCTCCGAGCCGATCCCCACCGACCGGGTCAAGGAGACGGCGCGGCGTTATAACGGCAACGTGCTGATCGGCGTGGACGCCAACAGCGACTACGCCAACACCTTGCTGGCCGCACGCCAGGCGAGCGCTCGCCTGCACGTCTACCTCGAGGGCCCGGGTGGCTCCACGGGTGAATCCTGGACGCCCGACGAGAAGGAGCGCTGCCAGGAGGCTGCCCGCCGCGTGGGGATCCTGGACAAGGAATGGCAGACCCGTTGGGATGAGGGCGGCTGGAAGGTCTGGACCTTCATGCAGCTGCGCCGGTTCAAGTCCGAGGGCTTCGAATCGGCCGAAGTGGACAATCTCCAGCGCGTGGTGCCCTCTCTGCTGGACTTCTACCAGGAGTATGCCTCCTGGTGGCAGCGCGGCCTGGTGCCGCGCCTGATGCTGAAGAACCTGGACGAGCCCAGCATGCGCGCCGTCGTGGACGCGGTGAAGGCGGGCAAGCTGCCCCGCGAGATGCTGGCCGATTTCGCGGTGTTCGAGACGTCTGCCGGCGACCCCACCGGGACGACGAAGGTGGCCTCAGAGCTCGGGATCGTGACGGTCACGAGCACGAACACCTACGACTACGCGGCCTTTGGGCCTTACACGCCAGCGGGGAAGTGAGGAGCCCCCTCGCGGCCGAAGAGCAGAGCCTCGTGACGCAAGGGAGTCATTGGGACAGGAGGTCACCCCACTCTTTTGCCCAGGGGCTCGTTTCAGCGTGGACACTCTGCTCGGCCTCTGATCAAATGCGGCTCGTCACGGGCGCGAGACCGTGAAGCTCGAGGCGCGGTCGTGCCAGAAAGCGATGGCCAGAAGGGCGTTGCGGGAGGGGTCTCGGTAGAGCCAGACCGAGGGGGTCTCCTCGGAGGGGTCGCCCAGCGTCGAGCGGACCTGCGCTCGGGAGCAGCCGAGGGGGACCGCGATTCCGCGGGACGCGAAATGCGAGCCGCGCAGGCGGGTGGGAAGGGCGCCACCGTAGGTCACCACCAGGTCGCCCCGGTCTTTCGACTCGATCGCGGCGCGGGAGTAAGTGAGCGAGACCCCGTTGAGGGTCCAGATCTGGGGCGCCTCGTAGTCCGCCCACGCGGGGAGACACCCAATCAAAAGGACCGCCAACAGCGGTCCTCTCAATACGGACTTCCTCACGGACAGTCTAGATGACCGCCGCCTGCTTCAGGGCGGGCTTTCCCAGGTAGTCACCCAGGACCGGAGCCCACGACGTGATGTCGCCCGCGCCCAGCATCAAGACCAGATCGCCGGGGCGGCACAGGTGGGCCAGCATCTCACCGGCATCGTGGATGCCAGGCGTGTGATAGACCTCCTTGGGGCCACCGTGGCGGCGGATCTTGTCCACCAGAAGCTCGGACTTGACGCCCACGATGGGCACCTCACCCGCGGAATAGATGTCCGTCACCAACAACACGTCGGCCTCGTCGAAAGACTCGGCGAACTCGTCGGCCAGGAACTTGGTGCGCGTATAACGGTGGGGCTGGAACAGCGCCACCACCCGCTTGGCATAACCCGAGCGGGCGGCGTGCACCGCCGCGGCGACTTTGGCGGGGTTGTGAGCGTAGTCGTCCACCAACATCACGCCGGCGTACTCGCCGCGAACCTGGAAGCGCCGCTGCACGCCCTCGAAGTGCTCGAGAGCGCGCGCGATCTGGCTGAAGGACATGCCGCTGTGGAGACCCACCGCGACCGCCACCAGTGAGTTCTGAATGTTGTGGCGGCCCGGCACGCTCAGCACCAGCTCGCCCAGGTGCTCGCCGTTGCGATAGACCTGGCAGCGCGAGGCGAAGTTGCGCAGCTCGATGTCGCGGGCCTGGATCTCGGCGCCGTCCTCGAGGCCGTAGGTCACATACTTGCGCTTGACCTGCGGCAGCAGCTTCTTGACCAGCGGATGGTCGGTGCACAGGATCAGCAGGCCGTCCTCCTCCGGGACGCGGTGCATGAACTCGACGAAGACCTCCTGGATCTTGGCCATGGTCTTCTCGTAATCGAAGTTCAGGCCGGCGAACGCGGCGGCCGACAGGTTGACGTCGGAATCGATGTTCGTGACCACGCCGATCTTGGGCGAGAGGTCGAGGAAGGAAGCGTCCGACTCGTCGGCCTCGGCCACCAGGTGCGTCCCCAGGCCGAGCTTGGCGTTGGAGCCGATGTCGTTGACCTCGCCCCCGATGATGACGGTCGGGTTGAACTTGCCGTGCTCGAGCACGCGGGCCACCATCGAGGTGGTGGTGGTCTTGCCGTGCGTGCCAGCCACCGCGATTCCCACGCGGTCCTGCATCACGTAGCCCAGCATCTGGCCCCGGGTGCGAATCGTCAGGCCGCGCTGCTTGGCGGCGACCAGCTCGGGATTGGTGGGGGGGACCGCCGAGGAAACGACCAGGATACTGGCATCCCCCAAGTTATCGCCATGATGCCCGATGTGAATGCGAGCTCCCAGCTCCTGCAACCCCGCTGTAATGCCGGAAGGCTTCAAATCCGAGCCCGATACCGTCCATCCCAGCTGCAGCAGCACGCGGGCAATTCCGCTCATGCCGATCCCGCCGATTCCCACGAAGTGGGCGTGGCGCCTGTCAGTCATCCCGTCTCCTTTCCTTCTCCCGGGTCCGACTCAATTCAGCAGAGCGTGCACCAGTTCGAGTATCCGGTCCGTGGCGTCAGGCTTCCCCAGTTCCCGACTCGCCCCGGCCATTCTGGCCAGCTTCTCCGTTGAGCCGAACAGCTTCTCCACCGCTTCCCCAAGACGGGCCTCTACCTCGCTGTCTTCCAGCAGCTCGGCCGCCCCCGTGTCTACCGCCGCCCGCGCATTCAGCCGCTGATGGTCCTCGGCGGCGTGCGGGTAAGGCACCAGGATGGCTGGCAGCCCCCGCGCCGTCACCTCGGCCATCGTGGTGGCGCCGGATCGGCACACTACCAGATTAGCCGCTGCGTAGGCCGCTGCCACGTCATCGAGATAACCCACCGGCCGGTAGTCGAGTTGACCCGTCCGCGGACGAGACCGCTCCACCTCTTCGAGGTGCTTGGGACCGGTCAGGTGCAGCACCGTCCACTCTTTGTCGGACCAGCGCTCCAGCGAATGGAGCACGGCCCGGTTGAGACTGACGGCACCCTGACTGCCTCCCGTGACCAACAAGCAGGGTTTCTCCGGATCCAACCCCAGCCGCTTTCTTCCGTCGGCCCGCGAGCAGGCCAGGATATCAGCGCGGATCGGGTTGCCCGTGACCAGCGTCTTGCCCCCCGGCAGCCAACGAGCCGACTCGGGAAACTGGACGCAGACGTGGCGGGCAAAGCGCGCCAAAAGTCGCGTCACTTTGCCAGGAACCGCATTCTGCTCCAACACCAGCAACCGAACCCCCAGGACCGTCCCCGCCAGGGCCACAGGGGCGCTGGCGAATCCACCGGTACCGACAATCAGGTTGGGACGATGATGAAGCAGCCAACCCAGACACTGCGCGAACCCTACCGCCGTCTCCAACAACCCCCGCAGGGCCTCGAGAGGCTTGCGCGAGAGCTTGCCCGCCTTCACGAGGTGGAGCGGGAAACCGAACCGCGGAACGATATCGGCCTCGACCCCCCCCAGCGCCCCGAAGAAATGGATCTCCAGACCTTCGGTGCGTAAGCGCTCGGCCAGAGTCAACCCGGGGTAGAGATGTCCACCGGTTCCCCCACCGGCGAAAAGAACACGCTTCAAGCTACTGGCCGCGTCAGTGTCGAAAGATATTCACGTTTTCGGTGAAAAAAGCTAAATTTCCTCCTCTATCGTAGACGAAGGCCCCAGGGTTCTGCGCTCGGCGGATTGTTCCTCCTGCACATTGGAAGTGCGTTTTTTGGCATTGGAGCTCGGGTGGCAATGTTTCCCCGTGTTCGAGTGCCTGGTGAGGAATTTTCTTCCGTACGAAAGCCATAGAGTCTTCCGTCTCCGAGTGTAGATCGACTTTGTGTCAATCCTGGGTCAGGAGGGGATGGCCTCTGGGGGGATGTGCCTAAGAGGTGCGGCGGTGGCTGTGGCCGCGGGCGGCCAGGGCTTCGGCGCGGCGGCGCAGGCGTCCGCCGGCGTCGGCCAGGCCGGGCTCGATGGGCGGGCGCGGGAGGTTGCTCGAGGAGCCGCTCTTGAGGCGGTTGCCGGCGGCCTTCGACTCCCACTCGCCGCGCGAAACCGAGCCGATGGTCTCCTCGTTGGAGGAAGACAGCGTGGCGCCCCGGCGCATGCGGCGGCGCTCCTTCTGGGGGCGCTCCCGGAAAGCGATCTGGCGCTTGTTGTAGTCGGCGATGTTGAGCAAAATTCCGATGTTGATCAGGGAGAACAGCAGGCTGGTTCCGCCGTAGGAGATGAACGGGAGCGGGATGCCCGTGCTGGGGATGGCGCCGCTCACCACCGCGATGTTCATCACCGCCTGGAACGCGATCTGGAACGTGACCCCGACGGCCAACAACCGCAGATACGGTCGGCGACAGTTCACGGCCACCTTGAAGCCCTTGTAGAGGAAGCAGAGGAAGAGGACCAGCACCGCGATCCCGCCGATGAGGCCGAGCTCCTCGCCCAGGATGGCGAAGATGAAGTCGGTGTGCATCTCGGGCAGATAGTTGTATTTCTGATGGCTCTCTCCCAGGCCCTGGCCCCAGACCCCGCCCGAGGCCAGCGCCAGCAGGGACTGAAAGAGCTGGTAGCCGGTGTCCTGGGTGTCCTTCATCGGGTCGAGGAACGTGGCCAGACGGGCCACGCGGTAAGGCTTGGAGGCGACCATCGCGCACACGGCGAGCGCGCCCGCGGCGGCCATCCCACCCAGGTGCTCGACACGCGCGCCAGCCACGAACAACATGCCCATGAAGACGGCCGCGATGACCAGTCCGGTGCCAAGGTCGGGCTCGAGCTCGACCAGCATCATCGTGGCGCCGAAGATGGCCAGCGCGGGCACCAGGCGGCCAAAGCTCTGCACCCGGTCGCGACGACGCTCGAGCGCGTCGGCCAGGTAGAAGATCATGGCCAGCTTGGCCAACTCGGCCGGCTGGAACTGGAAAGAGCCGATCAGGATCCAGCGCTGGGCACCGTTGATCTCGGGCCCGAGCACCAGGACCGCGGCCAGCAGGCCCAGCGAGACGATGGTAAAGGGAAGACTGGTAAGCTGACGCCAGCGCAACAGGTCGATACGGCGGACCAGCATCATGGCGCTCAGAGCGACCGCCAGGTAGACCAGCTGGCGCTTGAGGAAGAAGTAGGCGTCGTGACCAAAGTCGGGGCTCGAAGCCGTCATAACCGCCGAGGAGCTGAACACCAGCAACGTGCCCAGGGTGACCAGCGAGAGGGCGATCGTCAGGATCCAACCCTCGGAGACGCGGCGAACAGCTTTCACGAGACCCTCCCACGGACCAGAGCGCGGAACTGATCGCCCCGGTCCTCGGCGTTTTTGAACATGTCGAAACTGGCACAGGCGGGCGAGAGCAAGACCACGCCCCCCGGCTCGGCCAGCCCGGCGGCCAGCTCGATGGCCCGGGCAAAGTCGCGCTCGGCGTGATGGATACTGGCGTGACCGGCGTTGCGAGCGGCCTCGTCCAGGCGGGGAGCGGCCTCGCCGATCAGCACCAGGTGCTTGACCCGCCTCGCGATAGCTTTCCCCAGGTCGGTGAAGTCGGTGCCCTTCTCCTTGCCCCCGGCGATGAGGACGAGCGGGCCGTCGTAGGTCTCGAGCGCCATCTCGACGCTGGACGAGTTGGTGGCCTTGGAGTCGTCGATCCAGCGCACGCCCTGGTGCGTGGCCACCAGCTCCAGCCGGTGGTGCAACGGATGGTGGTCGGCCAGGGCCTGGCGCATCCGGTCGACGGGCACTTGCAGGGCGCCGCCGACGCAGATCGCGGCCAGCGCGTTGAGCAGATTGTGCGGGCCCGGGAGACCCGGGAAATCCCACTTGAACAGGGTTTGCGGAGTATCGGTCAGCTTGAGGACGATGTTTCCAGCCTGGAAATAGGCGCCCCGCTCCACCGGGTGCGTCGCGGAAAACTCCAGGATCTGCGGGTCGGCCTTGCGGCGCGGCTTCGGGAAGCCGTGGTGCCAGTCGGGCAGCGTGCCCGTCTCGAGCTGGCGCTTGACGATCTGGGACGGCTCGTCGTCCGCCGGAAAGACCGCCCAGTCGGTGGCGGTCTGGTAGGCGAAGAGGCGCGACTTGGCGTTGCGATACTCCTCCAGCGTGGGATGGCGGTCGAGATGGTCGGGCGTGACATTGGTCAAAACCGCCACGTGGGGGGCGAACTCGTGGGTCGTCTCCAGCTGGAAACTCGAGATTTCGGCCACCACCAGGCGGTCCCCGGTCAGCGGCGCCACCTCCGCCACCAGCGGATTGCCGATGTTACCCGCCAGGATCGAGCGCGGCTCGAGCATGTGATGGATGAGCGTGACCGTGGTGGACTTGCCGTTCGTGCCGGTCACCGCGATGAAGGGCGCTTTGCTCAACCTCCTCGCAATCTCCACCTCGCCGGCCACCTCGACGCCCCTGGCCAGGGCCTCCTGGACCATCGGGCTGTGGATGCTGACGCCCGGGCTGATGATGAGCATGTCCGTCTGGAGCACGCGCGTGGAGTGCTTGCCGGACTCATATTCCGCGCCCTCTTTCTCGAGCTGGGCGATCTGGTCTTGCAACTGCTCCGACGGGCGGGTATCGCTGATGAAGGGCTCCGCCCCGTGCTTCTTGAGCTCGCGCACCAGCGCCATGCCGCTCTTGCCCATCCCCAGCACGGACACGCGCTTGCCCTGCATCAGCGGGTCGCCAGATAGGCCATCACGCCGATCGCTCCGAGCAGTGCGGAGACGATGCTGAAACGCGCGGTGACCTTCATCTCGGGTTGGGTGGCCTCGAAGTGGTGGTGGAGCGGGCTCATGCGAAAGATGCGCTTGCCCTTCGTCAGCTTGAAATAGCTGACTTGCAGCATGACGCTGAGCGTCTCGGCGACGTAGATGCCTCCGATGAGCGGGAGCCAGAACTCGGTGCGAGTGAGCAGCGCCAGGCCCGCCAGAGCGCCTCCCAGGGCCATCGAGCCGGTATCGCCCATGAAGATCTTGGCGGGGTAGGCGTTGTACCAGAGGAAACCGAGGCAGGCGCCGATCAGGGCCGAGCAGCTGATGGCGAGGTCCGGGCGGCCCGTCGCCAGCGCGATGACCAGGTAGGCCAGCAGCGAGCAGCTCACCGTGCCGGCCGCCAGGCCATCGAGGCCGTCGGTCAGGTTGACGGCGTTGGTGGTCGCGATGGTGACCGCGATGGCCAGAATGGCCACCAGCGGGGCGCTCGTGATGGTCATGAAGTAGGGAATGGTGATCGTGGTCTCACCCGTGGCGATGAGGAACGCCCCCGCGGCCACGCCCAGAGCGAGCTGCAGGGCCAGCTTGTGGCGGGGCTTCATGCCGGCATTGTGGCGCTTGAGAACTTTGGCCAGGTCGTCCTTGGCGCCCAGCGCCGCCCCCCCGAGAATGAGGAGCCAGAGCATCGCGGACTGGGGCGTAAACTTGACCCAGCAGGCTCCCAACAGGCCCGCGAGCACGAGGACGGCTCCACCCATCGTGGGTGTGCCGGCTTTGTCAAAATGGGACTTGGGGCCCTCCTCGCGGATGGCCTGACCGAACTTCAGCTTGCGCATGGCGTGGATGAAGGCCGGCATGCTCGCCAGGCCGAGGCCGAACGCGGTCAGGAGCGCCAGGAGGAGGGGTGTAAGGAAAGGAGAGGCGGAGAGGTTGGGAGGAATATTATTCAAGGTGGATTGCATAAAAAAGGCTCACCTTGGATTGTCTCGCAGGGCGGGCATCTCGCCGGAGTGGCGGCGATGCTCGGTCCAGAGAGCGGGGGAAGCGTTGCGGCGGTCGCGGCGGCCGGCTTTGTTCAGGCGCAGGCGCACCGCCTGGCGGGCGACCTCGACGTCGTCGAAGTCGACCGGGCCGTCGCGCAAGATCTGCTGGGACTCGTGGCCTTTGCCGGCGATCAGGATCATGTCGCCCGGGTTGGCCATCGCCACCGCGCGGCTGATGGCCAGACCCCGGTCGAGCTCTGCCTCCCAGGAGGCGGCCGTGCCCACGCCCCCCCGGCGGATATCGGCCATGATGGAGGCGGGCGATTCGGAGCGCGGGTTGTCGGAGGTGAGGATGACGACGTCGGCCCCCTGGCCGGCGATCTCGCCCATCACGGCGCGCTTGCCGCGGTCGCGCTCGCCCGGGCAACCAAAGACCAGGATGACCCGGCCCTCGGTGAGGGGGCGGGCCGACTCGAGGAGCTGGCGCAGCCCGTCGGGCGTGCTGGCGTAGTCGACCACCGTGGTGAAATCCTGGCCCTCGCGGATCAGCTCGAAACGGCCGCGCACGCCGGTCACCGACTCGACCGCCTTCAGGGTGTCCTCCAGCTCGATGCGCTGCGCGAGACCGGTGGCGATGGCGGCCAGGGCGTTGGGCACGTTGAACAGGCCCGAAAGCTTGAGGTGGATGCGTTTCTGGCCCACCGGAGTGACGGCGCGGAAGCTCACGCCGTGCGGGCTGGCCTGGATGTCCTCGGCGCGCACCATGGCGTCGGGGTGGAGGCCGTAGGTGATGTGCGGCACGCGCAGCCTGGGGACGATGCGGCGCGTGTAGGCATTGTCCAGGTTGAGCACCGCGAACGGCGGACAGAGGCGACGCTCGCGGGTGCCAAGATTGAGGAACAGGCGCATCTTGGAGTTGAAGTAGCTCTCCAGATCGCCGTGAAAATCCAGGTGATTGCGGCTCAGGTTGGTAAAGATGGCCATGTCGAAGTGCATGCCGTGGACGCGATCGAGGGCCAGCGCGTGCGAGGTGACCTCCATGACCACCGAGTCGTGGCCCACACCCCGCATGTCGGCGAGCAGGTGATGCAGCTCGAGCGACTCGGGGGTCGGATTGGCCAGGAGACGGGTGGTATCGCCCACCTTGGCGTGAATCGAGCCCACCAGGCCGGGATTGAGACCCTTGGCCTTGAGCACGGCCTCACAGAAGTGCGTCGTGGTGGTCTTGCCCGTGGTGCCGGTCACGCCCAGCACCAGCATCTGGTCGGCGGGACGGCCGCACAGCTCGGCGGAGAGGTGGGCCAGCGCCTGGCGGGCATTGGGGACGCGCAGGGTAGGGGCCTCGGGCAGCGGGACCTCCCGATCGATGATCAGTCCCACCGCGCCGTTCCGCAAAGCTTCCTGGGCGTAGTCGGCGCCGTCTTCCTTCAGACCGCGGATACAGACGAAAACATCTCCCGGGCGGACCGCCCGAGAGTTGTACGCCAGCCCCGACACCGGCACGTCGTCGCCCGAAGGTTGATTTAGATTCAACAGTCGAGCCATCTCTGCCAGTGTCATCCGCCGACCCCTTTCCCGAGGAACGTTGATATCATTAGGTTCTTACCGATCGAAACGGAGAAAAATTCTCCGCATTATAGCATGGGAAGCTGGTTTGTAAAGCGACGGAGATCGGTCTTCTGACCCCCCAGGCGGGTGACCCAGCGCTTCTTGCCATGGCGCGAAGTGTCGAGGCGCGGCCCCTGGAACGACGGGACCGTACCCGCCCACATGATCTCCGCCGCCGGCCGTTTGGGGCGCGGAGCGGGCTGACCCAGGAACTCCTCCAGGAACTGCTCGATATCGTTGCTCACAGATTCGACCTCCTCCAGGAACTTAGGGCTGTTGCTCGTCTTCCACGATCGGCTGGTTGGGACGCACTCCGAGTTTCCAGAGCGACTCCTTCACCACGTTGTGGAAGACGGGGGCTGCCACCACGCCGCCCCAGAACACCGGGTACGGCTCCTCGATCTTGACCAGACACACGATGCGGGGATTGTCGACCGGGGCGATTCCCAGGAAGGAAGCGGTGTACTTCCCGCTGGCATAGACGCCGTGGTCGACCACCTGCGCGGTACCGGTCTTCCCCCCGATCTGATAGCCCGGGATACGGGCCCGCTTGCCCGTGCCCTTCTCGCACACGTTGAGCAAGATGGTGCGGACCTTGCGCGCCGTGTCCGCGCTGATCGGTCGGTTGATCTCGACGGGCTCGAAACGCTTGACCACGTTGCCCTCGGAGTCGACCACCGCCTTCACGACGTGCGGCCGGAGGCGGACGCCGTTGTTGGCGATGGACTGCATCGCGGACACCAGCTGGATGGGCGTGACGCCCACCGACTGGCCAAAGGACGTGGTGGCCAGGTCGATGTCGGCCCAACCCTTGTAAGGGTTGATGATACCCTCCGACTCGCCCATCAGGTCGATGCCGGTGAGGTGCCCGAAACCGAAAGCCTCGAGCCCCTTTCCGACCGTGTTGCGACCCATCTTGAGGGCAATGTTGGCGGTGCCGACGTTGAACGAATAGGTGAGAATGTTGGTGACGGTCTCCATCCCCGCGGCGTCGAGACCGTCGTCGGCGTTGTGGATGGTCCACCCGCCGATGCTGATCACGCCGCCCGAGGGGAAGACGTCGTCAGGGGAAACGCCCGCCTCGATGGCCGAGGCGATGCTGAACACCTTGAAGGTCGAGCCCGGCTCGTAGGGGTCGGTGATGGCCCGGTTGCGCCGCAACTCGGCCGGGACCTGGGAGAACTTGTCGGCCGGGAAGTCGGGAGCGACCGCCCAGGCCAGCATCTCGCCGGTCTTGATGTCCATCACCAGGCACACGCCGCCTTTGGCGTGAGACTCTTTCACGCACTTGCTCAGCTCGCGCTGGGCGACGTACTGAATCGTCTCGTCGATGGTGAGCACCACGCTATGACCCTCGTGGGGCGGGCGGATCAACATCGCCGTGTCGGGCATCGTGTAGCCGTCGCGGTCGAGGAAGACCTGAGCCAACCCGACCTTGCCGGCCAGAGTGTGGTCGTAGGTGGCCTCGAACCCGTCGAGCCCCTGGTCGTCGGTGCCGGTGGCGCCGAGCAGGGTTCCGAGCAGGCGGCCCTTCGGGTAGAAGCGCTGCCCCGTCTGCTCCTTGAGGAGGAACACGCCGGGGAGCGCCAGCTCGCGAACCTGGTCGGCCACCTTGTCCTCGACCTTGCGCTTGGCCCACGCGAACGTGGCGCCACTCGACAGGATCTTGTCCAGCTCGGCCTTGGGCCGCCCCAGCACCTGGCTCAGGGCCAGGGCCGTGGCTTCGGGGTCCTTCACCTCGCGGGGGTTCATGGCGATGGAGTAGAGCGACAGGCTGGTGGCCAGCACGATGTTGTTGCGGTCGCGGATGTCGCCCCGCAGGGCGGGGATCTCGATCTCACCCTCTTGCTGGGCCTTGGCGATGTCGCCGAATTTCTTCTGCTGCATCACCTGCAAGCTGAACAGGCGACAGGCCACCAGGAGGTAGAGGCCGGCAAAAAGCCAGAACATCGCGATGAGACGATTTCTGGTTTTACTCGACCAACCTACAACCATGGCGGACCTCCCTGAGAGCTTGAACGTGGTTCAAGAGTTGAGAAGAATTCCCTGTCGAACAGCAGCTCTAATTCTGGTGGGAAAGAGCCGCCAGGTCCCGGGGCTGAGAAGCCACCGCTCCCACATCCAGCGTCTCGCGAAGCTCCGGCGGAACCATCCCCAGGCTGGTGGTGGCGACCGACTCGACGCGCTCGAGGGAGGTCAGGCGCTGCACCGAGAGCTGCAGATCGGCTTGCTGGCGAAGAAGCGTCCTACGCGTTTCCTTCAACGACACCATCTTGTACTGCGAGCTGACGATTTGGGCGAACTGACACAGGTAGAGAACGAGAAGCACGGACACGGCCACGAAGCCGACCAGGGGATAGGACCACGGAATCAACTCGGCGCGGACAGGGCGCTTCTCCATCTTGGGTTTAGGCAGATGCGCCGGCCGTAAAGATTCCACGTGAACCCTCCTTGTTAATTTGACTTGAGACTCAAACTCGCTCCGCCACGCGCAAGCGGGCCGAGCGAGACCGGGGGTTACGCTCCACTTCCTCAGCTCCGGGACGCACAGGTTTCCGGGTAACGATTTCCAGGATTTTCACCGGGTTGCATCGGCAGACCGGGAACTCCCGGGGGCAGACGCATCGTCCTGAGTAAGAGAGCAACTTTTCTTTTACGATCCGGTCTTCCAGCGAGTGATAGGCCACCACCGCCAATCGCCCACCCGGCGCGAGCCGGTCGACGATCTGCGGGATCACGCCCTCCAGGACTTCGAGCTCCTGGTTGACGGCGATCCGCAGCGCCTGAAACGTGCGGGTAGCGGGATGGATGGGTCCCCTCCGGGCTGCTCCCGGGACCGACCCCTCGATGATCCGGACCAGCTGGCCGGTGGTCTCGATGGGGCCCTTCTCCCGTTCGCGGACGATGGCTCGGGCGATCGAGGAGGCGAAACGCTCCTCTCCATACTCACGAAGGATGCGGACCAGGTCCCTCCACTCCAGCTCCGCCAGCAAACTGGCGGCGGTGGTGGGGCCTTCGCGATCCATCCTCATGTCGAGGGGCGCGTCACCCCGGAAACTGAATCCGCGTTCGATTTGATCGAGCTGATGCGAGGAAACTCCCAGATCCAGAACACAACGGTTTACTTCCCCGATCGCTCGCTCACCGAGCAACTCGCTGAAATCTCCAAAATTGCCCTTCACGGCCACGAATCCCGGGTACCTCTGCAAACGTCGGCCGGCCTCGGCGAGGGCTTCCTCATCCTGGTCGATTCCGATCAGCTTGCCTTTGGGACCCAGCTTGTCGAGCAAGGCCTGGGCGTAACCACCTCCTCCAAGAGTTAAATCCACCGCGGTTTCGCCCGGCCGGACAGCCAGGAGGTCGATGACCTCCTCGAGCAAGACCGGGACGTGATACAAATCCGTTGACCGCTCCTGTCGTCGCTGGTCTTAGTTACTCTGGCCGCCCTGGACGACCGTCAGTTGCACGGCGGCTTTCTTGCCGCTGCCACTCCCCGGGCCGGGGGCCGGCACGCGGCGGCGCCACGGGGGCGTAGGCGGCATGCCCAGCTTGAGCGGGAACTTACTGTCGGACAGCTTAGATTTGATAGTTTTGGTTGATGTACTCATCCAGATCCTCCGCTTCCGCGGCGGACTCGAACTCGGCCCACCGCTCGGGACTCCAGACTTTGAGGCAATCCAGAGCTCCGGTCACCACGGCCGAGCCCCCCGAGAGGCCGGCGTGGACTCGCATGTCGTTGCCAAGCAGAACGCGGCCCTGCTTGTCCAGTTCGGTCTGCTGCGCCCCGGCCAACTGATGCGTGACCCATTTCTGAGCTTTCGCGTCAGTTTTCGAGATTTTGAGCAGCTTTTCTAGAAAAAGGTTCCATGCGGAGCGGGGAAGAATCTCCACGCACCCAGTTTTGTCTTTGCGCAAAACCGCGCCATCCATGAAGTCCTTGCGAAAGGAGGAGGGTATCGTCAGACGGCCTTTGTCATCCAACGAGTGCTCATAGGTTCCGGAGAATAGGTAGTGGGTCTCCTCCACTACCTACCACCGTCCTCCACTTTCTCCCACATCGCACCCTCAGTATAGGGGTAGGTAGAAAGACTGTCAATATTGATTTTTGGCTTAACCGCGCCGTTTTCCGAAGGTCTCGAAACACAAGATACGGGGTACCCCGGCAGCTACCACCACAAGATGTTGTGGACCATACTGAAAAGCGTTCATTAAAATTTCTTGAACAACTTCCCAGAAAGGCGTGAAAAAACATGACCCCTACCCTTCCGGTCATTGAAGAGATCAATGAAAGCAAGACGAAGGCTCAGCGCAACTGGCGCGTGATCCTCTATAACGATAACCGGAACACCCGTGACGACGTGGTTCTGTGGCTTCAGAAGGCTACCGGATGCTCGCTCGAGTGCGCCACGATGGTGATGATGAAAGCCCACACCACCGGCCGCGCCGTCTGTTACGAGGGCAGCCACGAGGATTGCCACAAGGTGGCGCGTTCTCTGCGCGGGAACGGGCTGCAGGTCGAGGTGGACGACTACTAAAAGGAAGAAGCCGGGCCTGGGGCCCGGCTTCGTTCATGGTGGGGGGAAGTGGGGGAACCTAGTCGTCGATCCGGAAACCGACGTTCAACTTGACCTGGAACTCCGCTACTTTCCCGTCCGCAATGGTGCCACGCTGCTCGGTTACTTCGAACCAGCTCATGTGGCGCACGGTCTTGCCGGCTTTTTCGATCGCCTCGCGAATGGCCTGCTCGTAGCCCTCCTTGGACGTACCGACAATCTCGAGCATCTTATAGACTGACATGAACTCTCCCCTCTTCATAAAGAACAAATTCGCAGATTAACAGGAGGCCTCCTGTAAAACCCATGAACTTCGTACTGGAACGCCACCATTCGGTTGATTCCACCAATGCCCTGGCGCTGGCCCGAGCTTCCGCCGGCTGTGACGCCGGGCTCGTGGTGGTAGCCGCCGAGCAGACCGCCGGACGCGGACGCCGCACCAATGCCTGGTTTTCTCCCCCCGGAGGCCTGTGGTTCACCGTCGTGCTGCGCCCCGCGCGGCTCGAGGGCCTCTCCCTGATCGCCGGCCTGGCCGTCGGGCGCGCCCTGGTGGACGTGGACTGGTGCCTGCACTGGCCCAACGACCTCTATTGCGGCGCCCGCAAACTGGGGGGGATCCTGGTGGAGACCCGCCTGGTGGGGGAACGCGTGGATTTCGCGCTGGTGGGAATCGGGCTGAACGTCAACAACGCCAATTTTCCCGAGGGGCTGGCGGCCACCAGCCTTGCCCAGGAGGTGGGGCGGCCTTTCGACCTGGACGTCGTCCTGGAGACCGTCCTGGACTCCCTGGGGGAGATTGTGGGGGACTGGGAAACTCGTGGACTGAAGCCGTTCCTGGAGGAGATCGCCGCCCTCTGCCCGATGGTGGGCCGCGCCGTGCGCTACCGCGTGGGCGATCGCTGGTTCGATGCGGTGGTGGACGCGGTGGGAGAAGATGGGGGACTCGTACTGGCCTCCGGGGAGAAGCTGCTGAGCGTGGATCAGATCGACCTGGTGGGGTGAGGAGGGCCGGCCTGGAAATGCGTCAGCGCTTTTTGACGCGGATGCCGCCGACCTGGACTGCCTGGTCGGTGGGGGGCGCCGTCCCGGAGGGTCAGTCGGTGAACTGGCCCAGGTAGAAGAGGGCGCCGTCGCGCGGGGCGTGGATCTGGTGGCCGTAGACCAGGATCGCCGCGTTGACCGGGGCGCCCCCGAGGCGACGATGAGCCGCCCCCGCGGCGTCCAGAAAAGCCCCTGCACCCGGTGTATCCTCGAGGAGGACGCCCAGGTCGCTCGTCAACTCGCTGAACGCGGCGACCAGAAAATCCGTGTCGTAAAAGCTCTGGGCCTGGTCGGCGCCGAAGCGGGAGAGGGGGGACTCACCGTCGTCGTCGTCCGCGACATACGCGAGCAACGCATCCTGGGAGGGAAAAGTGCCGATCCAGACATCCACCACCATGGATTCGGGGGTTCGCCGACGCGACTTTCTGCGCCTCGTACTGGGAGCCGGCGCCCTGCTCTCCATGCCGGCACTGTCCGAGGAAGCCTCCAGCGTCATCGTCATCGGTGCCGGAATGGCCGGGCTGGGGTGCGCCCGCAAACTCCGCGACGCCGGACTGCGCGTCACCCTGCTGGAAGGGCGCCAGCGCGTCGGGGGTCGCATCTGGACCGACCACTCGCTGGGCAAGGCCCTGGAGCTGGGGGCAGGGTGGATCCACGGGGCGGACAGGAATCCGATGGTGGACGTGGCCCGCTCCGCGGGCGCCCGGGTGGTGTTCACCCCCGAGGAGAGCACCGTCTATTACGATGCCCAGGGCAAACCCGTCCCCTACGACACCGTCGAGGGCGACTACACGCGACTGCTCAAGCTGCTGGAAAGAGCCAGCGACCTGGGCGACCGCGACCAGTCCTGCGAGGCGGCCCTGAAAAAGCTGGCGCCGGACCTGTTCAGCAACCCCGTGTCACGCTACAACCTGGCCAGCGATACCGAGTTCGACTACGGAGCTCCGCTGGACAAGCTCTCCGCCTTCTGGATGGACGGGGACGACCCGTATTTCGGCCACGACGCCCTGCTGCCCGGCGGCTACGACGCTGTGCCGAAATTTCTGGCGCGCGGGCTGGACATCCGCCTGGGCCAGAAGGTCAACTCGGTGACGCTGGGTGACCCGCAGGCCACCGTGGTCACGAACCAGGGCACCTTCAAAGCGGACTACGTGGTGGTGACCGTGCCGCTCGGCGTGCTGAAGAAGGGCACCATCAAGTTCACCCCCGAGCTGCCCGACGCCAAGAAAGGCGCCATCTCCCGCCTGGGAATGGGACTGGTGAATCGCTGCAGCCTGGTGTTCGAGAAGCCGTTCTGGGACCCGAAGACGCACTTCTACGGGATCTTCTCCCCCATCTACCCCTTCTGGGTCAACCCGATGGCCTACGGCGGGCCCAAGAACGTGCTGACCAGCTTCGCCACGGGAAACTACGCCTTCAAGCAGGACACTCTGACCGGAGAGCAGGCCGCTGCCGACGCCCTGGGCGTGCTGCGCATCGCCTTCGGGAAAGCCGTGACCAAGCCCACGCGCGTGGTGACCACCCACTGGGGACAGGACCCGTTCGCGTTCGGGTCCTACTCCTACGCGGCCTTCGGGTGTCGCAAGCAGGACTTCGCCGAGCTCGGGGCCACCATGGAGGACCAGCTGTTCTTCGCGGGAGAGGCGACGGAGTTCAAGCACCGGGCCACCGTGCACGGGGCCTTCATGAGCGGGCAACGGGCAGCCGGTGAGATCCTGGCGGTGGATAATGCCTGACCGCGGGGTGTGAAGGAAGGAGAGGTGGGGAGTCGGTGCTGAGCTCCATGCCTGGAAAGATGGAGAGGGCCTCGGGTTGGGAGGCCAGGAATTGGTGGGATAGTGGGTTGGGAGGCAGGGAAATTTTGGAGGAAAGTGGATGGGAGCCTCGGCCTGGGAGGGGGCGGGGGGCTGCGTGGCCGTCAGGGTTGGGTGGCGAGGAAGTGGTGGAGGTGGGTGGAGAGGGAGTCCAGGGTAGAGAGATAGGTTTCCAGCGAAGAGCCGTACGGGTCCTCGATGTCGTGGTCGGCCAGGAGACGGACGTTCGCCTGCGGGAAACGGCGGAGCAGCGCGGATTTGTGGTCTTCGGTCATGGTCAGGATCTGATCGGACTCATCCACCAGCTCAGCGCTCAGAGGGCGGGAGCGGTGGGCCGACAGGTCCAGGCCGCGCGAGGCCCCAGCTTCGAGCGCCTCAGGAGTCGCGGGGGCGCCCTCGGAGGCGGAGAGGCCCGCCGAGGAGGCGTCCAGACCCAACGAACGAGCCACCGCCTCGGCCATCGGGGAACGGCAAGTGTTACCGGTGCACACGAACAAGAGCTTCAACGCTTGCGCTGACGGGGTTGCATGCCGGCCTGGCCGGCAAAGCCCGGGTCCTCCGTGTTGATCACCTGATGAGCCGAGCGCGTCAACAGCTCCATCAGCTCGACGCCCGCACCCTCACGGGACACGCCCTCCACCAGAACCACCGAGGCCGAGCCGCGCGCCTCGATGTCGCGCAGAGCCGCCTGGATCTCGCGGCCAAGCCCCGCCAGATCGTCGCGCGAGCCCACGATCCGGACGTCCCCCACCCCCTCGAACCAGCGCTCGGCGGACTCGCGCGTGATGAGCAGACAGCACTTCTCGGTCATCACATAGGTGTCACGCAAGAACTTGATGCGCCGAGCGGCCCGCTCGGGATCGCCCTCCACCACGATGAGCTGCGCCTGCGGCGCGTAACGCGTGAAACGGTGCGGCGTGGCCAGATCGCTCGAGAGCAAGGGCCGTTTGCCCAGCGCCAGCGTCAACTCCTCGATGGTCACGAAACCCAACGCCGTTACACGCGGCTGCGAGGCCGTCAGGTCCACCACCGTCGCCTCGAGATCGAGCGGGGGATCACGCCACTCCAGACGCACCTCCCCCTGCGCGCGGGCCGGCACCGTCGCGATCGGGAAAGAGCACTGCTCCGCCAGCGCCTGGGCCAGCTGATGAAACGGAGCCTGAAAATTGAGCTTGGTCAGACCGGCCGATAACCGCGGCACGGCCTTCTCGCCACGCCCCAACGTGAGCACCAGCGGGCCGGGCCAGAAGATCGAGGCCAACGCCTTCACCCCGGATGGGACCTCGCGCGCCATTTCGGCCAGCTGCGCCGGATTGGCCACCAGGATCGTGGCCGGATAAGCCCATGACTCCCCGGCCGCCGCCATCAGCCGCTCCACCGACTCGGGACGGTCGGCCCGCGCGGCCAGGCGATAACCCAGCTCGGTCGGGAGCTGCACGAGCTGACCCTTCTGAAGGCAATTCACCGCCTGCCGCAGCCGGTCGCCCTGACGCTTGAGATTGTCGAACGCCAGCAACAGGCGCGTGCTGTTCACTTGAAGAACGAGGTGCCCGAGAAAATGCGCCCCACATCCTGGATGGAGATGAGCGCCACCAGCGCCAGCAACACGATCAGCCCGTAATAATGGATGCGGGCCTCCTTGTCGGGATCCATCTCCTTGCGACGGATGCCCGCCAGCACGAGGAAGAAGAGGCGCGAGCCATCCAGCGCCGGCACGGGGAGCAGGTTGAACGCCCCCACCGCCGCGTTCAGCAAGGCCACGAAGTAAAGCAGGGTGGGCAGACCCTTGGCCGACACGTCGTAGATCATGTTCATGATCATCAACGGGCCGCCGGTCTGGTCCTTGACCTCCTTCACGTCGCGCTGGCGCGTGGCCAGCTCCCACACGATGGTGTAGGGCTGCACGATCAGCATGCCCACGCGCTTGAGGCCGTAGGAGAGCACCAGCGGAGCATCCACCTTCTGGAGCTGCAGGCCCAGGGCCGGGAAACCGCCCACGGGACCATTGAACGTCAGCTCCTCCAGGTCGTCGCCCCGGACCAGCTCGACCTTGACCTCCTTGTTCTCGAGCGCGGCAAAGATCTCGGTCAGGTCGGACTGGCCGAAGACATGACGGCCGTTCACCTTCACCAGGCCGTCGCCGGACTTGAAGCCCGCCTTCTCGGCCGGGCTGCCCGCGTCGACACCGGTCACGATGCCCAGCGCGTCACCCACGATGACGATGCGGATGGGACGGCCCGGCTGCACGCCGATCTTGCCCTCGGGCTCGAGCTTGAACGTCTTGGGCGGCACCAGGTCGACCGGGCCCCGCCCCGTCACCTCGAGCGCCACCTTGGGAGCCTTCCCCTTCGCCCTCAAGAGGTCGACGAACGCCGGCAAACCATTGAACTTCTGACCATCCACCGCCGTGATCACGTCGCCCACCTTGAACGGGGACTTCGGATTGGCGTCGATACTCCAGACCTTCACGTTCTCACCGGCAGGCTCGAAGATGATGGCCCCGGCCATCACGTTGGGAGTCAGCTCGAAATCCCTGGTCTCCTTGCCCCGCTCCACCTTGATGTGGATGGGGACGCCGGGATACCGCGCGATCTCCTTGATCATGTCGTCGCCCGTGGCGATGGGCTGGCCCTGGACCTCTACGATCGTGTCGTTGGCCTTGAAGCCCGCCGCCTTCGCGGGACTCTTGTCGGCCACGCCGGCCAGACGCGGCTCGGTCACCATCGCGGCATCGGCCACGCCCCAGGTGAGACCCACGAACCAGAACAGCAACAGGGCCGCGATGAAGTTCATCACCACGCCGCCCACCACCACGGCGATGCGCGCCGGGATGGACTTGTTGTTGAAGTTGCCCTCGACGTCGGGAAGGCTCTTGTACTCCCGCTCGGGAGAAAACTCCAGGTGCTCGCGCACTTCGGCGTACTGGGCCTTGTCCACGTCGGCCGTCTTGTTGACCAGCTCGTCGAGATAGGCGATCAACTGGCCGGGACGGGCCGGGAACGGCGCCTGGCTCAGATACTTGCTGATGGTGGCGTGCCAGGAGTCCTCGGTGGACTCGACCTCCTCGCCGGTCATCATGACGAAGCCGCCAAACGGGAAGATGCGCAGGCTGAACTCGGTGCCGCGCCAGCGGAACTTGAAGAGCTTGGCGCCAAAGCCGATCGCGAACTCGGGGCAGCGAATGCCCACGGAGCGGGCCACGATGAAGTGTCCGAGCTCGTGAATGAAGATGATAAAGCCGAAACAGGCCACCACCGCCAGCGCCCCGCCGGCGTAACGAGCCAGTAGATCGAGTGTCATGCCAGTTAGACTACCAATCGCGCGAAAAAGTTACCAGAAGAGGAGCTACGGTTGCCGCCGCGCTCCGGATGCATAGTTAACCTCCTGGCGGCGAAAACCTCTCGCAAACTCGCGCGCCCACGCATCGGCCGCGAGCAGATCGGCCACCGACGGGTCCTGGACGCGCTCATGTGCGGCCATGGCGGCCTCGATGCTGCGAGGGATATCCAGAAAGCCGATCTCGCCCTTCAAAAAGCGCTCCACCGCGACCTCGTTGGCGGCATTGAGCACCGCCGGCACCGTGCCCCCCTGACGGCCCGCCTCGAAAGCCAGCTCCAGGCAGGGGAAGTCGGCCCGACGCGGGGACTCGAACGTGAGACTCTTCATGTGCTCGAGAGTCAGGCGCGACCAGGCCGGAGCCACCCGCTCGGGGTAGAAAAGCGCATACTGAATAGGGGTGCGCATATCCGGAGGGCCGAGCTGGGCCAGCACCGAGCCGTCGACGAACTCCACCAGCGAGTGGATCACGCTCTGGGGGTGCACCCAGACATCCACCCGATCCAGCCCCAGACCGAAGAGATGGTAGGCCTCCAGCACCTCGAAGCCTTTGTTCATCAGCGTCGAGGAGTCGATGGTGATCTTCGAGCCCATCGTCCAGGTGGGATGCTTGAGGGCCTGCGCGGCCGTGACCTGCTCGAGCTGCTCGGCGGGCAGCTGGCGGAAAGGCCCGCCGGACGCCGTCAGGATGATGCGCTCCACCCCGTTCTGGCCCTGCATGCACTGGAAGATGGCGGAATGCTCGGAGTCGACCGGCAGCAACGTGGTGCCGGCCTTCCGGGCGGCCTTCGTCACGAGCTCGCCCCCCACCACCAGCGCCTCTTTGTTGGCCAGGGCCACCCACTTGCCCGCCTCCAGGGCGGTCAGCGTGGGCACCATTCCGGCCATCCCGACGAAGCTGCTGAGCACCATCTCGGCCTCGGGATGGGCGGCCACCTCCAGGATGGCCTCCTCGCCCGCCGCCACTCGAATGCCGGTGCCGCTCAGGGCGTCTTTCAGGCTGGCGTAGTGGGTGTCGTCGGCCAGGGCCACCAGCTCGGGCTGGTGGTGGAGCGTCTGCTGGGCCAGGAGCTCCCAGGAGGAGCGGGCGGCCAGGGCTTTGACGGTGTAACGATTGGAGGTCTCGACCACCTCCAGGGTCTGGGTGCCGATGGACCCGGTCGAGCCGAGGAGAGTGATACCTTTCTTCGCTAATTTCATGGCGAGATGAACGTCACATAGTAGAGATAGAACGCCGGGGCTGCGAAGGCCATGGAGTCGAAGCGGTCCAGCACGCCGCCGTGGCCCTGGATGACGTTGCCCGAATCTTTCAAACCGACCTCCCGTTTGAGCGCGGATTCCCAGAGATCGCCCAACTGGCCCGTGACGGCCACCAGCAGGCCCAGAATGGTGGAGTGGAACAGCGGCAGGCCCATCAGGCCGCCCAGCCACGCGGAAGTGGAGGTGGCGCACATCACGGCGCCCAGCGCGCCCTCCTGGGTCTTGCCGGGGCTGATCTGCTCGTAGAGCTTGCGCCGGCCGAACAGCTTGCCGATCGCGAAGGCGCCCACGTCGCAGGCCACGGTGGCCAGGACCAGCAGCAGCACCAGCGCCGCGCCACGCGAGACGGTATGGTTGGCGATGACGACCGTGCCGTCGACCCGGCGCAACAGGATGAGGTAGCTGAACATCCAGCCCAGGTAGAGGAAGCCCATCACCGTGGTGGCGCCGTCGAGCATGGCCGAGACCCGCTCGGGCAGCCGGAGCACGAACGTGATCAGCGTGCCCGTCAGCAAGAAGAGCAGCAACCGCGCCAGAAAGGGCTCCCGCAGGAAATAGGCGCCGATGATGATGACCGCCGTGACCGCCAGGCCGGTCCGCCGCGCCGGGCGGACGCCCTTGCGCTCGACGATGGTGTAGAACTCGCCCAGCCCGATGAGCGCCAGCGCCAGCACCTCGACCGTGAACGGAAGCGGACCCGCCAGGATGCAGAACAGCGAGACGGCGCCCAGGGAGAGGCCAGTGACGATGCGCTTGAGAAGCTTCTTGCTCATCCGGTGGTGCCTCCGTAGCGACGGTCGCGCTGTTGGTAGTCCACCAGAGCCTGCAAGAGGACCTGCCGGGTGAGGTCGGGCCAGTAGAGCGGAGTGAACCAGAACTCGGTGTAGGCCATCTGCCACAACAGGAAGTTCGAGACACGCTGCTCGCCGCTGGTGCGGATCAAGAGGTCTGGGTCGGGCTGACCCGTCGTCCAGAGATGGTCGGAGAAGTCGCTTTCGGTGAGCTGCTCGGGATCGAGCGTCCCGCTCCGGGCCTCGCGGGCGATCTTGCGGGCCGCTTCCAGGATCTCGTCGCGCGAGCCGTAGTTGACGGCCAGGTTGAGCACCATGGCCGTGTTGCCCGCGGTGGCCTCGGCGGTGGCCTGCAGCTCGCGCTGCACCGCCTCGGGCAAGAGCTCGGTGCGGCCCAGCGTCTGGAACTTGATGCCGGTACGCAACAGCTTCTCTCGCTCGCCCCGGGTGTACTGCTCGAACAGCTGCATCAGCACCCGCACCTCGGTGGGCGAGCGGCGCCAGTTCTCCACCGAGAAAGCGTAGGCCGTGAGCCGCTTCACGCCCAGCTCGCGGCAGGTCTCCATCACGCGGCGGAACGTCTTGACGCCGGCGCGGTGGCCGAGTAGCACCGGCAGGCGGCGCTCCTTGGCCCAGCGGCGATTGCCGTCCATGATGACGGCCACGTGCTCGGGCAGGCGCGTGAGGTCGAGCTGGCGCAGCAACTCGTCCTCGGCCGTGGCAAGACCGTCAGCCGCTGATCTGGGAAAGCGAATGGTCACGACACGTAGTCTTCGTAAGCCAGGACCCATTCGGAGGGACGCACCGCCACCACGCGGAGCTGGCCGCGGCCGTAGCGGGCGCGCGGCGGGCAGGTGACACGGATGCGCTCGGGCCAGGCCTCGCCGGCCAGCCTGAGGGCGTCCCCGTAAAGCCTGCCCAGGAGGGAGCTCACACCTCCATAATCTCTTTCTCCTTGGTTTCGATGGCGTGGCTGACTTCCTCGATGTACTTGTCGGTCAGCTTCTGGATCTGCTCGGTGCCGCGCTTCTCCTGGTCTTCGGGCAGCTCCAGCCCTTTGAGGTGCTCCAGGGCGTCGCGCCGGATGTTGCGCAGGGCGACGCGAGCATCCTCGGCCTTCTTCTTGATCTGCTTGACCAGGTCTTTGCGCCGGTCCTCGGTGAGCGCCGGGAACGACAGGCGGATGACCGTGCCGTCGTTGGTGGGCGTGATGCCCAGGTCGCTCTTCTGGATCGCCTTCTCGATGGCGCTCATCTGGGACTTGTCCCAGGGCTGGATGACGAGCATGCGCGCGTCGGGGACGGTGATGCTGGCCACCTGGTTGATCGGCATATCCTGGCCGTAAGCCTCGACCGTGAGGCGCTCGATCAGGGCCGGAGTGGCGCGACCGGTGCGGGTGGCGCGAAACTCGCGGGCCAGGGCCTCGAGGCCCTTCTTCATGCGATCCTCGGTATCTTTGAACAGCTCTTTATCGGTAGTGACGCTCATCGGGGTTCCTCCTTCACAAGGGTGCCGATCTCTTCTCCGAAAACGATCCGCTTGATGTTGCCTTTCTCGGAGATATTGAAGACCAGAATGGGCAACTTGTTATCCATGCAAAGGGAGATGGCCGTGGCATCCATCACCTTGAGACCGCGCTGCAGCACCTCGAGGTAATCGATGCGCTGGAACTTGGTGGCCTGCGGATACTTCTTGGGATCCATGTCGTAGACGCCGTCGACCTTGGTGGCCTTCATGACGGCGTCGGCATCGATCTCGAGAGCCCGCAGCGCCGCGCACGTATCCGTGGTGAAATACGGGCTGCCGATCCCCCCCGCGAACAAAACGACCCGGCCTTTCTCGAGGTGCCGCTGGGCCCGGCGCCGGATGAACGGCTCGGCGACCTGCTGCATCTCGATGGCCGACAGGACGCGGGTGTGCACCCGCGTCTTCTCCAAAGCATCTTGCAAAGCCAGCGCGTTGATGACGGTGGCCAGCATTCCCATGTAGTCAGCGCTGGCGCGCTCCATGCCGGGCGCCATGCGCCCGCGCCAGATGTTGCCGCCGCCGATGACGACGGCGACCTGCACGCCCGCCTGGACGAGCTCGTTGATCTCCTCCGCGTAGCGTTTGACGATCACGGGGTCGATCCCGAACGGCTCGGATCCGCTGAACATCTCCCCCGAAAGCTTCAGCAGAATCCGGCGATATTGCGGGCCCGAGGTCGAGCTCGAGGCCGCCTGAGGGGCCTGGTCGGGTGCCGAGGTGCTCACGCCTTCCTCCGATGAATGGTCGCCGATCCCGCAGGATCGCGAAAAACTCACGGTCTATTCCCGCTCAGGCAAGGCAATCCTTTCGAGTTCACGTGGCGTTAACCCGATTCCCAGGTTTCTCACCGGTGCGAAGGTTAGCGTGAAGGCATGAGCAACTTCATCAGCCCCCGCATTCTCAAGCACCTGCGCGAAAACCCGACCTTCTACTTCTTCGCTCCCGTGACCAACCAGCTGCTGACCGTCACGCAGCTCTCGGCCCGCCTGACCCGCAACCTGCCCGTGCGCGTGCGCCAGAGAGACGAGCTGGTCGCCAGCCCGTCGGGACGCCTGGTCTGCCGGCGCGGCGTGGACCGCTACATCACCAGCGTGGAAGAGTTGCTGCGCCTCTAGAGGCGGCACTCCTCGCGCCGCTGGCGCACCAGCGGCCCGTAGATCAACGTAAAGAACAGCGCCGGGTAGAGGTAGAACATCATCCAGTGTCCGGAAAAACCGCGCACCACGCGGCGTTGCCAGTATTCGTACTCGGCTTCGGTGGCCGGGCGCTTCTCCTGGTTGTTCTCGCGCCAGACGTAGCCCTGACCGCGCCGCTCGACCTTGTGGCCCCAGCCGTCGTAGATGAACAGCCCGAAGTTCAGCATCGCGTAGACGAAAGCCACCGTGATCAGCGTGCCGGCCCAGCCCGTGAAGCCGTCCTTGTTCATGTCGAACCCGAGCCGGTTGGAGACGAGCACGGCCGGGATGAACACCAGAAACATCAGGATGTGCAACGCGAAGAAGCTCGGCTGATCGGCGCTCGCGCCGCCCGGAGAGAAGGTCGAGAAATGCACGGCCAGACTGGCGAAAAATCCCACCCAGGCGAGGAGTCCGAAGATGATCATCTCGAGGTCTCCGTTCGGCGGCAAAGCCTGTGACGCCTGGATATATATCGCGATCGGAGGTAATTGGGCGGGGGGACCGAAAATCGTCCGGATGACCAGATTTCGCGCCGATTTCGCCCTGATCTTCAGCCACCAGCACGAGCTGGACGCCTTCCTGGGCACGCTCTCCTTCTACGCCCGGGAAGGCGAGCGCTACACGGCGCGCTTCCACGGGCTGGACCTCACCATGGTGCAGTCGGCCGAGCCCGGCCCGATGGCGGTGCGGGCCATCGACGTCTGGAACCCGCGGTTCCTGGTTTTCGTGGACGTGGGCGAGACCGTGGCGGTCACGGACCTGACTGCCGGCGGGCAGCGTCCGGCAGCGTTCCTGACCGAGGCCGCCCGCCAGCTCTCGCCCCTGGGCGCCCCCGGCGAGAAGGACCTGGAGCTGGTGTATTCCACCTTTGTCCCCCGGTCGGTGCCGGGCGTGCTCCTGGTGAGCGCTCCGATCGCCTTCGTGGGCGAGCTCCTGAAGAAGGTGGCGCAGGACGAATCCCCCCGGGTCAACGCCGTGCTTCCCCGGCCGGAACGGCGGGCGGACGCGGCCCCGGGCGAGCGGAGCGCCTTTTGTCGCCAGTATGCCAGCCTCTGGGAGCCGCTGGCCGCCTACTTCGACATCCCGTTGTCGGACCGCCGGCGCTTCCGGCCGGGCGCCGAGTGCGAGGATGTCTGGGACTGGCTGGCGGCGCGCCAGATGCTGGCCGGGCTGGAGATGGCCCTGGTCACTTGTACTCGGCGTAGCCCTGCATGTAGCTCATGATCGCGGCTTTGGCCTGGGGGCGGAGGTCCATCGCGAGCGACTTGTCCTGGTTGACCGCCTGGATCGTCGGCCAGATTTTGGCCCTTTTCCTGGTGTCGGGCTCGGTGCCGACGTACTGCTGGCATTCGACCAGCGCCGTGACGAGGGCCACCGTGTAGCTCTGGGGCAGCGCCTGCCTGGCCTTCTGCAGCATCGGAAGCGCTTTGACCTGCGTATTGTAGTCGTCCATGGCCGTCAGGTAGCCGAGACAGAACTGCTCGGCCGCGGTGGGAGTCTTTCTGCCCAGCCAGGCCCGATAGGCGGCGGCGTTGTGCTGCCCGTCGATGTTCCAGCCCAGGGCGTTGATCAGGGCCGCCTTGCGGTCGATCGGGATTTTGGGATTGGAAAGGAAGGCCGCCATGGTCTTGTCGAGCTTGTGCGTCTCGGCGGCCAGCGGTATGAGCTGGAAGTCCTTGTAGGCCGTCCAGAACTCGGTCGAGGTGAGGGGGGAATCGGCGCGGGCGAAGGTGGTGAGCGCCACGAGCAAGAGGATGAGTTTGCGCATGCCCGCGCTTTCGGCATGAAAAAAGGGGAGCCTCGTGGGAGGCTCCCCTTTTTCGGGCCGGGCGCTTACTCGCCCAGGACGAAGCGCGAGAAACGCTTGACCTGGATGTTCTCGCCCGTCTTGGCGATGGTCTCCTTGATGAGGTCGGAGACTTTCTTGGACTGGTCGCGCATGTAAGGCTGCTCCATCAAGCACTGCTGCTCGAAGTATTTCTCCACCTTACCCGCGGCGATCTTGTCGGCCATGTGCTCGGGCTTGCCCTCTTCCAGGACGGCCTGGCGGTAGCCGGCCTGCTCCTTGGCGACCGCTTCCTCGGACACGTCCTCGCGGCGGACGAACATCGGCGACATCGCCGCCACCTGCATCGCCAGCTCGGTGCACAGCTTCTGGAAGTCGTCCGTCTTGGCCACGAAGTCGGTCTCGCAGTTGACCTCGATCATCACGCCCAGCTTGCCGCCGGGATGGATGTAACAGGCGACCTGACCCTCGGAAGTGGCGCGGCTGGCCTTTTTCTCGGCCTTGGCAATGCCCTTCTGGCGCAGCCAGTCGGCCGCCTGGTCCAGGTTGCCCTCGTTCTTGTCGAGCGCCTCGCGACAGTCCATGATGCCGGCGCCAGTGCGGGCGCGCAGCTCTTTTACGTTCTCAGCAGTGCTAGCCATTGTCTACCTTCTCCTTAAACTAGTCTTCGGCGCGCCAGACGCCCAGCTTGACCTCTTCGGTCTCGCCTTCCTCGGTGGTGTAGGTCACCACTTCGTGCTCCACGGTCTCGGAGGGAGCGACCCCACCCGCCTCACCGGCGATGACCTCACCCTCGACGGGGGACTGCAGCGCCGCGGCGCCCAGCTCGGCCTCCATCTCGGCCTTGGCCTCGATGATGGCATCGGCGATCTTGCCGGTGATCAGGCGCACGGCGCGGATGGCGTCGTCATTGCCCGGGATGGGATAGTCGATCTCGTCCGGATCGCAGTTGGTATCCACGATGGCGACCACCGGGATGCCCAGCTTGCGGGCTTCCGTGACAGCGATGTGCTCCTTGCGCGGATCCACCACGTAGATGGCCCCCGGGAGCGCGGGCATGTCCTTGATGCCGCCCAGGAACTTTTCCAGCTTGCGACGCTCGTCCTCGAGCATCTTGACTTCCTTCTTGGGGAGACGGTCGAACACGCCGACGTTCTTCATCTCCTCGAGGTTCTTCAGGCGCTGCACGCGCTTCTGGATGGTCTTGTAGTTGGTGAGCATGCCGCCCAGCCAGCGCTGGGTCACGAAATACTCGCCGCAACGTTGGGCATCTTCCTTCACCGTGTCCATCGCCTGCTTCTTGGTGCCGACGAACAGGATGGGGCGGGGCTCGCCGACGGGCGTCTCGGTCATGCGGAACTCTTCGTAATCGAAGCAGCCGCGCGCGACGCACTTGACGAAGTTGTAGGCCTCCTTCATCTTGATGACCGTCTTCTGAAGGTCGATGATGTAGATGCCGTTGCGCTCGGTGAAGATGTAGCGGGACATCTTGGGATTCCAGCGGCGGGTCTGGTGACCGAAGTGAACGCCAGCTTCCAAGAGCTGCTTCATGCTAATCAAAGCCATGAGGATTCTCCTTACGTTTCCAGGTTATGGTTGCCTCGCGACCGCTCCCCGAGGGGGAGTCCCGTTTGGCCCGAGGGCACCTGGACGGGAGTTGGTCGCTGTGAGATCAGTGTCCGATTGTAGGTCAGTTGTTACCGTTTCGTCAAGAGGACCTCGGCCAGCGTGCGCGTAAGCGGCATCTGCAGCGCGCGCTCCATCCAGAACCACTCCCCGAAAGGGTTCAGGTCGAGGAAATAGAGGTGATGGCCGTCATCGGCCAGATCGAGCGTGGCCAGCGTAAGGCCCAGCGACTGCATCAGCTCGTGGATGCCGTGCTGCACCGTCAGGGGCAGGTCGCAGGCCTGCCAGGGGCGGGTGGCGTCGCGGCGCCAGTCGGGCGAGGGAGACTCGGGGTTGTGGAGCGCCGCCGCGAACAGCGTGCCGTCCAGGTAGACCACGCGGATATCGCGCCGTTTCTCGAGGTAGCGCTGGATCAGGCGGGGGATGGACTTGAAGTCGCGAGACTCGGTGCGCAGGTGGTCGGGCGTGAGGAGCTGCGCGCGGTGCGGCCCGGGGCCGGGCTCCTGGGGCGGCAGGCTGGGGACGAGCCAGCGCACGACCGCGCGTCCGCCGTAGGTCTGCAGGAAGTCACGGGCCACCTCGGCCGAGTTGGAGACGAGCGTCTCGGGCACCGTCAGACCGGCCTGCTGGGCGAACCGCGCCTGGCGCAGGCGCGAGCCGGCCAGGGCGGCGGCCTGCAGGTCGTTGACCGTGAAGATGCCCTCGATCGCATCTGACAGGGCCGCGCGCGAGGTGGCCACGGACAGGGCAACGAGGGCCGGGTCGAGCTCCGGGGCGGGAGCCCCCGGGGCGAAGCGGTGCACGTAGATGGACTGGACCTGCTCGAAGTCGACCTGGCCGTCGATCCAGGCGTCGGGGCCGTGGACCGACAGGTGGTGGGTCTGCGGAAACTGGTCGGTGGCGTAGATTCTGGCCTGCTGGCCCAGATGCTGGGCCAGCGGGTGGAGCAACGGATGGCCGGTCGAGTCGGTCAGTAGCAGGATCACGACTCGGGGGGTTCGCTAGGCGCCCTGGGTGCCCCTCGCGAGGTTGTACCACGCCGGGCGGCGGCCCGCCGGGATGGGAGCGGCGTCGCTGTCGGAGGGGAAGGCCATGGTGACGACGGGGCCCGGGGTGGGGCGGCCGGGATGGCCGGGGGCGGGGCGGCCGGGATGGCCGGGGGCGGGGCGGCCGGGGCCGGCGGTGTCGGCGTCGGAGGGGTAGGCCATGGTCATGACGCCCGGGCGCGGGCCGGCGGTGTCGCCGTCGGAGGGGTAGGCCATGGTCATCA
>JBDHVW010000020.1:0-99832 GCA_039809865.1 Vulcanimicrobiota bacterium
GGGGGAGGGGAGCAAGGCCCTGGCGGAGGCCGCTCGAGGGGGCGCCGACGGGGTGCACTGGGCGGCCGACCGCGAGCGGGCCTGGGAGATTCTGCGCCCGCTCCTGGCGCCCGGGGACACGGTGCTGCTCAAAGCATCGCGCGGAATGGGCCTCGGATGGCTGGCCCGTCAGCTCCAAGAGGGTAGGAATCTACCAATTACCTGATCGACTCGGGGGCCGATAGCTCGGTTAGAAAGCCTATGAAGGAGCTGTTGGCACACGTGACGAGCCCCCCGTCCCGCAAGATCGACCCGATCGAGGTGAGCCGCTTGACCCGGACGGCGCGCCTGGCGCGCAAACTGCTGGACGGCCCCGATCTGGAGGGCTTTCTCGCACACGCCATGGAGGACCTGGAGGCCGAGCGCGGGGTCATCCTGATCGATCGGGGCGGGCCGGAGCTGGAGCCCGCCTGCTGGAACAATCCCCGCGGTGACGCGGCGGTCTACTGTTCCCTGGTGGCCCGACAGGCCTGGCAGGGCCAGGACATCCTGGCCGCCGAGGAGCTGGAAGGGCCCTGCTCGCGCACCATCCTGGCGGTACCCCTGCGTGGGCGCGAGCGCGTCCTGGGGGTACTCTATCTGGACCGCACCAGCTCGTGCAACTGGTTCACCCACGCCAGCCTGGCCTTTGCCATCGAGCTGGCCGGCATGCTCTCCGCCGGCCTCGAGCGCGCCGAGCGCCATTCGCGCGAGCTGCACGAGGCACGCCTTTCGTCCACCGATGCCCTGCTGGCCGGGCTGGCGCCCGAGCTCAACTACTCCCTGACCAGCATGCTGTGGTGCGCCCAGCATCTGAGCGGCGAGCTAAAGCATCCTGACCACAGTGAGGTCGTCACCAGCATCTTGAACGACACCCTGCGCTGCCAGACGCTGCTCACGCAGACCGTGCGCGCCTGCCGGCGTCAACCGGCCCGCCATCGCGAGGTCGATCTCAACGAGTGCGTGCGCTCGGTCGTGCACGAGGTCCAGCCCGAGTTCGCCCGCCAGGGTACCGATCTGCGCAGCGAGCTCGAGGAGCTTCCCGCCATGCTGGGGATGCGGGACCACCTGGTCGAGGTCATCGCGGCCCTGGTGCACAACGCGCGGGAGGCCGTGGGCGAGCGGCCCGACGGCCGCGTCCTGGTGCGCACGTCCCGGCGCCTCGAGGGAATCCGCCTGCAGGTGATCGACAACGGTCCGGGCGTGACCGAGACGCACGCCCTCTTCGACCCGTTCGTCACCTCCCGGCGCGGCAAGCTCGGCGCGGGCATCGGACTGGCCCTGGTGCGCCGCGTGGTCAGCGAGCACGGCGGCTCGATCACGGTCCACAACCAGAGCGAGGGCGGCGCCGTGTTCACCCTGGAGCTGCCGCTGGCCGCCTAGAAGGGCTTCTTGATCAGCAGCTCCGCGTTGCGGTCGGTGGGCTGCCCGATCTGGAAATCCAGGCCGCCCGGCTGGTTGAGGATCTGCGGGTCGTTGGACGCCAGCTCGCGGCTGATGGCCGCCAGACTGAGGACGCCGCCCGGCGTGCCGGTTTCGGGGTCGGACGCGTCGTCCACCAGGGTCGTGAAGAACGACAGGGTGCCGTCCTTGTTGTCCACCAGCTCCACCACGCGCACTTCGTGCGGATAGTCGATCAGCGAGGGGCTGTTGACCTCCCAGAATCCGTTCGTTACCGCCGCAGGGTCGGGATGGGGGTAAATGCGGTTGTAGTGGGTATGCCCGTTGAGCCACAGGACGACATTGGGATAGCGGTGCAAGATGGGCTCGAATTGGAAGCCCAGGAGCCGCTGCCCCAGGGGATTGCTCGGGTCGGGCAGGTCATTGGTCATCGTCTCCAGCCCGTGATGGCTGAACAGCACCACCAGCTTGTCCTGGTTGCTGGTGGTGATCAGGTTGCCGTTGGAGTCGTAGTACTTGCTGGAGACCGACTGGATCTGCTGCTCCAGCCAGTTGACCTGGTCGATGTCGATGGAGCCATCGTCCAGCCCGCCCGGATTGGTGGTGTCCATCACGATGCCCAGGATGCCCGGGGCCGGCTCGAACGTGTAGTAGATCTTGCCGCTGGCCGCGTTGGCGGCGGTCAGACCGTGCCCCACCGGGCCCGGGGAGGCCGGACTGCTCAACATCGCGTTCACGAAGTCGGCACGCTGCATGATCTGTCGCTCAGGGTCGGGGGTGACCGTGCGCTGCATGGTCGACGGGTCGGTCCAGTGGCCGATGAAGGCGGGCCAATCCTCCTTCACGTTGATGTTCAGCGGGTCCGTGAATTCCGCCAGGAAAGCGTCCGTGCCCACGCCATTCTTGATGTCGTTCAGCAACTGGAAGACGAACGGCAGGGCCAGGATCTTCTGCGTGCCCGCCGCGATCTGGTTGAGCGCGCCGACCGGAGCCAGAGCGGCGTGATCGGGAAAGTTGCCCTGAATGAGCTCGTCGTGGTTGCCATAGCAGGTGTACCAGGGCGTCTTGAGGCCCTGCGCCGTGAACGGCTGGACCGCGGCGGTCAGCAGGCCCGGATAGTCGGGGAAGCCGTACATAGTCTTGTAGGTGTCGGTGGGACCCGGCTCGGGGTGCCAGTATTCGGGCAGGAACGGCTGCTGCTCGTCCTGCACCCCCTCGTAGAGATCGGGATTGCCCGTCGAGGGGGTCACCAGACCGCCGTCCATCAAGGTCAAGAAGCGGGTGATCTCGGTGCGCTGGTGATCGTCGCCGTTATCGCCGGTGAAGACGACACAGTCGAAGGGGCGGCCGGTGATCGGCCCCACGGCCAGCGCGTTGACCTGCTGGACCATCGCCTCGATGACGTAGCAGGTCAGCATCTCCTGGGGGCGCCAGGCGGCCTGGAAGTCATCGCGGGGCAGAAACGTTCCGATGAGGTCGCGGAGGAACTCGATGCGCAGCGGGTTCTCCTCGTCGATGAGGTGCACGTCGGAAAAGTGGGGCATGCACGCGAGAGCGACGCGACGCTGCTCCCGCCCGGACTGGGCCTGGGCCAGCTCGGTGCGGATCTGGAGGGTCCAGGCCGGACCGTAGGTCAGCTTCTTGTAGACGCCCTCGCCCGTGGGGACGATGCTGCGATCGAGCGTGGTGGTCGCCACCAGCAGGTTGATGAGCGGCTCCTCGATCGTCAAAGTCTGCCCGGCAAACAGCTGCACGTCTTGGTCGTAGTTGCCCACCACCTTGCCCCCGGAGAGATACTCGATCCGCAGGTGATCGACCCTGACGGGCACCTGCACTCTGACAGCAGCCGCTTTGTCCACGGTCACGGGACCGAAGATCGGCGCGCCGTCCTGAAACCCCGTGAATTGAAACGAGTCGACCCGGTTGACGACGCCGCGCAGCAGAGACTGTTTCAACTCCACCGTAGCGGTGGGCTCCACCGGAACGCCGGAGTCGGACGTGATGTCCTCACTCCCTCCGCAGCTGACGAGCAAGAGACAGGTAAGCAAAAGCAGGGCTAAACGCTTCAACGAGGTCCTCCGTGGGGTAGATGGGCGACCGGTCTTCTTGGGAAGACGGTCGGCACCTGCCTCGGGGTTCCCCGAGCTTCGGATCCACCTCGGATCTTGAATGGATCGTCCCTCTGCTGGCATGATCGATGCGGGATGAAAGTTCTTTCGATCAGCGCGGCGACGCCCGCTCCCCTGCGCTCCATCGAGCGGACGGTGCGGGATACGGTCGAGCGGGGCGTAACCTACGAGGTGCCTCGCCGCTTCCCGCTGTTCGGGCCGAAGCTCCGACCGGCCGAGCCTCAGGAGGTGACCGACCGCCTTGCGCGCGGGCGGAACGACGTTCAGGTTCGCCTGGCCGAGGGGCTGGCGCGACTGCCCCTGCGCGGTCTGGAAGATCTGGACGAGGTGGCCGTCTTCACCGGGATCGCGCCGCCCGAGACACTGCCGAAGGCCGAGCTGGCCCGGTCCCTGAGCGAGTTGGAAAACATCGGCTGGCACTTTCACGCGGGCGAGGAGATCGGGACCTACGGGGCCTACAACGCCCTCACCGATGACTTCGGGATGTCCGAGGTCACGGCCACGCGCGACGGTCAGAAGCTCTATTGCCGCACCGAGCAGCGCGTGGGCGAGCTGGCGGCTTTCTACCGGGACGACCCGCTGGGCCGGCTGGAGGCGAAGGGCTACCAGTTCTTCAACCTTCACGGGGAGCGGCGTCCCGCCTACGGGGAGAGGCCCCCGGAGAGTCTGGGCAAGAACGGCAAAGTGTGGATGAGCGCGGCGCGTCACGCCGACGTGGACCGGTTCGAGCGGTTGCTGGCCCTCCACGGCACGCCCTCGAAGGCCCTGCAGGCGCTCGAGCTCGAGGAGGATAAGGCCGCGCTGGGGGCGCTGTCGCCGATCCTGCGGGCCGTCGTGAGCGCGGTCCCCGGCCAGGCGGGCCGGCACACCCTGATGGAGAGGCTGGCCGTCGAGCCCACGACCTTTGCCGACCTGGCGGGACTCTCGGTCGAGGGCCTGGTCAAAGAGGACGCGCTGGCCGCCCGCCACGCCATCCTGGCCCAGGGCGCGTCCTTTCCCGAGACCCGCGACGCAGCCACAGTGCAGAGTCGCTGGCAGCTCGCGGACCCGGAGAGGGCCATCCAGGGGTTGGTGCGGGCCTCCGGCCAGGACCCCGGGCAGCTGGCTCTGGCCAGCACCGGCGATAAGGACGTGGCCGCCCACGAGCGCCAGCTGGACGAGGTGCCCTCGGGCGAGCTGGCCAAAAAGCTGCGCGCCGTCGCAGGCAGTCTCAGCGCGAGTGTGTCTCTGTGGAAGGCGGCGATGCTCCAGCCCGAGGTGACCACGGTCGACCAGTTGTTGACTTTTATCGATGCCTTCCAGAAGGACGCCGCCCGTAGTCAGGTGACTTTCGACCTTCCGAAGATCTGCGCGGTCTTGCTCGAGGATCTTCGCAGCCGGCCCGAGCTTCACGAGGCTTCGCAGCTTCAGTCCGGGTGGGGGGTGCAGGACCCGCTCAAGGCGGTGGAGGCCCTCCTCCGCCGCGCTCCCCTGCAGACGCCCGAAGAGATCGGAGCCTTCGCGCTGGCTTCCACCGCGGACACCGACACCGAGGCCCAGGAGCGCCAGCTCGAGGGGAACGCGCTGGCGCGCGAGTTATACGGCGCCGTCCAATCCAGGCGGCTCAAGCTGAATATCTGGAAGGCGGCGATGGCCGTTCCGACCGTGAGCAGCGGCGAGGAGCTCCAGAGCCTGCTGACCCGGATCGACAAGCTGCATCAGGGCACCGAGTCCGATTTGAAGGACTACCGACTCCTGCAGAAGAGGCTTTACCCGCGCCTGGAGACGTTCGCCGATACCAGGGCCGGGTTCGAGCTGCAACAGCAGTGGCAGTTGGCCGACCCGTGTCAGGCCTTCCGAGGATTGCTGGCGCACCCCGAGGTCGCCACCGACGGCGATCGGCGCGAGCTGGCCCTGGCCAGCACCGGCCGGGACGACGTCCAGGCCATGAAGCTCCAGCTGGCCTCAATGACGGACCCAGCCTTGAGCGCCCTGGTGGGCGACCTGCTGGACCGCTGTCACCACGCCGAATTCCGGTCTCGACTCTGGTCCTGCGCGTTGAGCCATCCGGAGGTGCTGGCTACCTCGGATGACGTGGTGGCGTTCGTCGGAAAGATCGACCTGGAGCTCGCCAGGCTTGTCCGCACGGAGCAGCTCGATGAGGATGTGCACACGACGCGCGAGCTGGCCTGGGAGAAGCTGAAAACCTGTCCCGACAGCGCCAGGGCCGCAAAACAGGTAGATTCCTGGCAGCCGGTGGATCGCGCGCTCGCCTTCTCGGCCCTCCTGAAACACTGCAAGGCCACGAGCCAGGAAGAACTCCGCGCCTTAGCTCTGGCCTGCACCTCGCGCCAGGATGAGACGCTGCAAAACCACCTGCTGGGCGACCTTCTCGACCCAGAGACCGCCCGGATCGCGCGCACGGTCCGGTCGACCCTGTCAGAGCCCTTACGCTGGGCGTTGTGGCACGCTCTGATGGAGCTTCCGCTGGTGACCAGCAACGACGTCCCGAAGGTCGCCGAGCGCATGCGCGAGCTGCTGGCCAAAGAGCCCAAAGCGGCTTCTCAGGTGGCCGCCGCTGAGCTCGCGCTGGAGACGGCCGTTCAGGCGCGCGCGCTGAGCGAGCGCCCCACCAGCGAGACGATTTCGGTGCAGGAAGACCGCGTAATCGTGGGGGGCGTGGTGGTCAAAACCAACAATTCAGCCAGCTGAGGCCAGCGCCTCCAGCGCCTCCAGCATCGCCTGCGCGCCCGGATAGCGATCGCCCGGGGCCTTGGCCATCGCCCGGCGCACGATCGCGGCGCATTCGGCGGGCAGACCGGAGGGCAACTCAGGGGGAGGCTCGCCGCAGTGCGCGGTGAGCACCTGGAACCAGTTCTTATGGTGGGCGTAGGGGTGACTCCCCGTCAGCAGGGCGTAGTAGGTGCAGCCCAGGCTATAGACGTCGGCGCGCGCGTCCAGCGGCTGCTGGCGGATCTGCTCGGGGCTCATGTAGTGCGGCGTGCCCACCAGCGTGCCCGCCTGGGTCAGCGCGGTCTCGCCGGTGCGCGTCATCGCCTTGGCCAGCCCGAAATCGGTGACCTTGGCGCTGCCGTCCTGGCCGATCAAAATGTTGTCCGGCTTGAGGTCGCGGTGGATGATCCCCTGGGCGTGCGCCGCCGACAGACCCCGGCAGGCCTGAATCATCACCTCGGTCGCGTCACGCCAGGCGAGCGGCCCCCCCGCCTGGAGCTTCTGCTGCGCGCTCAGACCGCCCTCGACCAGCGGCATCGCGATGTAGAGGCGCTCGCCCCACTTGTCCACGGAATACACGCTGACGACGTTGGGATGGTCGATGCCGGCGCTGTCGCGCGCCTCGCGCACGAAGCGCTTCTCCGAGGACGGATCCTCCGAAAGGTGGGCGTGCAGCAGCTTGATGGCCACCGGGCGGCCATCGACCCGGTTCACGGCCTGGTAGACCACGCCCATGCCGCCTCGTCCCAGCACGCGCCCCAGCGTGAAGGTGCCGACCTCGGTCCCGGGGGGCAGCTCGTCGCCCAGGGCCTCGCTGGCCGAGACCCCGCCGGGGAGCCTCGGCGCCAGCGTCTCGGCGGGATCCGGCTCCACCACGGGCTGCTCGAACAGGGCCTGAATCCCTTCAAAGGCGGCGCCCGGGGAGGTGACCATCACGACCGGCAGATCGTCGCTGCGCATCTCCTCGAGGACGGCCTCGTCCTCCAGCACCACCAACTGGTACGGGGTTCGCAGAACCATCGCCAGCGCGGCCCGGCCGCCGTCGGCCTCGTCCACCTCGTAGCCGGCCTGACGCAGGCGTTCGGCCAGCGCGGCGCGGGTCGGCTTGTCGGGGTGAACGAGGAGCAGTCTCGGCTTCAAGGGACCCGGGTTTTCTCGCTTCCAGGGCCCGTTCCTCGTGCGCAGGAGTGCCGAATGCGCCCGTAAAACGGGGGATCATCATGACTGACATCCTCGTCCGCTTCGTCCACCCGGAAGCGGGTTCCGTGGAGGCCTCCGTCGGCGACAGGCCGCTCGTCGTCGGTCGGGAGGGCAGCGACGTCGTCCTGGGCGATGGCCGCGTCTCGCGCAAACACGGGCGCCTCTGGCGCGAAGGCGACTCCGTGTTCTACGAGGACACGGGCAGCAGCAATGGGAGCTGGCTGGAAGGTCGTCGGCTCAGCGCTCCCGTCAGGGTCGAGTCGGCGCGCCCCATCGTGGTGGGGGAGACGGCCCTCACGCTGGCCGGGAGCGACTCTCAGAACCTGCCGCTGGGCATGTCCCTCCAGATGCGCCTGCGAGCCGGCGGATCGGTGTCCGAGGTCCTGTCCTTTGGCCAGCCGGCCCGTTACGCCACGGCGCTTTACGATTTCGTCCAGGCGCTGCTGGCTTCCAGCACCCAGGAGTTGCTCGAGCGCGCCGTCAGCACCATCCAGGAGACGGTCCCCGCCGCCCAGCGCGTCGCGGTCAAAGCCTGGCCCACCCTGCACTCGCTGTTGCCCACCGAGTCGCCCGTGAGCCTGAGCATGGCCCGCCTGGCCGTCCACAATCGTGAGGCGCTGCTCCTGTCCGAGGAGGCGATGGACGAGCCCGAGGTGGTCGCCAGCGCGATTCGCCACGGCATTCGCAGCGCGATCTACGTCCCACTCCTGACGGCCGACTCCGACGCCGTGGGGGTGCTGTGCGTGGATACCCCGCGCCCCGGCATTCCCTTCAGCGAGGACGATTTCCAGTTCGTCCGCGCGCTGGGAGCCCTGCTGGCCACGGCCCTGGTGGCCGGGCGCGTCCGCGAGGTCCAGACCCGGCGCGATGCGATGGCCACCTTTCTCAAGATCGCCAGCCACGATCTGCGCAACCCGGTTGGCGTGGCGCTGGTCGCCGCCAAGACCATCATGACCTACGACGACCCGAAGATCGCCCGGGAGCTGCTCCCCTGCATCGTGGAGGCCTCCGAGCGGGCGATGGACCTCATCCGCACCTACCTCGAGATGGCGGGCCTGGACGCCGGCCAGACGGTCAAATTGGAGCGCTCCTGGCTGGACGCGCGCGAGCTGGTGCAGGGCGAGCTCGAGTTCAACCGCGTGGCGCTGCCCGCCAAACGCAAGCTCGAGCTCGTGTCCCGCGTGGATTGCGACCGGGTGCACGGCGATCCCCAGCGGCTGCGTCAGATCCTGGGCAACCTGCTCTCCAACGCCGTCAAGTATTCCCCCGATGGCGGCCAGATTACGCTCGAGGTCGAGGAAGGCGCGCTGTTTCGCGTGCGCGACCAGGGCAAAGGGATCGCCCCCGAGGATCAGGAGCGTCTGTTCCGCCAGTTCGAGCGCCTGGGCGACACCCAGGCCCAGGGCATCGGCCTCGGTCTCTGGCTGACGGCCGCCCTCGTCAACGCCCACGGCGGGCGCATCTGGGTCGAGAGCACGCCGGGCGAGGGCGCCACGTTCGCCTTCACGATCCCGCCTTAGATGGTCGAATTGCGCTTTTGCAGGGTCGTGAGGTATTTCTTCAAAGCCTTGTGCACGTTGGGCTCGAGGCTCACGAAGCGGGTGCGCACGATGTAACGGTTCGAGTCGCTGTCCTCGCGGCAGTTCACGACGCTGGCCGGTACCTCCAGCGGAGCATGTCCCTCGATCGGGCCGATCTTCATCACCACGTCGGCTCCGATCTTGCAGGCCCCGTTGACGTCGGCCTTACATCCGCCGCCCGACAGGTCGATCAGCTTGCCGCTGCCCAGCAACCCCTCGGTGCCGCGCATCTCGACCGCCAGGCCCGAGCCCAGGCGCACGTGGCGGCGGCGCTCGGCGGCCTTGGCCTTGGCGTGGTAGCCCAGCTTGTCCAGGAACGGCCCCACCCAGGTCGACTTCAGCGACTCGGGCTTGCAGTTGTAGCACACGCCCACGTAGACGCGACCCGTGTCGCCGATGCGGCGGCGCCACACGACCTCGCCCGGGATGGGCGGTCCCAGCGCGCCCGTCTTGCGGTCGGCGATGTTGATGACCAGCTTGCTCAACTTCTTGATCTTCTCGCGCTCGGAGCACTCGATGCGCAGGCCCGTGCTGCCGATGTCGGTGCACAGGGCCGTGAAGACGGCCACCTCGGTCTTGATGCTCACGTTGATGTGGCAGCCGATGCGGTAGGCCTGGCGCTTCTCCTCCAGGCTCATGTTGGAGTTGCCGCCACCCCCACCCAGCAGCGATTTCAACCCCTCATACAGGTTCTCGAACAGCGTCACTCGCCCAAAATTTCCTTTACCCGCGTGATGACCTTACGAGGCGAAAATGGCTTCGTAAAGTACTCGTTGGCCCCACTGTCCAACGAGTTCTGACGATCAGCCTCCTGGCCCTTGGCGGTGATCATCACGATGTAGGTGTTCTTGCGCTCGGGATCCTCGCGCAAATGGCGACAGACCTGGTTGCCGTCCATGCGGGGCATCTGGATGTCCAGCAGGCAGAGGTCGGGACGCTCCGCCTTCGCCTTCTCCAGCGCCTCCTGTCCGTCGACAGCCGTGACGACGCGGTAGCCCTCCTTCTTCAGGATGAACTCCAGCGAACGCAGGACGAAAGGCTCATCGTCGGCAACCAGGATAGTCTTGGCCATGGTCGTCAGCCTTCGGCTTCCGGCGGGTCATCCCCTTGCGCCAGTGCGGTCTCCGTCAGCAAAGTGCGCACGAGGTTGGCCAGCTCCGATTCAGAGAACGGTTTGGTCAGAATCGTGTTGGCTCCCATGCCCAGCGCCAGGGTACGATCGTCCTTCTGGGCCGCCGTGAGCACCACGATGGGAATGCTGGCCGTCTCGGGATCTTGCTTCAGCTCGCGCATCACGTCGTGGCCCGAGACGCCCGGCATCTTCAGATCGAGCAGAATCAGGTCGGGCGGATGCTCCTTGACACTCGTCAGGGCCTCCTCGCCGCTGCCGGCCGTGCGCACGCGATAACCACGGTTGAGGAAGATGGTGTTCAGCGCCAGCAGGATGTCCGGATCGTCATCCACCAGGAGAATCTCGTTCTCTTTGCGGTTGGACCACGACATCAAGCGAATGATGCGCTCGAGCAGCTTGTCCTTGTCCACCGGCTTGGCCAGGAAGTCGGCCGCGCCGAGTCGGAACAGCTTGGCCTCGTCCTCCACGATGGAGATGATGATGACCGGGATGTCGCGCGTGACGTCGTCTTGCTTGAGGCGTGTCAGCACCTCGAGCCCGTTCACGTCGGGCAGCATCACGTCCAGGCAGATGAGGTCCGGCTTGTCCTCCACCGCCAGCTTGACGGCCTCGTCGCCGGTGCGGGCCTCCACGACCTGGTAGCCCTCCAATTCGAGCACGTGGCGCAGGAAGCGGCGGATGTTGACCTCGTCGTCCACGATCAACACCCGCCGACCCAGGCCCCAGTCGGCCAGGCGGTGGCGGGGGAGAGTCAGCACCGGCAGCGGAGCGTCGTCCTCCAGTGGCAACCGCACGATGAAGCGGCTTCCCCGCCCCAGCTGCGAGTCGACGGTAAGCGTGCCCTGGTGGGCCTCCACGATGGAGCGCGCGATCGGTAGTCCGAGACCAGTTCCTTTGATCTCGCGCGTCTCGGAGCTGTCCACCTGGCCGAACTTCTCGAAGATGCGCTGGTGGTGCTCGGGGGCGATGCCGATGCCGCTGTCCTCCACCACCACCTCGACCTGGTTGGAGGGCGTGCGCGAGGCCAACAGGCGCACCCGGCCGCCCGGGGGCGTGAACTTGATGGCGTTGCCGATCAGGTTGGTCAGCACCTGGATCAGCTTGTCGCGATCGCAGGTCATCGGTAGCTTGTTCTCGGCCAGGACCTCGAACACGAGGCCCTTCTTGTCGGCCGCGCCGCGCAGCGAGTTGGAGGCGGCCACGATGATCTCGTGCACGTCCATCGGCTCCATGTCCCACTGCATGCGCCCCGCCTCGATGCGCGACAGGTCCAGCAGGTTGTTGATCAGGCGCGTGAGCCGGTCGGACTCCTTGTTGATGATCTCCAGGAACTCCATCTGGGTGTCGATATCCTCGCCCCGGTTGTCCAGGAGGATCTCGGCGAAGGCCTTGATGGAGGTGAGCGGCGTGCGCAGCTCGTGGCTGACCGTGTTCAGGAACTCCGACTTGAGCTTGTCGAGCTCCTTGAGCTTCTCGTTGACGCGCTGCAGCTCTTGGCGGCTGATCTCGAGATCGCGCCGCATTCCCCGCTCTTCCTCGAGCAGGATGCGCAGGTGGCGCACCGTCTCGTTGACGCCCATCGCGAGCTGGCCCATCTCGTCGTCCTCGCCCACGGGGGCCTGACCGGTGAGATCGCCCTCCATCACGCGCTCGGTGAAGTCGAGCAGCGTCTTGACCCGGTGCTGGAGCCGCTCGCGGGCGGCCTTCTCGTGCTGGATCCGCTCCTGGAGCTGCTCGGCCATCAGGTTGAGGGAGCGTCCCAGCAGGCCCACCTCGTCCCGCCTTCTGGAGGAGGCGCGCGCGGTCAGCTTGCCGCGGGCCAGGTCGCGGGCCACCAGGGCCAGGCGCAGCAGGGGCTCGGTGAATCTTCGCGTGATGACGCCCATAAACACGACGCAGCCTGCCAGCAGCAGCAGCGTCAGCCCCGTCAGGTAGCGGCGCGAGCGCTCCAGCGCGCGGTTGAGGCTGTCGAGGCGCAGGCCGACGCGCACCGTGCCCTGGCGCTTGTCGACCATGATGGGCGCCGAGGCTTCCAGAACGGGGAGGCCGTGGTAGTTGGTGTAGGTGGTGCGGGGCTCGTCCGAGGCGACGGCGGCGCGCGTGTCCGGGTCCATCTCGCGCTTGCCGCGCTCGCTGGGCTCGGAGTGGGCGATCACCTCGCCGTCTCGGCCCAGAATGATGAGGTAGGCCACGTCCTCGAGGCGCATGAACTGCTCGATGTCCTTTTCGAGCTGGTAGATGCTGAACGTGCGCATCTGCTCGCCCGCCAGGAAGGCCAGGGCGTCGGCCAGCGACAGGGCGCGCTTCTCGGTTTCCCGCCGCAGGATTCCCTCTTCGTGGCGCTGGATGACGAAAAAGTTGAAGCCCATGAAAACGAGCAGCAACGGCACGATCGCGAGCACGAGCTGACTGCGAAGGGTCTTGTAGCTTCCACCACCACCGGACGGCATAGGAACCTCGCTATTCTCCCTCCAGACTCCAAGTCTTTTTGTTGCTATACTCATCCTAGATGCGCAGGTGCAGATCGGGGCCCGGCGGGTATGCTCCCCGGCCCTGGAGAAGAGTCCGCTCGTGAGACGGGTGGGGCTGGTCAGCAAGGAGCTGAGCCGTAAGGAGCCGGTAGCGCCGGCCCCTGGTAAGCCTGTTATCTCCAAACCGATGTATGGCACCACCATGGGCCGCGGCGGGATGGTCTCCAAGATCTCTGTCACGCTCCCCGGCGACAAAGGCAAGAGAGAGCCGGCCGCGGTGGTCATGCTCACCCTGCGTCAGGTCGCCACGCGGCTCAAGGTCCCGGTCAACGAGGTCAAGGACCTGCTGCGCCTCGGCACCCTGCGCGGCAACCTCTCCGGGGTGCCCCAGCCCGAGCTCGAGGCTTACATCCGGGTCCACAAGCCCCATCTGCTCCGGGTGGTCGAAGAAGAGGTCGAGCGGGGTTGGGAGGAGACCCACATGCCCACGTTCCGCGCTCTGCGGCGGGGGCTGGTGTATCGCTTCGACCTGTGGACGAAAGCCGTCATGGGTTTCTTCGTGTCCCGCAAGAAGCCGGTGCTGGTCATCACTCTCCCGGCACCGGCTCCACCCCCGGCTCCCGCCGGTCCGGCCGATACGAAGTCGGTCCTGGAAGCACTTCAGGCCAGCGATGTCAAGCGTCTGAAGGCTTTGATGGAGGAGGACCTCGAGCTGGTGCTGGCGGCCAGCGATCACGAGCAGAACGGCTGTCTGCACCTGGCCGTGATGGCCGGAGGTTACGAGCGCACGTTCCTGCTGGTCAACGCCGGCGCCGAGCTCAATGGCCGGAACGCCAACGGCCTCACGCCGCTCGGCCTGGTCACCCAGAGCAAGAAGGGCGGCTGGAAGCAGGTCGCAACTTTGTTGGAGGAGCGGGGCGCCGTCCTGTAAGTGGATTACCAGCTCGAGAAGCTCCGCGCGGCGCGCGATTCCGCCTTCGAGGAAGGGGTGCGCACGCCCGTCTACCTGGTGCTCCAGTCAGCGCGCGGCTATCAGGGCCTGTCCACCAGCTGGGACGGTTTGCAGCAGGCCGTGACGCAGACGCTCGCCGAGTTGGACGAGATCCTGCGTCTGGCCGAGGAGGACGACCGCTGGACGGAGCTCTGTGACGAAACCACCCAGGTGCTGCAAGAATGCACGCAGGAGGCCCAGGTTCCGGATCTGATCGCTACCCTGGAGCAACTGGAGGCCGAGTTCCTCGAGCTCGATCTCACCGCGTGCTATGCCCGGCTGGAGGAGGGCCAGGCCTGGAGCCGGGTGGCCAGCAGCCTGGACTTCGAGATCCCCGAGTGGGAGCTGACGGCGGGCCATTACACGCTCGTTCTGGCGGCCATGGAGGAATGGCTGGAAGGCGTCTCGCCGGTGGCCTTTCTCGAGGAGCAGCTCGAGCGCACCCACGCTCAACTGGCCGAGTATGCCGGCGCCTACCTGGCCCCGGAGGAGTGGACCTACGAGGTGGCCACGGCCGACCAGTTGTTGCAAGAAGGGCTCGAATGCTGGGTGCAGGGGCTCACGCGCCTGCGCGAGGCGGTGGTGCAAGGCCAGCCGGGCTCGGTGCCGCGAGGCCTCGAGCTCCTGTTGGGAGGAAATCACAAGCTCATCCAGGTGGAAAGGTTGGCCAGCCTGGCCACGCCGTCTTAGCAGTGGAGTAGGCCAACGATGCTGGTAGGCTTGCGCTGGGATCTGCGCACGACCCGCGAGGAATTTCAAAAGCACCTGCGCCACGATTACGTTTTCAAGTAATTTTTCATCGGCTTGCGCCATGATGGCCCCATGGACCGGATTGCCCAGTCAGCCGTTGGCAAGCTCGACCAGAAATACTTCTGGTTCCCGACCACGCGCCGTTTGAAGGCGGCCAACGAGGCCATGGATACGCTCGAGCGCTCGGGGGAAATGCCCACGGCCTGCGCCATGATGAAGGCGATGACGGCCATGGCGCCCTCCGACGAGGCGCGCGTCAAGGCGCACCGGGCCGGGCTGGCCTACGTGGCGCAACACTCGGCCTCGCTCGCCGCCGGCTCGCTGACGGCCCTGGCGGGGCTGGGCGTGGCCGTAGCCGGGGCGGCGCCCGCGGGCGCGGTGCCGGCGATGCAAGAGTTGGGCAAGCTCGATCCGCTGGCTGCCAGGCTGTCCGAGCTGGGGGAGACCGGACTGCGTCTGTTCGAGTCGGGGCGCAGCGCCTCGCTGGCTCCTTCGGTCGAGCAACTGGGAACGGAAGCCGACGCGATGAAGCTGAGCCGTGAGGATCGCACGCGCGCCTATGAGCAACTGGTGGCGGGGAAAGACGTGCCCACTTCGTTGCTGACGGCCATCCGCCACTCCTCGGAGGGCGGCCGCCTGGTGGGGCGCTATCTGGAGATGGCGGCGCGCGACTCGAAGGACCCTCTCAAGCTGGCTCAGGTCAAGCTCTTGAGCGCGATGGTCTCGTCGGGCGGCTCGACCGAGCGAGCTCTGGAGATGGCCACCCAGCCGCCGCCGGCCCACCTGAAGGACGCCTTGATGACGGTGCTGCGCTTCATGGGTGGTCAGGACCGCGGCGGTCAATTCCAGATCGCCGTCCAGCCGCACATCTTGATGGCCGCGGCTCCCTGCCTGGCCGAGTTTGCCTCGGGCGAGACCGAGAAGGAGATGGCCGCAATGCTGGCCGAGCTATGCCGGCGCGACCAGCAGGCTTTGATCAGCTGGGCTCCGATGGAGGCGACGCTGGCGGTGCTGCAGGGCGGCGCCTCGACGCGCGGCCTGGCCGAAATGGGTCTGGCGATGAGCAAATCGCCCGCTTTTCCGGCCCTGCAAGAGAAGTTCGTGGGGGCGCTGGAACGCCACACGGCCCGCGAAGGGAATGGCTTCCAGAAAGACTTCGCGCGCTTCATGCGCGAGCTGACCACGCGCTGCCCCGATACGGCGCCGCGGCTGCAGTCCGACCTGGGCTCCCTGTTGAACGGGATGATCCCCGGGCAGGGCGCCAACGGGCCGATCCCGGCCGCGTTGGAAGCGTTCTTGCAGGCCCCCGAGAAGGACGGCCGCCTGGCGCACCTGGTCCCGGGCGCGCTGGAAGGCCGTTCGCAGGCCCAGGCGATGCAGGTGGTCATCATCAACGGCAAGCGCATGCAGCAGGGTCGCCAGGTGAGCGATCCGGCCCAGCGGACGGCCATTTTGGAGGCCTATCGCGCGGCGGCGACCTCGGGGTCGGATCTGGGCACACGTGAGGCGGCCGTTCTGACCGAGAAGCTGCGCACGTTGCCGGGCCTGGATCTGGCGTCCTCGCAGAAGGCCGAGGCGGGCGCTGTCTTGATGCAGGCCCACCTGCAGGGCGGCAGCCCCGACTGCCAGGTCGTGACGGCCGCGCAGGGAGCGCTGCAGGCCTCGGCCAGCAACGTGGTGGCGCTGGGCGTGCTGGAGCCGCTGGTGGGCTCGCTGCAGGCCCTGTGCCGCGCCCGGGGCGACGTGGCCTCGGAGGGCGGCCTGCAGACAGGGCTGGATTTCCAGAAGGCACATCCTGGGAATGCTTCCCTGATGGTGCACCTGATCGGCAGCTTCGCCTCCGAGTCGCGCCGTGAGGGCGGACCCACGTATGACCCTGCCTGGCTGGCGGGGGCGTTCGCGGGGGCGGTCAAGGACCTGCCGGCTTCCGAGGTGCGGGCGTTGACTTCCGATCTGCTGGATCGCCTGCCGGCGATGGCGGGTCATTGGGGCGCCGAGAAGCTGGTGGCCCCGCACATCCTCGCGGCTCGCGAGGGGTTGGCCGGCGGGTCGTCCGCGTCGGAGGTGGCCCTCGAGCTCGCGGGCAAGCTGGGTGGCTGTCGTGCCGACCTTCTGGCGCTGGCTCGCGGCTCGCGGGCCTCGATCGAAGAGCGTGGTCAGAACGTCGTGGTGGGCGGCGTACAGGTCAAGAGAAAGGGATAGAAATGCGTTTACTGCTGCTGTTGTGTTTGATTCTCCCGGTGCTGGCCCAATCAGTGCCCCCCGAGATGTGCGGGCGCTGGACCTACCTGAGCGGTGGCCAGGGGGCGTATATGAGCACGCGCACGTTGGAGTTGAATGCCAACGGCACGTATAGCTATTATTCCGAGAGCAGCAGCTCCGGAGCGGCGGGCTCGACCTACGGCAACAACGGCGACTCGGGCACGTGGTACGTGCAGGGCGACACGATTTTCGCCAACTCGCAGAACGAAGGCCCGATCCAGTTCCCCTTCTCGATGTACCCGAACGAGAACGGCGACATCGTCCTGAACATCGACGGCGACGTGTACGTGAGATAGCCGATGCGACTCCAGACGTATCGGTCGGAGAGCGTGTGTCAGATTGGCACTCCATGAGTTTGACCATCACTTATCAGTTTTTTGTGATCCATCGATGGCTCGACTCCTACATTTCTAAGCAAGGGCCGCCGGTATGGTAGCCGAACCTGTCGTCTCACGGACCCCTTCCCTTAGCCGCGATTCCTTCTCATCTCCAAAAGCCCCAAAATAATCCCCCTAATCTCCTCGACCCCCCGTCCTCGACCCCCCGTCCTTGACCTCCCGGCCACTCCCAGGGTTTTCCCCCGCGAACCAGGAAGCCCGGACCCATGGTCATCGCGTTTTTCCCCGAAGCCGCCTATGGTCCGGCCCTGAATTCGGTCGGCATCGCGCAAGCCTGTGAGAAGCTCGGCCACAAGTGCGTGTTCCTGACCGCGCCCGATATGGCGGGCGTCTACTCCGGATACGGGTTCGAAGAGCACCAGGTGCCGATGTCCGCGCCCATGCCGCCCGAAGAGGTCGCCGCCTACTGGCAGACGTTCATCGACGGGCACATCCCGAACTTCAACAAGACCCCCTACGAGCAGATCGACAACTACGTCAAAGACTGCTGGGACGCCATCGTCGAGACCGCCGTCTGGGCCGAGAAGTCGCTGCCCGAGGTCCTCGAGAAGGTCAAGCCGGACCTCATCTGCGTGGACAACGTCATCCTGTTCCCCGCCATCAAGCAGTACGGCAAGCCGTGGGTGCGCATCATCAGCTGCTCCGAGAACGAGATCCCCGATCCCGACATCCCCCCGCACCTCTCCGGCTGCTCCGAGAAAGACCACGCCGGGTTCGAGGCCTACGAAAAGCGCTTCAACGAGGTCGTGGGACCCATCCACGACCGATTCAACGAGTTCCTCAAAGAGCACGGCGAGCAGCCCTATCCACCCGGGCAGTTCTTCGAGGCCAGTCCCTACCTCAATCTGCTGCTCTATCCCGAACCGGTCAAATTCCAGCGCAAAAACCCCCTGGATCCGCAAAAATTCGCCTATCTCGAGGGCTGCGTACGCCAGGACGCGCCCTACACCATTCCCGAGTTCAAAGCCAACAACGACAAGCCGATCGTCTACGTCAGCTTCGGCTCGCTGGGGTGCGGCGATACGCCGACGCTCGACAGGCTGATTCAGGCGCTCGGAAAACAGCCGATCCGCGCGCTGGTCAACGTGGGCGGCTATGTCGACAGCTACCAGAACGTGCCCGACAACGTGATCCTGGACAAGTGGTTCCCGCAGCCCAGCGTGATTCCCCAGGTCGACGCGGTTATCCATCACGGGGGCAACAACACGTTCACCGAGTGCCTGTATTTCGGCAAGCCGGCCCTCATCATGCCCTACGTTTGGGATGGCCACGACAACGCCACGCGCGTCCAGGAGACCGGCCACGGCCTCAAGATGCACCGCGCCAACTGGACCGAGGACGAGCTCGCCAAGGCGGTGCAGACACTGCTCACCGATCAGCAGATGGCCGCCAAACTGAAAGCCTCCAGCCAGTCCATGCACAAGAGCCCGGGCCCCGCCCTGGCGGCCGAAAGGATTCTGAGCCTGTGAGTTTCGCTGTCAAATCGAGCGCCCCGCGCATCACCAAAGCCAGCACCCTGACCCGCGAGCTGATGGACCTCGACCCCACCATGCGGGTCGCCCCGCTGCCCACCGGGCGCGAGGACTATCCCCAGATCGGCATCATCGAGTCGGCGCCCAACCAGTGGCCGCTCAACCTCGACGCCGATCAGCTCTGCCACTTCACGAGCGGCCACGCCGTGATCACCGGGCAGGGCGAGACGCTGGAGGCGCGTCCCGGCACCGTAATCCACCTCAAGTCCGGCTTCCAGGGCCACATCGAGGTCCTGGATACCTGCCGCTTCATCTACGTCTGCGTCCCCGGCAGCCCGGCCAAATCGACGCCGGTGCTGCACGACGTGGCCAACGTGCCCGCCAGCGCCGACTGGGGGACCCTCGGCGATAGCTCGCGCGTCAGCGGCATCCTGCTGAGCCGCGACGCCGACGGGCGCGCCGAGAGCGGGATGTGGATCTGCACCCCCGGTCTCTGGGACTGCCACGTCACCCACGACGAGTTCTGTCACTTTCTGAGCGGTCGCGCCACTTACACGCACGAGTCCGGCGAAATCATCGAGATCGAGCCCGACACGGCGGCGTTCTTTCCCAAAGACTGGAGAGGGACGTGCCGCGTGCACGAGACGGTGCGCAAGGTCTACCTGATCGCGTGAGCGCCCGGCAATTCCTGGGCGGCCAGCTCGTGCCCGCGCAGGGCCCGCCGCGCGACGTGCTGGACCCCGCCACGCTCGAAGTGGTCGGCCAGATCGCCGACGCCACGCCCGACGAGATCGCTTCGGCCATCGCGCGAGCCAACCAGGCGCGGCACGGCTGGGCGGAGCTGGACGCCAAAACCCGGGCCAACTTCCTGCATCGCGTGGCCGACGCCATCCAGCAGGGCGACCGGCGGACCATCGCGGCCACCATGACCCGCGAGATGGGCAAGCCGTTTCCCGAGGCGATGGGGGAGCTGGCCAACGTGCCCGGCATCTTCCGCTACTGCGCCGAGCTGGCGCGCGACGAGGCGGGCAAGGTGGCGGGTCCCATTCAGCCCGGCAGCTTCCAGTTCTCGCGCAGCTTCCCGTACGGCGTGAGCGTGCACATCGTGCCGTTCAACTTCCCGATTCTGCTGCTCTCGTGGACGCTGGCCGCCTCGCTGGCCGCGGGCAATGTCTGCCTGGTGAAGCCCGCCGAGACGACCACGCTCTGTACCTGGCAGTTCCTGGAGATGATCAGCGCGGCCCTGCCGCCGGACACCCTCGCGGGCCTGTCCGGCGGGCCCTCGGTCGGCCGGGCTCTGGTGGAGTCGCCGGACACCCACGTGGTGGCCTTCACGGGCAGCGTGGCGGCGGCCCGTAACGTGGGGATGGCCTGCGCCGAGCGTTTCAAGCCCTGCCTGCTGGAGGCCGGGGGCAGCGACGCGCTGATCATCAGCGACAAGGCCCCGCTGGACGTCGCCATCCGGGGCTCGGTGACGGCGGCTTTCCACCTGAGCGGTCAGATCTGCACCAGCGCCGAGCGCTTCTTCGTGCATGAAAACGTGCACGACGCGTTCGTGGCCGGCCTGGTGGAGGGCGCTCGCAAGCTGCGCATCGGCCACGGGCTCGAGCGGTCCGAGATCGGGCCGTTGGTCAGCCAGGCCGCGCGCAGCAAGGTCATTCGCCTGGTCGACGACGCCGTGAGCCAGGGCGCGGTGGTGCAAACCGGCGGGCGCATCCCCTTCGAGAAGGGCTGGTTCTATGAGCCCACCGTCCTCACGGGGGTCACCCCCGAGATGCCCATTTTCCACGAGGAGGTCTTCGGCCCGGTCGCTTCCATCTGCAAGGTGAAGAGCTTCGACGAGGCCGTCGAGCTGGCCAACCGCTCCGAGTTTGGGCTGGGCGCCTCGATCTTTACCACCGACCTCAAGGAGGCCATGGAGTTCGTCGAGCGCATCGAGAGCGGCATGGCCTGGGTCAACAACCCGCTGGTCGACAACGACGCGCTGCCCTTCGGTGGCTGGAAGTCGTCCGGGATGGGGCGCGCCCTGGGCAAGGAGGGACTGAACGCCTTCCGGCGCACCAAGATGGCCATCGTGGACGCCCAGCCCAGGATGCACGACTGGTGGTATCCTTACCCGGACAGCGAGTTCTACTCGTGAGCAAGATCCTGTTGATCGGCGGGGCCGGACTGATGGGCTCGGGCACCGTGCTGGACCTGCTGCGCACCAGCGAGCACGAGCTGATCGTAGCGGACTCCAGCCAGGAGCGGCTCGACCGCCTGCCCCGTCACGACCGGCTGGCCAGCGTGGTTTTGGACGTCAGCGATCCCCCTTCGCTGGCGCGGGCCCTGGAAGACTGCGACCTGTGCGTGAACGGCGTTCCCACCTTCGCGGGCTACCAGATGACCATCTTCGACGCCTGCCTGGCGGCCGGCAAGACCTACGTCGATTACGGGGGGATGGGCGTCTACACGGTGCAGCAGAAGGCGCTGCACGAGCATTTCCTGAAGGCGAAGGTCATGGCGGTGATCGGCCTGGGGGCCGATCCGGGGCTCTCCAACGTGCTCTGTCGCGCCTGCGCCGACCGGCTCGATCGCATCGACACGATCAACCTTTATTGGACCGCCACCCGCGTGGGCCCGGCCAACCCGGTCCTGATCACGCCCTACGCGCTCAGCACCGTGCTGGCGGAGTATGCCAACCCCAGCCAGCAGTTTCTCGAGGGGGCTCTGCGCGAAGTGGCGGCCCAGGAGGGCATCGAGGAGATCGACCTGCCTCAGCCCTGGGGCCGCACGACGTTCATGTTCTCACAGCACTCCGAGCCCCTGACGGTGCCGTTTGCGAAAGGGATCGCCGAGAAGGGCATCCGCGAGTTCACCTGGCGGCTGGCACTCCCCAAAGAGGACCACGAATGCTGGAAGGCGCTGGTCCGAGCCGGCTTCGGCGACTTCGACACCCCGGTCACCGTGCCGGGCGGCACGGTAAAGCCGCTGGACGTGCTGCAAGCCGTCATGGACCGCCACCGCGAGCGGCGCCGCCCGGACATTCCAACCCAGGACACGCACGAGATCCACTTCGCGATCGGGGTAGGGGAGAAGGACGGCAAGCCGACCCGGGTCACGGCACGCGTGACCGGGCATCCCAACGAGCTGTACGACGATTACGCCGACGCCGCCACTTCGATGAACCTGTCGATCGGGGTGCAGCTGCTGCTGGAGAAGAAGCCCGTCCCGGGCGTGTGGGCGCCCGAGGAGATTTTCGAGCCCGCCGATTTCCTCGAGGAGGTGCGCAAGCGGCGCTTCGAGGTCAGCATCGAGACCGTCAGCCTGGAGGGGTTTTGAAGCAGCTATTCATCGCCGGAGAGTGGGTCGAGCCCAAGCGGGGAGAGCGCTTCGCGGCGCTGGATCCGGCGACCGAGGAGCCCATCGACGAGGTGGGCGCGGCCACCTACGAGGACGTCGAGGCGGCCGTAGCCGCGTCCGTGAAGGCCCAGAAAAGCTGGGGCAAGACCACCGGCGCGCAGCGGGCCGCGATTCTGCGCGGCATCGCCGAGGGCATCAAGAAGCGCCAGGACGAGTTGGGACGGCTGGAAGTGCGGGACAATGGGAAGCCGTTGCCGGAAGCTTTGTGGGATGTCGGGGATGCGGCCGGCTGCTTCGAGTTCTACGCCGGCCTGGCCGAGGAGCTGGACCGCCGCCAGGGCACCGCCATCCAGGTCCCGGACGAGCGCTTCTCGAGCAAGGTCTACCATGAGCCGGTGGGGCCCAGCGGGCTGATCATCCCCTGGAACTACCCGCTGCTGATGGCCGCCTGGAAGGTCGCCCCCGCGCTGGCAGCGGGCTGCACCTGCGTGCTCAAGCCGAGCGAGCTGACGCCCTTGAGCGCCCTGGAGCTGGGGCCCATCGCGGTCGAGGCCGGGTTGCCCCCCGGCGTGCTGAACATCATCACCGGCTTCGGGCGCGACGCCGGGTCTCCCATCGCCTCGCACCCGCAGCTGCGCAAGGTGGCCTTCACGGGCAGCGTGCCCACGGGCCGCAGCGTGATGCAGGCGGGCGCTCAGGCCATCAAGACCGTGTCGCTGGAGCTGGGCGGAAAATCGCCGTTCCTGGTGTTCGAGGACGCCGACCTCGAGGCCGCGGTGGAGTGGATCATGTTCGGCATCTTCTGGAACCAGGGTCAGGTCTGCAGCGCCACCTCGCGCCTGTTCGTTCACGAGAAGCTGGCCCCGGCACTGACCGAGCGCCTGGCCGCCGAGGCGCAGCGCATCTGCATCGGCAACGGGCTGGATGAGGGTGTCAAGCTGGGCCCGCTGGTGAGCGCGCCCCAGCGCCAGCGCGTGGAGAGCTTCGTGCAGCAGGCGGTGGCCGATGGGGGGCAAGTGGTGACCGGCGGGCGTCGTCCCACGTTCGAGCGCGGTTACTTCTACGAGCCGACCATTCTGACGAACTTACCCGAGACATCGACCGCCTGGCGCGAGGAGATCTTTGGTCCGGTGCTCTGCGTGGCTACCTTCGCCAACGAGGACGAGGCGGTGCGCCGGGCCAACGACTCGCCCTACGGCCTGGCCGCGGCCGTCATGTCGGCCGACACGGCCCGCTGCGAGCGCGTGGCCCGCGACCTGGAGGCGGGCATCGTCTGGATCAACTGCTCGCAGCCCACCTTCACCGAGGCGCCATGGGGCGGCATGAAGGAGAGCGGCGTGGGCCGCGAGCTGGGCACCTGGGGCCTGGAGAACTACCTGGAGACCAAGCAGGTCACCGCTTACAACTCGAAAGATCCGTGGGGGTGGTATCTGACATGAATCTTGCCGTAACGATTCTGACCCTGGTCTGCTTTGTGATGGTGCTCGCCAACCTGGTGGGCGTGCTCTTCTCGCCGGGAAAACGCAAGAAGCATCTGATTTCGCTGCTTCTGTTCACGCTCGCCACCGCGTTCTTCGGGTTTCTCTCGGCCATCACCGTACCCGGCTTCATCAAAGCCAAGCCTCAGGGACAGCTCACGTCCTGCAAGTCGAACCTGAAGAACATCGGCACGGCTTTGGAGATGTACGCCACCGATAACGAGGGAGACTACCCCCGCGCGCTGGGAGCCCTCACACCGAATTACCTGAAGGTGATTCCCATCTGTCCCAGCGCTCAGAAAGACACTTACACCCTGACCTACGAGGTCGCCGGCATCGACCCGGACAAGGACGGGAAACCCGTGCCCGACGCGTTTACCTACTATTGCGAGGGCGACCACCACGGCAAGGCTGGCACGCCTGCGAACTACCCGCAGTACAGCAGCTATCAGGGATTGATCGAGAAGTGAAAAAAGTCCTGGTTGTGGTGGTGCTGGTCGCCTTGCTGAGCTGGCTGTCGATCCGGCTGGCGCGGCCCAGAGATCAGGCCAAGACCTGCAGGTTGAACATCAAGACCATCGTAACGGCTCTGGAGCTTTACAGCACCGACAACCAGGGCGACTATCCGCGGTCGCTGGCGGTGCTCACGCCGAATTACCTCAAGTCGGTGCTGGTCTGTCCAGCCGTAGAGGCTGACACTTACAGCGCCAGCTACGAGGTTTCGGGTTTCGAGCCGGACAAAGATGGCCAAGAGACGCCGGACGTCTTCACGGTTTACTGCAAAGGCGAGAATCACGCAGCCGCCGGCCTGCCCGCCAACAACCCGCGCTACAATATCGACGACTACGTCATGGACCGCTAATCGACCCGGGCCGTCCGTTGGCGGAACCAGACGGTCAGCGACTCCACGTCCAGCTCTCCCGCGGCGAGGCTCATCGTCACTCGCTCGAGCTCGCCGGAGTCGCACTGCAGGTCCCAGCCGTTCACGCGCAGGAACACGATCGGGGCGTGCGCGCCCACCCGTCGACGGACTGGCCCTTCTTTAGCTTGAAGGCCTGCACCACTTCGGCCGGAAGCGTGACGGCGAGCGATTTTCCAATCTGAACGAGCTTTCTTTCCATGGGTACATACTGAGTACTTATGTCAAGCTCGCGACGCTGTGTTAACCCTCCGTCAGCCTTTTAAGGGTGCGCAAACCCTTAAAATACGGGCAGATAAACACACGGAGGGAATCCTACCATGAACGTGACCGCCACCGCCTTCAACCCCACCTACGCCACTCGCGCCCTCGCCGCCGCGCGCCCGCAGGCAAGCTCCTCGCCCCAGATCGAGGACACGCTCTCGCTGAGCACCGGCCTGGCCAAGAGCCCCGGCCAGAAGCAGGCCCTGCAGTTCGCCGGCATCGGCGTGATGTTCGGCGGCATGATCGCCAGCACGAACCTTCCTCCCGGATGGGTGGGCGTGGGCATCATCGGCAGCATGTGCGCCGGCCTGGCCCTGATGGCCCTGGCCCGCGACTAGAAATTTCAGACGGCTGAGCCCGACAGCGCCACGACCCGGTTGCGTCCCTGCCGCTTGGCCTCGTAGAGCGCCTCGTCGGCTTTGCGAATGAGGTCGCTCGGGGTCTGGTCGGGCTCGGGCCGGGAAGCGGCCACGCCGACACTCAGGCTGACCACCCGGCCCGCCGTCGACTTCTCGTGCGCCAACGCCAGACCGCGCACCGCGGCGGCGATCTCGCCGGCCACCACCTGGGCCCCGGCGAGGTCGGTGTTGGGCAGCACGATCAGGAACTCTTCGCCCCCGTAGCGCCCCACCAGGTCGATGGGCCGCTTCAGCGCGCCCTTGATGGCCTGAGCCACCGCCCGCAGGCATTCGTCTCCGGACTGGTGGCCATAGTGGTCGTTGTAAAGCTTGAAGCAGTCGACGTCGCACAGAATCAGCGCGAACGAAAGTTGCTCGCGCGCGCTCTGATACCAGTGGGCGTGCACGTGCTCATCCAGGCGCCGGCGGTTGGCGAGGCCGGTCAGGCCGTCCTCGGCCGCCAGGCGGGCGAGTTTCTCGTTGGCTTCCTGGAGCTCTTTTTGCACCCGGCGCAGGCGCAGATGCGTGGTCACCCGGGCCAGCACCTCTCCTGATTGAAAGGGCTTGGAGACGTAGTCCACGCCGCCCACGTCAAAGCCCTTGATCTTGCGATCGATGTCGTCGAGCGCGCTCAGAAAGATGACCGGAATATCGGCCGTGGCCTGGTCCGCCCGCAGGCGCGCGCAGACTTCGTAGCCGTCGATGCCCGGCGGCATCATGATGTCGAGCAGGACGAGGTCGGGCAGGGTCTGGCGGGCGACCTTGAGGGCTTTCTCGCCGTTATTGGCCACCAACAACTGACAGCCGAGCGGCTCGAGCAGTTGCAGCAAGATATCTAAATTGGTGGGAACATCGTCCACCAGCAGGATCTTGGACATGGAGCTTTCCCAGTTCTCCAGGGCTGGAACTTTTCCCCGCGAAGCGTAGCGGCACTATTATCGATGCACGCACCGTCCTGCTCATCAGCGCGTTCCTGAAACTGCTTCAGGTGCCTCTGATGGTCTATGTCTGGCGTGTTCACCGCAATTATCCCCCGGCCCGCGAGTGGGCCATCGGCTCGGTCTTGCAAGCCCTGGGCTATGTGCTGCTGGGCGGACGGGAACGCATTCCCGACCTGCTCAGCATCATGCTCGGCAATGCCTTCCTGCTTTACGGCATCATCGTGTTCAACCATGGGATCGCGCGGGCCGCTGGCCGTCCCGCGCGACGCTGGCCCTCTCTCGTTTTGATGCTCTTCCTCATGCTGTTCCTGGCCTACTTCACCTACGTTCAGAAGAGCACCGGCGTGCGGATCGTGGCGGCTACCATCGCCATCATGCCCTCGCAGCTTTACGCCATCTGGGCCTGCCTGACCAGCCCGCTGAGGCCCCTGCGGGACACGCTGCGCATTCTGGCGGCCTGGCTGGGCCTGGCCGTGCTGTCCTGGACGGCCCGGGCCATCCACGCCGGCTCGATTCACAATATCCTGGTAAACGTTCAGGAGCAGTTGCAGTACGCCTTTTACCTCTGCGGCGAGCCCCTGGTCGCCTCGGCCCTGGTGGTGCTGCTCGCCAGCCAGCGCTTGCAAGCGGAGCTGGCCGAAGCCAATCAGGCCAAGACGACCTTCCTCACGACGATGAGCCACGAGCTGCGCACCCCGCTCAACGGAATCCTTGGATTTGCCCAGATCCTGGTGGCTGACCGCACCCTGGGCCAGCGCCAGCGGGACGGCCTGCGGACCATCCAGCGCAGTGGCGAGCACTTGCTGACGCTGATCAACGACGTGCTCGATCTGGGCAAGATCGAAGCCGGCAAGCTCGAGGTGGTGCCCGAGGAGCTGGAGCTGGAGCCGTTTTGCCGGGGCCTGGTCGACCTCATGGCGGTGCGCGCCCGCGCCAAGGGCCTGGAGCTGGTCTACCAACCGGGCGACTTCCCCGAGCGGGTGGTGGCCGATCCGCGTCGCCTGCGCCAGGTTCTGCTGAACCTGCTGGGCAATGCCGTCAAGTTCACGGAGCGAGGCTGCATCACGCTGACGGTGGCCTCGGCTCCGGGAGGAGTGCGCTTCAGCGTGCAGGACACCGGGGTGGGGTTGACAACCGAGCAGCGGGCCCTGCTCTTCACGCCCTTCAATCAGTTTGGCAGCTCCGCCAAGCGAGCCGAGGGCACGGGTTTGGGCCTGGCCATCAGTCGACGCCTGGTCGACCTGATGGGCGGGCGCCTCGAGGCCGAGAGTGAGGCGGGGAGCGGCGCGCGCTTTTTCTTCACGCTCGACTTGCCATCCGCGGCGGGGGCCGCTCCCGAGCCCGTGGCGGACGACTTGCGCGGCTTTCAGGGCGAGCCCCGGCGCGTCCTGGTCGTGGACGACGTGGCGGACAATCGCAGCCTGTGCCGGGGCTTTCTGGAGCCGCTCGGCTTCTTGCTCGAGGAGGCCGCTGACGGACCGGCTGGTCTGACCCTGGTGAGCTCCTGGAGGCCAGACCTGATACTGCTGGACCTTTCGATGGCGGGGATGGACGGCCTGGAGATGCTCGAGCGGATGCGCGCGGCTGGAAACGCCGTTCCGGTGCTGATCCTGTCGGCCAGTGCCTTCCCCGAGGACCGCGAGCGTTGCCGCCAGGCCGGCTGCGACGGGTTTCTGACCAAGCCCCTGGTGCGCGCGGAGCTGCTGGGCGAGCTGGCCCGGATCCTGGGGCTGACCTGGGTTCGCGAGGAGAGCGTCCGTCCCGACCTGGTGGGGCGGCTGCGCGAGGCGGCCGAGATTGGCGATTTTCAGGCTTTGCAGGCGGCCATCAGCGAGCTCGGGGAGAGCAATCCGACGCTGGCAGGGCGCCTGCAGGCTCTGGCGTCACAGTACGAGCTGGACGCCGTCGTGGAAGCCCTCGAGGGGGTTTAGGGCAGCCACTTGGACTTGCGCTTGCGCTCAGACAGCCTGGCCATGTCCTTCTTCAGGCTGTCGCTCTCGCCGCGCAAGAAATCCACCACCTCCGCGTGCACCGCGACCTCGTCGCGCCACGCCTGGGCGGAGTCCTGGTAGAACTCGCATTCCTGCGTGAGGCGGTGGTTCTCCTTGCGCAGCTTCTCGACCTGAGCCTTCAGCTGCGAGAGCTCCTTGCGCGCCATCTCGCAGCGGAGCATGGCCTCGAGGGCTCGCTGCTGCAGAGCCTCGGAGCGCTCTTTCTCGCGGCGCAGCTCGGCCCGCAGGGCGGGGTCGGCGTTCAGGGCCAGGTCGAGCTTGCGCTCGCGCTCGGCCTGGTCGGCAAGATTGGAGAACAGGTCGCGCTCGAGGCGCAGCAGCCGGCGCATTTCCAACGAGCTCTCCATACCCTCCCGCCTTTCCCAGGTGATGAATCCTCCCCACAAATACCCTGAACGAGTCCGGCTGTCAACAAGCCGGTAACCAGCCGGGCGCTCCCGAGCAATGAGAATGGCTCGCCATGCCCAAACGGACGATCTTGATCCTGATGTTGGCCCTCACCTGGGTGGTTTTCGCCCAGGAGACGGGCCTGCAGGGCTTTTTCGCCGGGACGACGCCGGAGGGGGCGATCTTCCTGGCCCAGAGCCATCAAGACCTGTCGGGCTCACTCCTGATTCGCCCCGCCGGCGTGGTGGTCCCGACCAAAGCCTCCAACGCCTACAACAAATACTGCAGCCAGGTTCTGGGGGGACGGCTGCTGACGGTGCGGGTCTACGGGGCCTCCGGCCCTATCTCGAGCGGCGAGATCACCATCGTCGCCGGAGACAAGCGGGTCAACTTCAACAAACAGCTGCTGGCCGACGGCTATGCCACCCTCAACCGCGACGACGCCCGTTTCGCGGGCTGGGACAAGTACGAGCAGATGGGCAAGCAGCGCAAAGTGGGGGTGTGGGCGGTCGGCAAGCCGGTCTGGCCGATTCCCAAACTTCCCGGCACCTCGAGCGGGGGCACTGATCGCGAGCGCATCATCAAGGAGAACGGACAGCCGGACCACACCAACCGGACGACCGTGCCCGACAATGAGAGCATCACGAGCTATCACACCTTCATCACGGACTTCTACTTCAACCAGGGCCTCGTGTTCATCTACCGCGACGGCAAGCTGGTGAACAAGCAGCCGATTCGGAAATGAGCATGCGAAAATTCCTTGCCCTGATAGCCCTCCTGCTGTGCCTGGTGGCTCCCCTTCGAGCCGAAGAGCCGAACCAGCCCATCATCGAGGAAGAAGACTGGACCAACGTCCAGCCCGCCGTGGACCCCTCGCTCGACGGCCATAAGCCGGCGCTCACCTGGTGGTGCGGCCCCTATGCCGAGGAGGTCGGGTGGGCCGTGCAGGTGGCCAATCGCTGGAACCAGCTCCATCCCGACCAGCCCGTGGAGCTGCGCTCGCTGCCGCCCCGCAAGCTGGCCGAGGACGTGTTCCGCGAGGCGATCGCCGCCGGCAACACACCCGACATCACCAACTTCCTGTTCCCCACCAACGCCCACGAGTTCGCCGCCAAAGGCGCCCTGGTGCCGCTCGACTCGGTGCCCGGCATGCTGGATTACCTCAAGGCGCGCTGCGGCGCCAACGCCGACGTGCCGTTCCGCTCGCCCGACGGCAAGCTCTACCAGTTCCCCTGGAAGGGCAACCCGCTGATGATGCAGTACAACGCGGCCCTCTTCCGCCGCTACAACCTGCGGCCGCCGCGGACCTACTCGGAGTTCCTCCAGAGCGCGCGGGTCCTGCAGGCCGCCAGCCGCGCCGAGAAACGCGCGCTCTACCTGTGGGCGCCCAACCCGGCCAACCAGTTCTGGCAGCGCTACTACGATTTCTACCCGCTCTACCTGGCCGCGTCCGGTGGCAAGAGCCTGCTCACGCCGGACGGCAAGGCCGCGTTCGACAACCCGGCGGGCGTGCAGGTCATGGCTTTCCTGCGCGATCTCTACCAGCAGGGTCTGGCTCCGGAGCAGAACGTGTTTCCGGACGACCTGGACCAGGTGCGCGCCTTCTCCGACGGCAACCTCGGCATGATGCTGACCGGCCCCTGGAACATCATGCAGGTCCGCGATCAGGCGGGGGAGGAGTTCCAGTTCGACTTCGCCCAGTTGCCCGTCCCGGACGGCAGCCAGCCGTCCGAGCCGGTTTTCAGCTACGGCAACTACCGCAACTTCGGCATGTTCTCCACCTGCAAGGACCAGGCGCTGGCAGCCGAGTTCATCCGCTTTGCGACCAGCCGCGAGAGCGACCTCGGCTTCCTGTACAGCGCCCTGCAGTTGCCCGTGCGCGACGATCTGGAGGAGGAGCCTCTCTTCGTGCTGGCCTTGCAGCAGAGCCCTGCGCCGTTACTCAAGTTCGCCGTTCAGGGTCGATGGGAGCAGCCCGTGGGCAACGTGGCTGACTTCAACCAGGTGTTGCAGATCCTGTCCGACGAGCTGATCGCCTGCGCCGTGCAGAACAAGAAAACCCCCGAGCAGGCGGTGCACGACGCCGCTCGGAGAGTGGACGCCCCCCGTTGAAAACGCTCGTCCTTATCGGTCTCCTGACGCTCGGCTCGCTGGCGCAAGAGCCGTCCAAGCTCTACTCGCTGGACGACGTGCTGAACCGGGAGTCGGTGCTGGAGAGCTATGACGCCAGGATGGGCGACGCTCTGGAGCGCAACGGATTCGTGATCGTCGAGCCCGGTCGCGATAGCATGCGCTGGCGCCATTTTCACGACCTTTACGAGCAACTGCGCTACGACGACGAGCCCGCCTTCATCACCACCGACGTGGCGCTGCACTACGCCCACGAGGTGGTCGATTACACGATGGAGGAGGGTCGGCCGGACCAGCTTCGACCCGAAGGACAAGCGGAAGCTGCGGCAGGCGCTCCTGCTGTCGAAGGCGCTGACGGGCTCCCCGAGAGCGATGAAGAGCTACCAGAGTCTGCAGCGGGTGATCGGCTACCTGATCGGTCCCAGCGACGATCTGCTGGCCTGCATCGCTAAAGAGGTCTACACGGTGGAGATTTTGCCCGAGCTGGGCGCGCTGGCGCAAAAGGCCTGGCGTCGCGTGGGGCTGGAGAACATCCACCTGCGCCTGGGCGACGGAGCCCAGGGTTGGCCGAACGAGGCGCCGTTCGACGTCATCCTGGTCACCGCCGCCCCGCGACGCGTGCCCGTGGCGCTGGTGGAGCAGCTGGCCGAAGGCGGCCGGATGCTGATCCCCCTGGGGGTGCCAGAGCGTCCCAAGACGCTCTGGCGGGTGCGCAAGCTCCAGGGCAAGCTGCGCTGGGAGAATCTCGGTCAGGCCATCGTGGTCCCGATGGAGCTGACCGACCCGGACGGCCGGTTCGTCAGTCCGCCCCGCTAACTGCCGCGGAAGAACAGATAGATGCTGCTGTTCCCCGCGCCATCGGTGTGTTGGAGCACGATGTAGCGGCCCCCCATCTTCAACCCTTGCCAGGTCCCGGCCGGCGCGCCAGCCGGGAGGAGCGGAACCAGATCGACCGTTCCCTCGGGTTGGAAGAGCACGGGTCTCGGCGCCAGGGGAATCTCGGTAAGAACTCCGAGCACCTCGAAGTCCTCGTTCATCGCGATGACCCCGTGCGAACTACCCGCGACCCCTCCGGCGGCGGGGAAGCTCAGATCGGTGATGGCGACCGTCCGTCCCCCCTGTCCCAGGATTTTGGACTCGGAGTGCAAGGAATGGTCTGCTCCCGTCTGGACCAGGAAGGTCAGGAAGGCGGCCCAGGTCACACCGGCCGGCGGCGTGACGCCATGAAAGTCGTTGCCGATCTCCGTGGCCAGCACGCTGGTGGTGTTGGCGTCCACGTAGTGAGCAGCCTGATTGTTTCCGGGGATGAAGAGGACGTTGGGCGCCACCTCATGGCTTGACCAGGTCCGGGTGGCGAGGTCGAATTTACAGAGCTTGCCGGCATTCGAAATGCCGTCGAAGGGCGGGTCCGCCAGCCCCCCGGGGGCGCTGGCAAAGAGCGCATCCTTGTTGCAATGCCGCAGCGGGATGATGGGGGTATTGGGCAGTCCCTCGGGGAGGTTGGTAAACTCCTCCGTTTCCGAAGCGGTGAAGGTGTACAGGTCGTCTTTGCCGTCGCCACGCCTGGCCCAGCAGAAGAAGATCCCGTCCGGATTGAGCGAGGCAATGCCCTGGGCGAAGGCCGACTGGGCTCCCGCTGGCGGGGGCAGATCCACGCTCTCCCCGGAGAGGATTCGGATCCTGGCAGGGCTGAGGTGATCGGAGGGTTGATAGGCGCATGTGCCGTCGTCGTTTAGCAGGGCCTCACCTGGGACGCTCAAGAGCTGGATCGGGTCGGCCTGACCGACCTCCTCGAGAAAGAGGCCAGCGGGACGAGCGACCGCCATCAGGCCGTTGCGGTTGATGTCCAGCACGGTCAGCTCGCTCACGTCTCCGAGCTTCGTGAGGAATGGTGCCCTGGGCACGAACCGGAACGTGATCTCGATGGAGCGGTCGTCGACAGTGAACAGGTAGACGTCCTCCTGACCCGGCTGGGCGTTGTCAGGCGGGGTGAAGTCGAGCTTCTCGTCGGGCACGTACTCGCGGGCATCGTCCGATTCCGAGCCACGCACGGCCACGTAGTCGACGGGGCGGTAGTGGTGCACTTCCTGGACTTCCTGCAGGGTCAGGCTGGCCCGGGAAACAACCCCGATTCCGCTCAAGGTTCCGCCCAGGTCGGATTTCTGCTTGGAGATCCTGGTGATTCCGAAGGCACCGTTGTTGTGGATCGTGATTGTGGTCCGACCGCTGACCTCCAGGGTGGCGGTCCCGGGGGTCGAGCCCGCCGGCCTGACGATCACGTTCTCGGGTAGCTCGCCGGCCACGTCGCCAAGGTTGACCATGGCGCAGTTGCGGTGCTTGTGATTCTGATAGCAGTGCAGGTCCGACTGGATTCCCGGCACCCGGATGAGGACCGGGGCCGTCAACGGTCCCTGAAAGGAGGTCGAGGTCAGATTGAGTCCCGTGACGATCTCGACGAACTCTTTGCTGACCAGGAAATTCTCGGCGTCGGAGAGGGCGTTCTCGTTCAGACAGGCGCCCGCCCGCACGTAGTCGTAGCAGGTGCTCAAGAAGTAGGCGATTTGCTTGGGAACGCTCGGTCCCTGGAAGCGCCCATCCGTTTGCACGCAGTCTTTGACCGACGGGAAGTTCACCAGCTGATTCGTGTTGCGGTTGCGGGTGGCCGGCTTGGGATAGGTTCCCAAGCGCCCCATGACCAGTTGAGCCTCGGACCTCGGTCCTTCGGCCACGGTCGTAAGACGCGGCTTTTCGAAGGGACGGGGGTCCGGGCGCAACTCGGTGGGAGGAGAGATCACCGAGCCAAAAGCTCGGACGAAGTCAGGGTCGGCGGGGTCATCGAACCTGGCCTTGATCTTCGGGTCCACGCGGGGCTGGGGCCGTGCGCCGGTCCCGCAGAACTCCTGCGTGTCGCCCTGGTTCATTCCGCACGGGCCCCGGAAGAACATCGTCAGAAGGATGGGGTTGCCGCCGTCGCGCGCCGCTCCCAGTTGCGAAACCGTAAAGGGGAAGCTCAGGCTCGGATCGGACGGATGCCGCAGCACGCCCTCGGTGACCCCATCGGCGGGCGGGTCGAATGTAAAAGAGCCTTCCGCGTCCAGCACCACGGTCTGGCCGCCGAGCTCGGCGATCCAGCCCACGGCGGGGGAGTCCTGGAAGAGAATGAACTTGCCGTCCCCAAGAATCCGCAGACCCTCGGGCTCGGCCTCGATTTCGGCTTTGAGCTGGAACACGTCGGCGCGCTCCCGCTCGGGGGTGACCACCACCGGAAGCAGTACCGCCCGGCCAGAGAAGCCGGGCTCGGGCGAGGGAGTTTCCGGATTCTCGGGAACGGGGCTTTCGCTTCCGCCCCCGGCGTCCGCCACCCCCAGCGGTTGGCCGGAGGCGCTCTGGTCGCCTGCTCCGCACCCGTTGAGCAGCCCGAGGCAGAGAGGCAAGAGGAAAACGAAGATTTGAAGCCAGCGTTTCATAGAAAATTCTCTTTCTGGAATGCTGCCAGAGCGTCCGAAGACGCTCTGGCAGGGAGCCTCAGCGCGCCAGGTAGCGCGCCGAAGTAAAGCCGCCGGTGGATTGCAGCGGGGTCGGGATGCCTGTCGTCTGGTCCAGACGGTAGGTCTGCACCGCGTTGGTCACCCCGAGCGCGATGATCGGGTCGCCGTTGGCGGGATCCACGAAGTCCGCCATCTGGCCGGAGCTGCCGGTCGCCAGGTTGACCGAGGTGAGATCGCCGTTGGGTTGCACCTCGAAGGTGCGCAGCGAGCCCGTGGAGGCGTAGAGACGGCCACCCAGCGGCAGGAAGTCGCCGGGAGAGACGTTGGGGAAGGCGGTGGCCTCGTTGGAGAGCGCTCCGGTGCCCGTATTGACATCGAACCGAGTGATGCTGCCCGGGCCGTTCTCGAAGTTGATGCCGACGTAGAGACGACCGGCCAGCAGAGCGACCGCGGGACAGGTCCGCGTGAAGCTCGGATCGACCGGAGCGGTCACGTTGGTCGCTCCCAGGAACGTGAGTACGGGCGGGTTGACAGCGCGGTTGAAGCTGTAGACCTGCACCTGGAGTTGCTCGACCTTGGGCAGGACGATCGGGTTTCCATTGCTGGAACCGGCCAGGAAGACCAGGTCGCTGCTTGGCCCTGACAACACCGTCATCGAGTCGCCATCGAACACGATGGCTCCAGGGGCCGTGGGGTTGATGGCGATGTCGGCCCGATTGAGCTGGGCCCCGGTGGCAGGGTCGACCTGCACGGCCGTCAACTGGTTGCCGCCGGCAGTGGGGTAGGCGTTGGCCGTGGCCACGAAGACCGTGTCCGAGCCATTGGTGGCGATGGGGGGCTCAGACGGGACGAACGAGGGGAACAGGTCCTGTCCACCCAGGCTGGTCAATTGGCCGGTGGTGGGGTCGATCTGGAACGTTTCCAGGCGATAGTTGTTGTTGGTGGTGTCGTTCTCGGCCCCGAAGACCGTGTTGCCGAGACGGGCGATGCCCGCCAGGCTGTTCTCGGTGGCGAAGGGCGAGCTGGCCACGGGCGCCAGCGCTCCGTCAGGACGCAGGTCGGCCACGGCGATGTTGTTGCCGACGCTCACCAGCAGTTTCCCGATAGAGGCGGCGTCCACCACGCTGATGTCGGCCGTCTGGGCGCCGATGACGCCCTGACCGGAGAGGTCCAGCCGGTAGATGCCGGGCTGGTCGATGGCGACGTTGAGGGTGGCCGTCGTGCCGCCCGCGGCGATGGTTGCGGAAGCCACCTGGACCCCGTTGAGGAAGGCGAGAACTTCCCGCGCCTCGCCCGTCGGCTGGGGCGTGCCCTGGCCGTCCTGCAGCTCGACCGCGATCGGGAAGGTCTGATTGGGAGCGACCGCGGTGGTCGGTTGCGACGTGATCACCAGCTGGTTGGGGCCGGTGACGGTGACGCGCGCGAGCGCGACCGCTCCGCCGTAAGTGGCGCTGTAATCGAAGGTGCCCGGGTAGAGCCCGGTTATCACTCCGGTTTTGGGATCGATAGAGATTCCAGCATTGGGCGGGACATTGAACGTGGCGATGCCCTGCTGGCTGATCTCATCGAACGTCCCGTCGGCGAAGGTGGCGAAGACCTCGAGAGCCTGCGTTTGCCCTTCGCCCAGGGTGGGGTCGTCAGGGATGATCTGAAGGGCCACGACTGGCTGCTGGTCGATGTTCAGGCGCGCCACGCCGGCCGCGCTCTCGAAGAGCGCGAGCACGAATCCCTGGCCGCGGGCGACGCCCTGCACCAGTCCCGTGTTGGACACGGCCACGATGGCCGGGTCGTTGGTAACCCACTGCACGCTGTCGCGCAGCCTGCGGCGGGTGCCGTCAGTGAGCGTTACCAGCGCCTCGAGCTGGAGGGTCTGGCCGATGCCCAGCTGAGCCGGCGGGATGGGCGAGAGGGCCAGTCCGGCCGCGAACGGAGCGGTGATCTCCACCTCGCGCTCGGCCTTCAGGCCATTGAGAGTGGCGGTGATGGTCGTCTGGCCGGGCCGGTTCAAGACGAGGTGGCCGGGACGGTCGAACGAGGCGACGTCGTTGTTGCTCGAGGTCCATTCGGCATTCACATGGAAAGGGGAGCCGGTCGTCGAGTTGAGGATCGCCGTCAGGTTGACGCTACCCCACTCGAGTCGCCAGCTGTTGCCGTTGAACTCGGGGAAGAAGCCTTGCGGGTTGGCGTCGATCTCCAGGCTCAGAACGGGCTCGTCAATGACTTCGACCGCGATGAAGCGGATGACGTCGACGCCGTTGTAGAAGCCGGTGATCTCCGTCTTGCCAGGCTGGGTGGCAGTCATGGTCGTGTAGGCCCCGGGATTGGGGTCGAAGCTGACGATTTGCTTGCCTCCGGTGATGAAGCCCCAGGTGATGGGGATCGGCCGGTTGAACGAAGCTCCGCCCGTGTCGGAGAGGTCGGCGAGCACGCTCAGGTTGATCGATTCCCCGACGCGCAGCCGGAGCGGCGTGGCTGGGGAGAGGCGCACGTTCGTCACGGAGCCGGCCAGCGGCTTCGGATCCGGGTCGAACAGGTCCAGAATGCGGCGCCGTTCGCCCCCGTCGATGTTGCGGCGCGCGGACGCCTGGGGATCCTGGTACTTCGTGTCCCACATGATGGGAATGAACTCGTCGAAGACCTCCATGCGCGTTCCGGTTTCGCCCTTGTCGTTGACACCCGGACTCGTACGGCACCTGAATCCCATGAGTTGCATCTTGAAGTTGTTACCGGTGAGCCTGCCGGGGCCAAGGAAACGGACACGGCTGGTGAGTGAGCAGATAGAGCCCGAGAAGTTCAACCGGGCTCCGGAGCGGTAGGTGGGACAGGTCACTTCCCAGGTGCGCTCGAAATCCGCCTGGGCGTCTTGAATATTGCCATTCATGTCGTATAGGGCTTCCACCTGGGCCATGTTGCCGTCGCTGGTGAACTTGATGAGGGAGCGACCGCCGTCCAGTTGCCCGCTCAGATCGAGCCCCAGCTGCAGGTCTCCCAGGACGGGGAGCGGACCGATGTTCTTGAGGGGCACGGTCACAGGATTCGTGAGGGCGAGGTTCGCCTCGAGGTTGCTGCTGGCCACGACTTCCATAACGATTTCACCTTTTACCCTGGCCACCGGGTTGATGGAGAACGTGCCGCTGCCGTTGGAAACCTGGATCTTCTTTTCAAAGGCGGCCTGCAGGTCGAGTTTCCCCGTCAAATAAGCGACCGCGCGGCCCCGCTGCAAGACTGGAGTCTTCTCGTAGGTGAGCTGCACGCCCTGGCCGAGCTGGTCGGCCGTCACGCGGCTGGTGGGCGGCGCCTCGACGGTCAAGCCGGGCAGGTTGGGCACCATCCCGGCCAACACAGAAGGATTGATGACCTCCGTCTCCTGGATGTTGGCCGACAGGAAGACGTCGGTCAGACCGGGTTGGGCGGTGGTCACCACCTGGCCGTTGACGGCCACGACGGTGCGGGCGAAGGTCTGGTCGCCCTGGTTGACGATGAGGACGTCGCCGACGCTCACGCCGGAGAGGTCACCCGCCAGCGTGACGCTGGTGTCGGTGATTTCGAGCACGGTGACCGAGCCGTCCAGCACCTTCACGTTGGGCTGAAGCTGGAACTCGTTTACCGGCTGAGGGTTGATGGGGATTTGTCCGGCTGTTGCGGCCTGGTCGCCGCCGCCACAGCCCGTGAGCAGAGCGGCTAGGAAGAGTAGCAAGATGAGGAATGGCAAGAGTCAAAGGCTCCTTCTCGTCTAAGCCGCAGGGCAACGGCCTCGGAAAGAGCCCTTAGGAAGTCCTCAGGTTTGTCCTATGGCCAGGAGGCCATGACTCGAGCCGCCAGTTGGCTAGCCTTTCACGAACCTGGACTGCAATCCCTGACCCTCGGCCCGCACGCCGAAACGCTTGTTGGCGGCCAGGTGGCGGCAGATGTGGAAGACCGCCTCGGTATCGTCCGAGCCGACCTTCTTGGCGACCGCCTCGGCGTCGAGGGGGTCGGTCCCGAGCGCCTTCACGATCTCCTCCTGGAGCTTCAACACCGCCGCGGCGGCTTTCTTGCCCGCTTCCACGCCCGGTTGATGATAGGCGTTGATGTTGACCAGGTCGCCGTAGAAGCCGACGGCGCGCTCGTAGAGGGCGATCAGGGCGCCCACGGTGCGGGGCGAGACATCGGGGACGGTGATCAGGATCGACTCACGGCCCCCCTCGGTCAGCGCCTGGCGCGTGCCCTGCCACATCCCGCTCAGGTAATCGCCGGTGGTGGCGCCGGGGGAAACCTCGATCGAGTCGCCGGCACGGTCCTTCTCGACCACGATGAAGGTGGCGAAGAAGTTGTTCAGGCCGTCGCGCAGCTGCTGCACGTAGGCGTGCTGATCGGTCGACCCCTTGTTGCCGTAGACCGCGATACCCTGGTGGACCACCTGGCCATTCAGGTCGTCCTTTTTGCCCAGCGACTCCATCACGAGCTGCTGGAGGTAGCGCGAGAACAGCGACAGGCGGTCCTTATAAGGCAGGATGACCATGTCCTTGGCTCCCTTGCCGCCGGTGGCGCTGAACCAGGCCAGCGCCAGCAGGCCGCTCGGATTCCTTTGCAGCTCGGGCTCGCGGGTCAGCACGTCCATGGCGGCGGCACCGTCGAGCATGGCCTGGATGTCGATGCCCTGCAGCGCGGCGTCCAGGAGGCCGACCGCGCTCAGCTCGGAGGTGCGTCCGCCCACCCAGTCCCACATCGGGAAGCGCTCCAGCCATCCCTCGCTGGCCGCCAGCTTGTCCAGCTTGCTGTCGGCGCCGGTAATGGCCACGGCCTGCTTCGCGAAATCGAGGCCGGCCTTCTTACACGCGGTCTGGGCCTCGATCATGCCGTTGAACGTCTCGGGCGTGCCGCCCGACTTGGAGATGACCACGATCAGCGTGGTGCTGAGCTTCTTGCCGATCGCGCGCAGGGTGCGGTCCATCCCGTCGGGGTCGGTGTTGTCGAAGAAGTGGACCTTCAGCCTGTCCTCGCCCGTGCCCAGCGCGTCGTGGACGAACATCGGCCCCAGGGCCGAGCCCCCGATGCCGATGCTGAGCACGTCCGTGAACCTCTTCTCCTCGTGCACTTTGGCCGCGAACTTCTTGATGCGCTCCAGGGTGAGCTCGATCTCGTCGCGGATCTCCCGGTTGGGAGCCAGTTGCGGGGCGCGCAGCCAGTAATGGCCCACCATCCGGTTCTCGTCGGGATTGGCGATGGCGCCGCCCTCGAGCGCCTTCATGTCGAGGACGGCCTTCTCCCAGGACGCCTTGATGCGGTCCAGGAACTCCTGGCTGAGGGAGGTGCGACTCACGTCCACCGCGATGTCCAGGCCGCTGTCATAGTAAAACAGCTGGCAGAAGCGTTCCCAACTGGTGCTGAGCGTGGTGTTCATGAGGTCCCTCCGCAGTTTCGGTGTCGCCGGAGGTTCGGTTCAGGTGGGCAGAGCGCCTTCCACTTCGGCGAGTCGGGTTTGCAGGGTCTGCTTCTGATCGGGACGATGGGCCAGGGCCAGGGCTTTCTGATAGGCTTCCCTGGCCTGCGGGAGCTGATTGCGTTTCTGACACAGGTCGCCCAGCGAGCTCCAGGCGGCGCAGTCGCGCGGGCTGCTCAGAACGGCCCGCTCCAGATAGGACTGCGCATCTTCCAGCCGGCCCCGGAAGGCCAGCAGGTTGCCGATGCCGGCCAGCAGCTCGGAATCGCTGGGATTGCGCTGCAGGCGGTTTTCGAACTCTTTCTGGGCTTCTTCCAGCAGCGGGTCGGCGTCTTGCAGGCGTCCCTGACGGGCCAGCAGGTAGCCCAGGGTGGCCCGCATCGCGGGGCCCGCCTCCCCGGCGCGCAGAGCCCGGCGGTACTCCGTCTCGGCGTCCTCCAATCGTCCCAGCCGGACGTAGGCTTCGGCCAGTCGGCTGCGGGCGGCCGGCCGGGTGTATTCGCCCAGGAAGCCCCCCTCGGTGCGGGCCACGGCCCGCTCGAGCCAGGAGACGCCCAGCGTGTCCTCGCCCTGTGCCTCGTAGAAGCTGGCCCAGGCCATCTGGACCAGGGGGTGGTCGGGGTTCTCCTCGGTCAGCCGCTCCAGGAGGTCGCGGGCGGCGCCGTAACGTTCCGAGGCCATCTCCAGCTCGAAGCGCGCCAGCATCAGGCTCAGATAGCGGGGGTTCTGGCTGACCTGGCGCCCGGTCCGGTGCACCTGCTGGGCCGCTTCGACCATCACGCGCGCCAGCGATTGCTCGAGGCTCTGGTGGGCCTCGGTGTAGCGTCCTGCGCGGGTCTGGATCTCGCCCAGCGTTTGCAGGAAGAGGCCCGCCCAGGGCGGTGTCTGGCCGATGGCGTCGAGCAGGTAGCGCTCGGCCGCCTCGACGCCCTGCGTGCGCTCGAGCAGGCCGGCCACGGCCACCCGGCTGTAGGCGCCTTCGAGCGACTTGCGCTCGGCCTGGATGGAGGCCTCCAGCGCCTGCACGGCCTCGTCCAGCTTGCCGCGCCGTGTGTGCACCTGGGCCAGCGAGCGCAGGAGGTGGGCGCGCAGCCGGGCCTGCGACCGGCGGGACAGGTTGAAGCGCGTGCCGCCGAAGCGAGCGTCGAGCTGCTTGAGGGCGATGTCGTACTCCTGGCGAGCGCGCTCGAGATCGCCGGTCAGCTCGTAGAAGATGGCGCGTTGCTGGCCGTCGACCGGGTGAGGTCGGCGCGGCACGCTTTCCAGCAAAGCCTTGGCCTCTTCCACCTGGCCCTCCTGACGCAGCAGGTGCGCTTCGAGGCGGCGCAGCGCGATGAGACGCGGGCGGCGCTCGGCCACGGCCCGCGTGAGCTGCAACAGGGCTCTGCGCACGCGCTCGGGGGGCAGGGGAGAGACGAGCCGCACGTCCAGCGCGGCGCGATTCCAGATGGTGGTGAACTCCAGTCGTCGCGGGACCCAGGTGAGCAGTTTGTGGAAAGCCTTCTCGGCCTCTTCCAGATGGCCCTGAGCCAGACTTCTCTCGAGTTTGGCAAGCCACTGCAGGCTCAGCGTGTGCAACACGATCAGCGTGACCAGGACGGTGCTGAAAAAAGTGAGTCCGAATGCTCGGAAGAGGTCCACGAAACGGAGTTCGACGCAATCGGTTTCGGCCCTGTGGATCTCGGTTGACAGGCCGTGCTATAGTAAGCCCGTCCCGCGGAAGTAGCTCAGTGGTAGAGCATCGGCTTCCCAAGCCGAGGGTCGCGAGTTCGAGCCTCGTCTTCCGCTCCAGGACCATGGCGATGTGGCCGAGGGGTTAGGCAGCGGTCTGCAAAACCGCGCACCGCAGTTCGACTCTGCGCGTCGCCTCCATCATAGCCGGGCGCGTAGCTCAGTTGGTTAGAGCACTACGTTGACATCGTAGGGGTCAGCGGTTCAAGTCCGTTCGCGCCCACCAAACAGGTCCGTCTTGCAGGCGGGCCTTTTTTATTTTGCCAGGAAAGCGCCCGGTGGGGAAGAAATCTGCCCCGATGAACACCTTCGAAATCCTCTACCAGGTTTACCGCGCGCGCTATTCCTTGAGCAAAATTCAGGAGGGCATGGGCCAGGAGTACAAGCTGGCTCTCATCGGGGACGACAATCGGCCCGAGCTGGTGCGGCGGATGCTGGGCGGGGCGGCTCTGCTGGCGGGGGAGGAGACCAGGCCCGAAGAGGTTTTGCTGGTCAAGCTGCCGCTGAGCGAAGAGCACTATGACAGCTTGAAAGAGTGCAACTCGGCCATCGTCCACCTGGGCGAGCAGAAGCGCGACGACGCCGAGCTGCGGGCCATCGCCGAGAAGATCCCGCTGGGTGTGAATTGCCTGTGGGTGCGCGAGGGTCGCCGCGATGAGGAGAAGACCGTCACACCGGAAGGGGCGGAGCCAGATACGACTCTCCCCACGGTGCATCTGCTGGATCCGTCCAAGGCTTCTCCGCAGCTGTGCCGGCTGGTGCTGAAGGCGTTCCCCGACCTGTCCATCCGGCTGGCGCGCGACTTCCCGCGGGTGCGTTTCGAGTGCGCCCGGCGCATGATGGCGCGCACCTCGGCCCGCAACGCTTTGCTGGCGGCGGCCTCCAGCGTGACCTCGTCGATTCCGGCCATCGGGTTCATCATCAGCGTTCTGGCGACGGCCGGCGAGACGCTGGTCATCACGGCCTCGCAGCTGCGGCTGTGCCTGCTGATGGCGGCGTTGTACGGCCGCTCGATCGACTTCTTCGATCGGGTAGGGGAGCTCTGGCCGGTGGTCGGCAGCGCCTTCGGTTGGCGCGCGCTGGCCCGCGAGCTGGTGGGCGTGGTGCCGGGCGCGGGCTGGGCCGCCAAGGCCGCCGTGGCTTACTCGGGCACCTGGGCGGTGGGCGAGGCGGCGCGCCTCTACTACGAGCAGGCTCACCCGGACCCGGCGCAGATCCGCAAGAAGGCCGACAAGGCGGCCATCGAGGCGGCCAAGGAGTTCGTCACCGAGATGAAAGCCCACGACGAGGCCGAGGAGCCCCACGACCTGACGAGGCCCGAGCACGAGGAGTAGGATGAAACGGGTTCTCTGGGGTCTGTTTGCTATCGGGGTGGTCGCGGCAGTTTTCCTGCTGATGCACCGCAACCGGCTGGAGGCCAACAATCGGACGAACGAGATCGTGCTGGACTACCAGGCGGTGCTCGATCTCTCTCGGGCTCAGGGCGGGCAAGACCTGTTCGCGCTCTACAAGAGCTACGGCGTAACGTCCCTGGCGGTGCCCGAGTGGACCCTGGATGACCTGGAGCTCGAAGGCGTCGTGCGGGTCTTCAACGGCCTGTCCCTCAAGCTGCTCAACCCGTCCGCCGATGCGCAGGCCGGACACGTTTACATGGTCTTCGACCAGCCGCACGAGCTGGACGCTATCGAGCGAAATTTGAAGCTTGCCCTGCCCGGCGAGGGGCGTGTCGTTCGCAAGGGCAACAACATCCTGGACGTGGCGATCGACCTGCCCACGCTGCGAAGCATGGGCCTGGGATACCTGCCAGACCGTCTGAACGACCTTGCCGCGCATGATTGGCAACTGTGGCTGCGCCCGGAGAACAAACCGCTCCCAGCCACACAGATCCTGGAGAATGCCCTGGTAGGTTTGAAAGCCGACCACGTAAAGGGTTTCATCTTTGGCGGCCTCCCCAACGAAGCGGTCGGTTACCCCAAAGAGCTGAAAGAAGCTTCTAACTGGATCGCCGAGCACAGCCTGAAGGTCGGTTACGTGGAGCTCGACCCCGCGGTGCAGCAGAAGGGCATCTCCACCGTCGCCAAGACTCATCCCGACCACGTGGTGCGCGTGATGGCGGTGGTGCCGCTGCAGCAGGCCAAGCTGCCGCCCGATACGGTGGTGTCCATGTACAGCCTGGGCGCCCGCGAGCGCACGCTGCACCTGCTCTACCTGCGCCCTTACGCGACGCCCTGGCGCGAGACCGGCGACCTCACGGCCACCAACGAGGCCCTCATCAAAGGTCTCCGCACCGAGCTCGCCACCCACGACAACTGGGCGGACTTTTTGAAAGGGCAGCTGGGCGACGCGAGCACCCTGAAGGACGACGCGGTTCACCCTCCGATCTGGGTGCATTTCCTGGTCGGCCTGGTGGCGATGGGCGTGATGTCCGCCGTTTCGCTCCTCCTGCTCGAGATCTATCCGTTCAAGCCCTGGATGCTTTACGGGCTGGTCGCCCTGGGGGCGGTGGCCACGGCGGCCTGGAGCTTCCTCGGCCTGACCTCGACGGCCCGCGCGGCGCTGGCCCTCCTGTCGTCGCTGACGCTCCCGGTGCTCTCGATGGTGGTCCATCTGCCCTATCTGGAGCAGGTCGGCAGGCGCGCCAATCCGTTCCTCGGCTCGCTCTGGCTGACCGTGCGGGTCACGGCTCTGTCGCTGACCGGCGCCCTGATGAGCGCTTCCCTGCTCTATGACGCCAGTTACCTGCTGGGCCTGGACCTGTTCCGGGGCGTCAAGCTCCTGAGTGTGGTGGCACCCCTGGCCGTGCTGGCATTCTACCTCGCTCGCCAGGGTGGACGCGAGGAGCTGGTCAAGGTCCTGAACCTCGATTTGAAGCTCTGGCATGCTCTCGGCCTGGGCGTGCTGGCCCTGTTGGGCCTGTTCTACCTGATGCGCACCGGTAACGCGGGAGCCACCGGCGCCAGCGACCCCAACGACCTGGAGCGGATGTTCCGCCGCTACCTGGACGCCGTGCTGGGCGTGCGCCCGCGCTTCAAAGAGTTCGTGCTCGGGTATCCGGCCCTGATGCTGGCTCCCTTCCTCATCCGCGTGGGCTGGCGGCGCCTGGTCTGGCTGGCCCTGCTGGCGGCGGCCGTCGGTCAGGCCAGCATGGCGGATACCTTTGCCCACACCCACACTCCGATCGTGGCGTCCTTGCTGCGGACGGTCATTGGCCTGGTGGTCGGTTGCGGGCTGGGCACGGTGGCGGTGGGACTGTTGTCCCTTCTGGCATTCCTGGTGCGCAAATTCCTTCCGCCCCAGGTTGGCGGAGTTTTTGGCTCCAACGGGAATGGAATTGCCCACCCCGCGTCTAATCCGGCTGAGCAGGCGGTCGCCCCCTAAAGGGCGTATACGGACCACCTACCACTCCCAAGAGGAGGTTTCTCATGGCTGATCTCCAGTCGCCCCAGGAGGGCACTTTAGAGCGCCTGATGCGCCATATTCCCGGTTTCGGAGGCTATCTCGACCGCGAGCGCCGCCGCGACGCCGACAAGCTCCAGCGCGATTTCATGGCCAAGCAGCTGGGCAACGTCAAGCGCAAGATCCAGCAGGCTCAAGAGGAGGTGCTGGCGTCCGGCAACCTCTCGCTGGTGGAGCGCTTCGACAAGGTCAACAACAAGCTCGACCGCGTGGTGGAGCGTATCGGCCACGCCAGCTACGGCTACTCGGGCTTCTTCGAGGTGCCCGAGGTGGGCGAGGCCGAGCTGCAGTCGGTTTACGAGCACGATCTCTCGCTGCTCAACGAGATTCAGCTGCTGGACGGCACCGCCACCAGCCTGGCGGGCGTGCCCGACCCGGGCGCCCAGCTCGGCTCGCTGCTCAACAGCGTCCAGGCGCTCGACACCAAGCTCGATGACCGCGAGCGCATCCTGAAGGGAGTCCAGTAGCATGCCCAAGATCATCGACGTCATCGAATGGCGCGACTACAGCCCGCAGGCCATCGTGCAGCGGGTGCCCGAGGACGGCCCGGCCGACATCAAGTTCGGCGGCCAGCTCATCGTGCAAGAGACGCAGGCGGCCGTATTCTTCCGCGACGGCAAGGGCCTGGACGTATTCGGCCCCGGCCGCCACACCCTGAGCACCGCCAACTTGCCCATCCTGACGGACATCCTGCAAGGCTTCCTCTCGGGCGGCAAGACGGTCTTCCCGGCCGAGGTCGTGTTCGTCAACACGCGCGTCTTCACCGATCTCAAGTGGGGCACGCCCAACCCGATCGACATGAAGGACCCCGACCTGGGCTGGGTGCAGCTGCGCGCTTTCGGAACGTTCTCGGTCAAGATCATCGACCCGCTGCTCTTCGTGAACACGCTGGTCGGCGGCCAGGGCTTCTACACGACCCAGGCTCTCAACACGTTCCTCAAGGGCTCGTTGCGCACGCGCCTGAACGACCTCATCGGGACGGCCTTCGAGTCGTACGCCAAGATCCGCTCCAACACCGAGGAGCTGGCGGCCGCGATGAAGGTCAAGGTGCGCGACGACTTCGGCAAGTACGGCATCGAGCTGCGCGACTTCTTCATCGAGGACATCTCCGTCCCCGAGGAGATTCAAGAAGCCTTCCGCATGCGCGCCAAGATGGGTGCGCTCGGCGTGCAGAACTACATGCAGCTCAAGGCCGCCGACGCCATGGGTGACATGGCCAAGAACCCCGGCATGGGGGGCGCGGGCATGGGCATGGGCGCCGGCATGGGGATGGGCATGATGATGCCCCAGATGATGCAGCAAGCCATGATGGGCGGCATGCAGCAGCAGCCGATGATGCAGCAACAGCCAATGATGCAGCAGGCTCCGGTGGCCACTCAGGCCGCGCCGGGCGTGCAGTGTCCGAGCTGTAAGGCCGACGTCCCGGCCGGCGGCAAGTTCTGTCAGAACTGCGGCACCGCGATGCCCCCGCCGCAGCCCGCCGTCATCACCTGCCCGGGATGCCAGACGCAGCTTCCGGCCGGAACGAAGTTTTGCGCCAACTGCGGGACGAAGCAGGGGTAGCTTGCGGTCGGGTAAGGGGTCGACAGTCAACAGTCAACAGTCGACAGTCAACAGTAGAGCGGAAGTACCGTCAACGCTGTTAACATTCTGACGCTTGCGTCGACCCTGTAAAATGAAGATAGCCCATACCGTGGAGGAGCGTTGAGCTTGGCTTTCTTGCGCTGGATGCTGGTTCTCTTGTTGGTGTTGCCCGTGGCGGCGGCGCCGACTCGATCCGGGAAGCTGTCCGGGTTTACGCCCGGCCAGGCCGACTTCGTGCTCATTGGCGAGGACGGTAAGGAAGTCAAGGTTCGGCTCGTCAAAAACACCCGCTACGAGGTGTGCGGGCGGCCCAGCGCCTCGTCCGCGTTCCGCGACGGGATGCAGGTGGCCGTGCGGGTGGTGGGCGCGCTGAACGAGCGTCCGCTGCAGGCCGACATGCTGATGGACCTCTACAGCTCCCGCGACCACGTGCAGACGACCGCCAGTGCGCCCTATCTCACGCCGCAGGGCGACTTCGCCTTCCCCGGCGGCGTGGGAGGCATGTCGTCGGGCACCCCCGGCATCACCGGTCCGCCTAACGTGCTGGGCCAGATCGGCCAGGGGGGCAACTTCCCGGGCTCCAACAGCAACCCGTCCCCCGGCCAGCTGCCTCCTGATGCCAACAACGTCAACCAGATGAATCCTACCAACCCGTCCGGGATGCCGCAGACCAACAACTTCCCCCAGAACCAGGCGCCCGGCGCCCAGGCGGTCTCTCCCAGCCCCGGCGGCAGCCCCTTCACGGCCGAGGCCGTGAGCAACATGAATCAGACCACGCCGGGCTCGGCGCCGCCGCCCTCCACGCCTTTCCCCAGTTCGGGCCAGGGCGGGCCACCCGGCGCGCAGCCTCAGCCCCAGAACGGCTACTACCAGCAGGGTTTCAATCAGCCGATGCAGAGCTCGGCCATGATGGGCAACGGGGATCCGCAGACCGACCTGGTCAGCTCCCAGGCCAGCATGATGAACAACTCCAACGATGACGACCCGGACAACGACGACAAGGGCATGATCACCAGCGACATGAGCGGCCCCAAGGTCGTGCAGTGGAATGCTCGCGTGCTCCAGATCGACCCGGCGCGCCGGATGCTTGTCGTGCAAGCGGCCGGTATGTCCCAGCCTCAGAACGTGATGGTGCCCCCGCAGGTGGCGATCCCGCCACAGGCGCTGCAGCCGGGCGCCTTCATCCAGGTATTGGGGATGTCCAATGCCGCCGGCTTCGTGGAGGCCCAGGCGATTCAGCCGTTGGAGGGACAAGCCCCCTGATCTGGTGAGCAACGACACCCTCCGGCGCACCCTCTACTGGGCAGGTCTCCTGCTCATCGTCGTGGCCCTTGTGGCAGCCCTGGCCGAGTTCATCAGCCACGTGCACGTGGCGGCGACGCTGCTTGCCCTCACGATCTTGCTGGCTTACGTACTGGCTCCCGCCGTCAACTTCTTCGCGCACCCCATTTATCTCTATATTCCTCCGTCTTACGAAGGTAAGATCGGCATCGGGCGGTTCTCCCGGCCGTGGAAGATCACCCTGGGTGAGCACCGCCGCGTTTATCGCATCACCAAACGCGGCTTTCCCCGCTGGCTGGCCATCACCATCGTCTATATCCTGATGTTCCTGCTGCTGCTGTTGGCGCTGGGCTACCTGATTCCGGTGCTGAACAACCAGTTCGTATCGCTGACCAGCAACTTTCCCAAGACCCTGGCCAGTGCGGAGTTGGCGGTCAATAACACCATACGGTGGATCCAGTTCAACGCTCCGCCGGTGCTGCAGCCCTACGTGGCCCAGTTGGAGCTCAACTCGGTGCGCATGGAGTGGGTGCAGGCTCAAGCCCAGGCGATCGGCCCGGGGGTGATGAAGGCGACCACGACCGGTGTTTTTACGGGCGTCAAGACAGCCGCCGGCCTGATCACGACCGTTTTTCTGGTGCCCGTGTTCGCCTTCTACCTGCTCTTGGACGCCGATCGCTATCACCACGCGATCATGAGCTTCGTCCCCCCGAAGCACAAGCCGGACGTATCGCATTTGTTGAAGGACATCAACTTCGTGCTCGGTCGCTACATCCGTGGACAGATCTTCGTGTGCATCATGATCGGCACCAGCATCGCCGTGGTGCTGAGCCTGATGGGCGTCGAGTACGCCATCCTGATCGGCGTCTTCGCGGGGGTCATTGACTTCATCCCTTACGCCGGGGTGGCTCTCGGCATGATCCCGGCCTTCTTCATCTCGCTGGCCAATCACGGGCTGTTTTTTGCCTGCATGGTGGTTTTCGCGATGTGGTGCGTCCACCAGTTGGAAGGTCATGTGGTGGTGCCTGCCGTATTGGGGCAGTCGGTCGGCCTACCCTCTTTGGTGGTCATTATTGCGCTGTTGATGGGCGCGGAGCTCGCGGGCATCATGGGGATGTTCCTCGCGATTCCGACGGTGGCTATCTTGCGGGTGCTCGGCCAGTTCTACGTCAAGAAAATGGAAGAGGCCTACGCGGAGATCGGGGAGTTGCAACCATCCCCACCCGTCGAGATTGTGGCCCTCGAGGAGGCGCAAAGTGAGCAAGTTCCTGACCGCGCTCGTGTTGACGGGACTTCTATCGGCGGGAGCGCTGGCCCAGCAGCCGGCCCCGTCCCTGGATGAAACGGATAAGGCGGCTTTGTTGCTCGAGCAAAGCTTCCGCTGCACCGCCGAGATCGGCGTCAAAGAAGGCACCCCGATCCACACCGTCAACCGCCGCCCGACCGGCGATGGCTTCGACCGCCTGGCCCCGCCGCCCGAGCCGGGCACGGGCAAGCGCTTCACCTGTCACTCCACGGCTTACTGCCTGCAGGGCTACACGGCCCGCGGCACGCGCGTGGCGCTGGGCACCATCGCGGTGGACCCGAGCGTGATCCCGATGGGCTCGCTGGTTTACGTCAAGGGTTATGGCTGGGCGCGCGCTTTGGATACCGGTGGGGCGATTCGCGGCAAGTTCATCGACGTCTGGTTTCCCACGCTGGGACAATGTTACCAGTGGGGGAGCCGTCCGGTCGAGGTCGTCGTCTTCCCCCCTGGAAACCGGTAACAAATTCTTCAAGTTTTTGCCCGGGGTGGTTGGCTAGTATAGGCCCATGATCGCCCTGACCCAGCCGCTTCCCCAGGCCGTGTCCCTGATGCGCGTGCGCTCCGCCGATGCTGCCGGCGCGCGCCAGCTTTACGCCGAGGCGGACGAGTTCATTACCCAGGGGAGCGCGATGCTGGCCCAGGATCAGGACCGCTGGACCCCCGTGCTGGACAACATGAGCGGGCTGGTGAAGTCCAACTTCCTGTCGCGGCTGAACGAGGTGGAGCGGGTTCCCGCCCTGGCAGAGACCTGTAAGGAGGCGGCGCTGCAGGCGCTGCAGCAGGGCCTGCTGGCGGGCGCCCTCGACGGCACGCTCTTGTTCGTGCTGCATCAGGACCTCGAGTCGTCAGCGATCGTCCGTCCCAACGACCCCTCCACCGAGGGCCTGCCCGACCGCGAGCAGTTCGAGCAGCGCCTGGACGAGATTCTGGCCGGCGCCTCCAAGGGGCTGCACGACGTGGGGAGTTGGGCCGTCCGCCAGGCCTCCGGGATGGCCAAGACGACGGGGACGGAGGCCGTCGAGCAGGCCGGCTCGATCCCCGACGTGGGTCTTCCTCGCCCTGCCTACCAGGCGTTTTTGATGACGTGCTTCATGACGGGTTACGCCGCCGCAGGGCTGGACAGCGCGTTGATCGTGGGGGCTAAAGAAACTCCCCTCGGGCCGTAAGGATGACCTTGCCGCCCACGTTGATCTGGGTGGGGTCCGCTTTCAGGTAGAGTTTGCTGGGGCGGTTGATTTCGTAGCCCTGCTCGACCCGGGCGTCCACCTGATCGCTTCCCAGATATTTGTGCCTGACCATGTAGGCCGCCAGGCAGCCGTTGGCGCTGCCCGTGGCGGGGTCCTCGGGCACGCCGGTGGCCTCGGCGAACATGCGCGCGTTCACGTGGTTGTTCTTGTCGTAGGTCTCTTTGCTGAACAGGAACGTGAAGCGGGCGTCGAGCTTCGGGAGCAGCTCGCGCTCAATCGTTCTGTCGATGTGGGCTCGCTTGACGGCGTCCAGGCTCTTCAAAGGGATAAGGAGGAAGGGGAGGCCCGTGGAGACCGTTTGCGGGGGGAAGTCGGGGTCGAGGTCCTGGGTTTGCAGGTTCAGAAGCCTGGCGGCCTCGTCTCGTGGGGCGACTGCTCCGTATTCGGGCGGCTTCTGGCGCATCCACCCCAGCCCGCGTGCGTCGCGGAAGTGGACCGGGATGTCGCCGATCTTGAGTCTGAGGGTAACCTCTTCTCGGCTGCCTCGCAGGGCCCAGGCCGTGCCGAGCGTCGGATGCCCGGCGAACGGCAGCTCCTCGTGGGGCGTGAAGATGCGCACTCTGTAGGTGTCCGGGGCCACCGGGTCGGTGTAGGCAAAGGTCGTCTCGGCAAAGTTCGTCTCGCGGGCGAACTTCTGCATCAGGTGCTCGGGGATGTTCTCGGCCTGCGTGAAGACCGCCAGCTGGTTGCCGCAGTAGCGCTCCTCGGCGAAGACATCGAGGATCTGGAAGGGGTAGCTCATGGTGTGGGCTTCAAGGGTCGCCCCATGTCGCCCTGGTAACTGGAGTAGCGCGGATATCCATTTGGAGTCGCGGACCTCGAGTGGTGGCCGTAGCAGAAGAACGTAAAGGCGTCGAGTCTGAAGGTTGTCATCGCTCGATGAGCCCCCAATGACTTGAGTAGCGCGGGAAGCTCGCGGCGGTGTCGCTCCTGGTGTGGTCGCCAAAGCAGTACAGGGTGAATTCCCTCCCATTGGTGCCGTAGACGTAGTCGTTTCGCTGCGTGGACGGGCAGTTGGGAATGATCTTCAGGTAGTTCGGGGTGAGTTGCCCCAGCTTATGCGGGTAGAATCCCAGGTTGTCAACGCTGTACATTTCCAGCGCTACTGCCGTGTTCTTGAGGTTGGACTTGCAACTGGTTAGAGGGCTTTGGCACCGGCATCGGGGAACGTTGGGGATCAGCACGAGCAAGACCAAGAACAGGAGCAATACGAGCGGGCCTTTGTGCCAGGTGAGAGTGAAGACCGCCATGATGACCAGGCTCTGGAAGAGCAACTGGTCCCAGTCGCGGCCGATGTGGATTGCGTTGACCAGCGCCACGGCGGTGGCCAGGGTCCGCCAGAAGATGACCTTCCCGGTGCGGAGATAGCCCAGCGCGACGAGCGCAAAGCCCGCGATCCCCAGCCCGAGCATCGCACATTCCAGTAGCTCACGGCAGTAGAAGAACATACCGTTGAGACGCCGGGGGACCGGGGTTAAATTAGTTCATCAGTTGGAGAGGTTGCGGAACAGCCCCGCGTGGCCCGGGTTGTTGGTGCCCGCGAAGAACGGACCCACGGCCACCGCATCGAGCTTCCCGTCGCCGTTGTAATCGCCCACGGTCAGGCCACGCAGAATGGAGTTGGGAGTGCCGGGGAAGTTTTTGACCGGCCCCAGCGTCCCGTCGCCATTCCCGAGAGAATCTCCAGCTCTTCCGTGTTGCTGGCGGCCGGGCCGCGTCCCAGGAAGCCGTTTTGACGGAGTCGCCCACAGGCAACATCTCGGAAACAGGAAGTTTTCCCTCGGCAACATGGATTGCGCGTAGACTCCGACTCGATTCTGAGAGAGTTTCCGAGGAGAATTACCCATGCAAGTCCATTCGCTGTCCTACCAGCCCACTTTCCGTCCCAGCGTGGCCCAGTCGCCCGCTCCGCAGCAGCAGCCCACCGTCGCCGGCGACGGCTTTGACGCCGGTCGGGACGACCTCAAGTTCATCTTCAAGCACACCGCCTGTGGCGCCGCGATCGGCGGCATCGGCCTGGGTGCCGCGGTCGGAATCGGCGCAGGCCTGGTGGCCGGTGCGGCCGGCCTTTCGGTGGGTGGCGCGGTCGGCGCCGGTCTGCTGGCCAGCCTGCCCGCCGGCATTTACGGCGGCATCGGTGGAGCGATCATCGGCACGGGCGTCGGGATGGTCCGCCTGATCCTCAAGGAGAGCTAGAACGATGCACCGGTTGCTCAAATCCCGCCGCTCGGCGCCCCGCCCTGTCGTGGTTGTGAAGGCGGTCGTCACGCAGGTCGTGCCCCGACCGGTCCGCACCTCCGTGGTGCACTGGGCCGAGCGCCGCCAGCCCGACCCCCCCCAACCCGCCTGACCCATCAGGGGGCTTCATCCGAGTGGTGCGAGCATGCTCGCACCACTTGCTCGTAGCAGTGGCTAACTCGCGAGCTCCAGCGAGGAGCTCGCCTCGAACTCGCTCAGGAGGCGGTCCGCCTCGCAGGCCAGCAGGAGCATCTCCCGGCCCACGTCCAGACTCATGTTGCCGAATTCCTCGAGCTCGTCCAGGCCCAGCTCGAGCGCCTGGTGGTAGGTCTGCAGGGCACGGTGGAACAGACTCCATTCGGGGCATTGGGAAACCCCGTTGTAGCGCTCCTCGACCAGGGCGGCCTCGGTCGCCACGGCGGCATAGAGGGCTTCCGGATCGAGACCGGACAGGGCTTTGCGCAGCTTGCGCTCCAGGGATGCATCAGGTTGCGAAGCCAGCGCGGACTGAAGAAGCCTGGTGTTGAGCATGAGAGCCTCCTAAAACCTGGGATTGGCCACGCGGCCCGGAGTGTTGTGCTCTCCGGGCGGACCGGGCTCGGAGCGCGGGCCACCGGTGGGCGGAGTCCACCCGGGCGGCGCGGGGTCGGGCACGGGATAACCCCGCGGCACCGGCGGCTGATACCCGCCCGGCGGGTCGAACGGCAGCGTCCCTGGCACCGGCGGCTGATGGCCACCCGGCGGGTCGAACGGCAACGACGGCGGCACCGGACGGCGCAGCTCCGGGCGATGCGCGTTCTCGCCACCCGGGCCCATCTCGCCCTGGTTGTTGTGGCGCAGGTCGAAAATCGTGCGGTTGATCTCGCGGGCGTCCTGCCACAGCGCCTTCCGCTCGGTGGCGCTCAGGTCACCGTCCGCCCGATACTGTTGCTCGAGCTTGTTCATCGCAGCCATCGACTGACGCAGAGTCTCCTGCTCGACCAGCGTCAGCGAGCCGTCCTTCGCACCCGCCTGCTGGCGCGCGCCGAACCAGTCCTGGTTGCGGTCGATCCATTGGCCCTGGGTCGGCTGAGCGATGGTGGGCATCTGATTGCGGGCTCCTCCCGGAAATCTCTGAGGTCAGCTTATCGCGGGGCGGATACAGAGGAGCAACAACCCGGCTACAACCCGCTGTCAGGGAAGGGTCTGCCTCTTGACCCCGAGACCGAATAAGTGTATTCTATACACACACCCGACGAGCCTGGAGGATTCCGCACGATGACCCTCGGCAGCCTGCCTTTTCTGGACAAACTCGCCCCCTGCAAGCGCGTTCTGTTAGCCGGGGCCGGAGGCGGATTCGACATCCTGACGGGCGTGCCGCTCTACTTCCACCTGAAGGCGCAGGGGAAAGAGGTCTTTCTGGCCAGCCTCAGCTTCTCCGAGCTGAAGAAGGCCAACGGGAACTGGCTCAACGACCGCATCCTCGAGGTTACCGCCCAGGCGGGCGGAGAGGATCACTACTTTCCCGAGCGCTACCTCAGCGAGTGGTTCCAACAAAATGGCCACACGGTGCCGATTTACTGCTTCCGCACCGCCGGCGCTACCCTGATTCAGCAGATCTACCAGAAGCTTGTCGACCACCTCGACATCGACGCCATCGTGCTGGTCGACGGAGGCACCGATAGCCTGATGCGCGGCGACGAGCCGGGTCTTGGCTCTCCGGCCGAGGACATGTCCAGCATCGCCGCCGTTCACCGCCTCGAGAGCGTCCAAACCCGACTGCTCCTCAATCTCGGCTTCGGGGTGGATACCCACCACGGCGTCTGCCACGCCCACGTGCTCGAAGCCGTGGCCGATCTGACGCCCACGGGAGACTTCCTGGGCGCCTGGTCTTTGCTGCCCGGCATGCCCGAGTTCCAGAAGTTCTGCGAGGCCGTTCGCTACGTGTGCGGCAAGATGCCCGGCCACGAGAGCATCGTGACGACCAGCATCGTGGCGGCGGGGGAGGGGAGATTCGGCGACCATCACGCCACCGAGCGCACGCACGGCACTCCCCAGTTCATCAACCCCCTGATGAGCATGTACTGGGGGTTCAACCTCGACGGCGTGGCCAAACGCTGTCTCTATCTCGATTACCTGTTGGAGACCTATGACCGGTGGGATGTCCACCGCGCCATCAGCAACTACCTCCACACCGTCACGCCTCGCGAATGGCAGACGATTCCGCTGTAACAAAACGGTAATCCTTTTCCAGGAAGGGCCACAGGGCCCGGGGCTATCTTCGGTCGATGAAGACTGAAGCGATCAAGAACGTCCCCACTCCGCACCCCACGGCGACGAACAACGGCAGCCACCCCGGCCAGGGGCCCTGCGCGCATTGGTCCGCTCCGACCGAACCCGTCGACACCAGCTCAGCTGCGAGGCCGTCTTCGACGACCAGGTTTGCAACCAGATGAACGGAGGGGAGAACGTCCAGTGACGATCACCATCAGCCGCAGCACCGATTCCAGCTCCCAGACGAGGATCACCCCCGCCGAGACCAGCACTGCGCCCTCCGGCGAAGCCAGCAGGCAGAACGACCCGGTCGACAAGACGGAAATCCGCGCCTGTCACGGAGAGCTTCACGAGGCAGTCGAAGACAGAAACTTCGAGCTGGCCAACATCATCAAAGGGAACTGCGCTTTTCTCGAGGCGTGAACCCCTGAGGGTAATCGCGATCCCTAGGCTTTAGCGGCCTTCTCCCGCGCGCGCACCGAGTTCATAGCCGAGCCGGCCTTGAACCACTCGATCTGCTCCGGCGTCATGGTGTGCTTGAGCGTGAGGCTGTGCTTGTTGCCGTCCGCATCGGTGACGATGGCCATTACCGGCTTGCCCGGCTCGAGCTCGGCCAGACCCGTCAGCGTGACCAGGTCGCCTTTGTTGATGCGGTTGTAATCCTCCGGCTGGTCGAACGTCAGCGGCAGGATGCCCTGCTTCTTCAGGTTCGTCTCGTGAATGCGCGCGAACGAGCGCGTGATGACCGCCTTCACACCGAAAAGGCGCGGCGACATGGCCGCGTGCTCGCGAGAGGAGCCCTCGCCGTAATTGCTATCACCCACCACGATCGAACCGCCCCGCTCGGCCTGCAGCCTCTTGGCTTCGAGCGCCCAGAACGAAGCAGGGCGCTGCACGCCGCAGACATCCATCATCACCGGCTCGGCCGGCTTGCCGGTGGCGGCATCCACGGCGCCGTGCAGCATGTTGTGGCTGATGCCCGTGAGGTGGCCGCGCAGGGGCAACCAGACCTTACCGGCGGGCGAGATGTGGTCGGTGGTCGTCTGGCCCATCGTCTTGATCAGCACCGGCAGATCGGTGTAATCCTGGCCGTCCCAGGCCGCGAAGGGCTGCAGGATCTCCAGGCGCTCCGACTTCGGATCCACCTTGACCTGCACCGCGGAGCGGTCCTCGGGGGGAGCCGCGAAGCCGTCCCAGCTGATGACGAACCCATCGGGGGGCAGCTCGGGAGCGGTGGGCGGGTCGAACTTCAGACCCTCCAGCGTGTCGGTGACCGGGTTGAAGTCGAGGCGCCCCGCCAGCGCGGCCGCCATCACCACCTCGGGCGAGGCGATGAACGCCAGCGTGTCGGGGTTGCCGTCGTTGCGCTTGGGGAAGTTGCGGTTGTAGCTGGTGAGGATGGCGTTGGTCTCGCCCGGAGCCACATCCTGGCGGTTCCACATGCCGATGCAGGGCCCGCAGGCGTTGGCCAGCACCACCGCGCCCACCTCGTGGAAGGCCTTCATCTGGCCGTCGCGCTGGATGGTCTCGAAGACTTGCTGCGAGCCCGGCGTCACCATCAGGTTGGAGCGAGCCTTGATGCCCTTGGCGTGGGCCTGGCGGGCGATGTTGGCGGCCCGCTCGAGGTCCTCGTAGCTGGAGTTGGTGCACGAGCCGATCAGGCAGGCGCGGTAGGTCTGGGGGAAGTGCTCGGGCTCGATCTCGTCCTTCAGCGCCGAAATAGGCCGGGCGCGGTCGGGGGAGTGGGGTCCCACGATGTAGGGCTCCAGGGTGCTCAAATCGAGCTCGAGGATCTCGTCGAAATACTTCTCGGGCTCGGCCTCGACCTCGGGGTCGGCCGTCAGGAACTCGCGATACTTCTCGGCCAGCTCGGCCACGTCGCCGCGCTCGGTGGCGCGCAGATAGGCGGCCGTGCGGTCATCGAAGGAGAAGACCGAGGTCGTGGCGCCCAGCTCGGCACCCATGTTGGTGATGGTGGCCCGGCCGGTGGCGCTGATCGAGCGCGCTCCCTCGCCGAAGTACTCCACGATCTTGTTGGTGCCGCCCGCGGTGGTGAGCTTGCCGCAGACCCACAAAATGATGTCCTTGGGCGCCGTCCAGCCGCTCAGCTTGCCCTTGAGGTGCACGCCCACCAGGCGCGGCGAGCGCACTTCCCAGGGCAGCCCGGCCATGACCTCGGCCGCATCCGCGCCGCCCACGCCGCAGGCCAGCATTCCCAGGCCGCCAGCATTGGGGGTGTGGGAATCGGTGCCGATCATCAACCCGCCGGGGAAGGCGTACTTCTCCAGCACGACCTGGTGGATGATGCCGCTGCCCGGCTTCCAGAAGCCCAGCCCGTAGCGCGCGCCAGCGCTCTTGAGGAAGGCGTAGACCTCGTTGTTCTCCTCCAGGGCCTTCTCGAGGTCGGGGCGGGCACCCGCCTGGGCGCGGATGAGGTGGTCGCAGTGGATGGTGCTGGGCACCGCGGCCTCGTCGCGCTGGGCCTGCATGAACTGCAACATGGCCATCTGGGCGGTGGCGTCCTGCAGGGCCACGCGGTCGGGCTGCAGCAACAGCATTCCCTCGCCGCGCACGGCCGGGGGCGCCTGGCCCGCGATCAGGTGGGAATAGAGGATCTTCTCGGTGGCCGTCAGCTGGTTCCGGCCGAGCACCATGCGGATCGCTTCCTGCTTGGCGGGGAAGGATTCGTAGAGGGCTTTGATGCGATTCAGCATGGCGATGTTCTCCTTAATTGCGCTGGCCGATACCGGCCGGTTGATCGTTGGATTCGTAAATCACGCGGGCCTGGCTCCACAGGCCTTCGAGGTCGTAGAAGCGACGCTCGGCTTCGAGGAAGATGTGCACGACCACGGTGCCGTAGTCGACCAGGATCCAGGAGGCCTCCCGCATGCCCTGCAGCTTGCCGGAAAGCTTCTGGAGCCCCAGCTTCTCGTCGATGGCCCGGGCGATGTCGCGGGTCTGGATGCGCGTGGGGGCGCTCACCACCACGAAGTAGTCACACATGATGGAGATCTGGCTCAGGTCGAGGATGACGACGCCGCGCCCCAGTTTGTCTTCTGCCACCTCGGCTGCCAGCCGTGCGATGTCAATCGGTTCCAAAGGTTCTCCTACAAATCTGCGTAACTTCGCTCGCCTTCGGCTCGCTGCGCGCTACGCTAATTCTGCGTAACTTCGCTCGCCTTCGGCTCGCTGCGCGCTACGCTAATTCTGCGTAACTTCGCTCGCCTTCGGCTCGCTGCGCGCTACGCTTGCTTTCATTCTCAGCGAAAAAGACCCTGCTCCTCGATGCGGGCTCGTACAGCCTCGGGCACCAGGTAGCGGATCGAGCGTCCCTCGAGGCGGCGCTGGCGGATGTCCGAGGCGGAGATCTCCAGGGCCGGCATGTCGAAACGCACAATTTTAGCACGGTTCGTCAAACTCAGCGAGTCCAGGTGGCGCTCCAGCTCGGACCAGTCGAATCCGGGCCGCCGCGCCGCCACGAACGAGCCCAGCATCCCCAGCAGGCGGTCCAGATCCTTCCAGGGAGAGCGGAGCAGCGAGTCGGCCCCGGTCAGGAAGTGATAATCGTGACCCTCGGGCAGCCGCGCCACGGTCTCGACCGTGTAATTGGAGCCCGGGTGGTCGAGCTCGATGCGGGAGACTTCGAAATAGGGATTGCTCTCGACCGCCAGCTGGACCAGCCGGAAGCGCTCCTCGGCGGGCGCGATGCCCTGGGAGCGGTGGGGTGGGACGGGGTTGGGGATGAACCAGACCCGGTCCAGCTTGAATTTTTCCCGCGCTTCCTCGCCCAGGCGCAAATGTCCCAGGTGGATGGGGTTGAACGTGCCCCCCAAAAGGCCGATCTTCGCCACGAAAACAGACCTTTGCGAGCTGCAGCGTAGACTCCTGGAGTTTAAGAATCTTCAAGAATAGTGCGCCTGTTCGACCCCGCCGAAACGGCTTCTTTTGTAGACAGGAACAGGGGAGGCGTGGCAGAATTGCCTTCAAATGCGCCCCCGGATGCGCCTGTGGATCGTCGTGCTCTTCGCCTGGCTTGCGCTGGTCGGAAGCGCGGCGGCGCAGAGCCAAGAGCGCCTGTATCTTCAGGCCGACAGCGTCAAATCAGAGAACGGCAAGACCGTGGCTTCCGGTCATGTGCGCGCCGAGATCGCCGGTGTGCGCCTGGATTGCGACTACCTCGAGTATGACGAGGCCACCAGCATCGTGGGCGCCCGCGGCGACTGCGTTTTCTATTTTCAGGACAGCTTCCTGGCGGCCGACAGCGTCGACTTCAATACCCGCGGGCAGATGGCGCGCCTCACGATGGTGTCGGGGCGAGCGCGCGACTTCCTGGTGGACAAGCGCAACGTCCAGCAGGACCTGTTTTTCTGGGCGGACGAGGTGACGTGGCGTCCCGATAAGGTCGAGGCCACCAACGCCGTCCTGACGAGCTGCGAATTTCCCCCCGGACGCACCGACTACACTCTGGAGTCGGCCCTGCTCGAGATCTTTCCCAAGAACCGCATCACCGCCAGCGACGCCAAGCTGGTGCTGGGCGATACGCCCATTTATACGCTTCCCACGGTCAACCTGTCGCTCACCAGCCAGGCCCCCCAGCGCGTGCAGCCGTTCTTCCCCCTGGTGGGCCACAATGGTGTGGATGGGCTGTTCCTGCGCAACTCCTTCGACTACACGCTGGGCGATCACAACTACGGTCAGATTCTGTTGGATGTCTACCAGCACAGTGGACTTGGCGCCGGCCTCAAGCACCATTACTCGTTCGGCGAGATCGGCGGCGGCGATCTCTACTTTTACGAGCTGCGCGGGCGCCAGTCCAATCGCTCGCGCTACCAGGTCAACAGTAACACCGCTTTGAAGCCCGACCGCTACTCCACGCTGACCCTGAACTACAGCGCCAACAAGTTCGAGCTTCCGGGCTTCGTCTCGCCCGCCCAGGAGAACGCCCAGATCGACTACCGGCGCGACACCGATGTGCAGCAGCTCCAACTCCTGGCCAACTACAGCCGGTTGGGCGACAACCAGAACGTGGTCACGCGGTTGTTCTATCACCTGAATCTGACGGACGAGCTCTCCACCCGTTGGGCTGCCGACTACTACCGCACCACGACGGCCGTGGGTGGCACCACCAATCGCTACCACCTGCTCGGCTCGCTGAACCACCAGACCGAGCTCTTCGACTCGGCGCTGGATCTCGAGCGGAGTGGGGGCGATTCGACCTTCTATTACCTGAACCGCAGCCCCGAGGTCAGCATCCGCTCCAAGTCGCTGTATCTGGGGCCGGTGCCTATCCAGGTGGCGGGCGCCTTTGGCAGCCTCTTCGAGTCGCCCAGTAACTTCGGCACCACCCGGGGCGATCTCAAGCTGACCATTCCGGACCAGGAGATTAACTTCGGCTCGGGCCGCTTCCTGGCGGGCGGCGGAGCGCGCCAGATGCTGTATGGCAGCGGTGATGCCCAGTACGTGCTGGCCGCTCGCGGCTCGTATCTGCAGAACATCGGCTCCAACGCGGTGGCCCGCATCGACTACAACTGGCAGGACCCCAACGGCTACTCGCCCTTCCAGCACGACCTGCAGTTCCAGTATCAGACGTTGACGGGCGGCCTCGAGCTCTACGATTCCGACACCTGGAAGCTGGGCGCCCTGGCGGGCTATGACCTCAACGGCGATCGGCTGCACGACCTCATCCCGCGCCTGGACGTCCATCCGTCCGACGGTTTCCGGGTCATCGCGAGCTCGAACTACGATCCCAACTTCAAGATCTGGCGCAGCGTCGACTCCCAGATCCGTTTCAACCTGACCGACGACATCTCGGTCGCCTCCTGGAACCTGTATGACCTGGTCAACCAGCGCATCACCTACCAGGACTACCAGCTCAACGTCAAGCAGCACGACTGGACGGCCAGCGTGGTTTATCGCGGCGTCCAGAACGAAGTCTTCTTCCAGTTCTCGCTCAACGCGTTCCCGCTGCAGCAGCCCCAGATCGGGCCCACCTATGACCGGCCGATCCTGCCCAACACCAACCAGCCTTACCTGCGCTAGGGAATCGAGGGGTCAACGGTCGACAGTCAACAGTAGAAATGAAAAGTGGCCGGCTTGCGACCGGCCACTCTCAACTCTGAACTCTCGACTCTAAACTAAGTCAGGCTTTGTCCTGCAGGTTGTTGTTGGCCCAGTGGCCGTAGGCGGCCATCGCCCACTTGGTGGAGGCGGGCTGGTTGGAGAGCTCGATGTTGTCGCGGATCTCTTTGTAGTTGGTGTAGACGCCATACACGTTCTTGATCCAGGGGGAGAAGAACGTCAGCATACCGGCGGTGGCGCCGATGCCGTGCAGGGCGGGGTTCACGTAGCTCAAGTTGGCCACGGCCTTCAGGCCGGCCGTGCCCACATCGAAGGCGGCGCTGACGGCCGCATCGGTGTCCTGCAGCTCGGTGACCGCGTAGTTGATGTTCTTGGCCGCGTTGACCGCGTCGTAAGCCGCACCCGCGACGCCCACGTAAGGCGTCCAGGCGGCCGGGATGCCCATGAATCCCGAGGCGTGCTCGGCGCCGCGCCAGGCGTTGATGGCGTTGAACCAGCCCGCCATCGAGGCGATGCTGCCCACCAGTTGGAGCTTCGGTCCGTGCTTGCCGGAGAGGTCGCTCCACTTGTCCAGCGCGTTCTCCGAGAAGCCCAGCTTCTTCATCGCGTTGTTGAAGCCGGAATCCTTGGCGCCCAGCGTGAGGACGTCATCCCAGGCGGTGTCCTGAGCGAACTTGGTGCTGCCGTAGTCGGCGTCCTTCACCGAGCGGTTGGCCGTGGGCGTGCCGTCGGGGCGGAAATAGCCGTAGTGCGTGGGCGCGAACACCGAGATGCCGTGCGCGTTCTTCACATACTTGCCGACCGCGGCGTCACCCACCGTGGAGGCCTCGATGGCGTCCATCGCGGCCTGCGCGGCAGCCTTCACGCCGGCATCGGTGATCTCCGGGTCTTCCTTCACCAGGCGGGCGAAGTCGAAGGCGTCGCGCTCGTTCTGGTAGGCCACGTTCTTGGAACGGCCCTGGAAATCTTGAGCGTAGTCCAGCAGGTGGTTGATCTTGTCGCCCGAGATGCCGGCCGCCAGGATCTTCTGGGAGAGGTCATCCCAGGTCTGCTTCACCGCGTCCATCTTGTTGAGGTCGATGGCCGAAATCGTGCTCGAGATGGCCGCGTTGCCGGAGCCCATCGAGTTCATCAAGCACCACATCCGCGTCATCGTGAGCGGGTCCTGCACGTGGTCCTGGTTGAGGTTCTTGATCTCGTTGGCGATCTGGCCGATGAACATGCCGCCGCCGGCCTGGATGCCCTGGGAGCCAATCATGTAGTTGGCGCCGTCCTTCAGCTCGTAGGCCAGCTCCATGCTGGTCGTGGTCGAGCCGTCGATGGCCACCACGTCGATCTTCTTGCCGGTGGCGGCGGCGATGTCCGAGAACACCTGGCCGACCTCGGAGGGCTTCATCTTGGAGCCGTGGATCTCGTCGTTCATCATGCCCGACAGACCGGCCGAGGGGCCCTGCATCACGACCATGTAGTGCTTGGCCGGGTAAGCCGCCATACCCCACTCCAGGAACTCCTTGAGGGTCTCGGCTTTGCCCATGTTCTTGTCGCCCAGGTCCTGGATGACCGGGGACTCGATCTTCTTGGAGCTGCCCGGCATCCAGCCGAGGAGCGCGGTGGAGATGATCACGTCGGGCGTGAGCTTCTCGCCGTTGTGGACCATGTTGTAGCGGCGGGTGCCCGTCCAGTCGCCCTTCCACTTGTCGAACAGTCCGGGGCCGCGCGAGGCCTGGGCGACCCAGTTGATGTTCTTGTCGGAGCCGACATACTCGAGCTGGCGCAGGTTGCTGACCACCGAGGTGGAGAGGCCGTTGTTGCCGTTCATATACATCAGCACGGTCCACTCCTTCTCGGGCTCGAGAGGGGTGACCGCGGGCTTGCCGCTCGCGGCGGGTTGCTGCTGGGCAGGAGCCTGCTGCGGCTGCTGCTGCGCGGCTGCGGGCGCGCCGGCGCCGATGGGCTTGGGTTTACCCTGCCCCGCTCCGATGCGGCGACCTTCCGCTAAGTTGAGAGCCGATGCGGCTACGCTGACGTTCATGACGGGCCTCCCTGATCTGACTGCGAGGATTATATGCGCCGCTCGCGCCAGGGAAGTTGCGGTCATGTTAACGGGGCACCGGAGTGGGTGCAGCGGGATCGGGGACCTCCACCAGGATCGGGACGTAGTCGGTCTGCTCGTACAGCCAGCGCAGCGCCTCGCGATCGCGGGCCGACAGGCGCGTGGCCTCCAGGGGCTGGCGGCGGTTCACCACCACGTCGAACATCACGTCGCGCGCATCCAGGCTGTGCTCCAGCCCCAGACAGTGCCCCAGCTCCTGCATCAGCACGCGCGCCCGCACCCCGTCGGTGACGCGCCAGGTGCCGTCCACGCTGATGCCGGTCACCAGCAGGTAGCCCATCACCGGGTTCCACCAGACCGCACCCGCCTTGCCCCGCGGGAGGCGATCGGGGGACCAGGTCACCACGATGTCCGCCTCCTCGCGAGGCACGCTGCGAAACAGGGTGCCGCAGGTGTTCCACTGCGCCAGGCAATAGTCGAACACGCGTGCCTGCGCGGGATCGTCCGAGTAGAGCCGGATCGGCAGCATCTCGGGACGCCAGTGGGCGGGCTTGTCGAATTGCCGCATGACCTCGTAGCCCGGCGGCAGCGCCAGGGCCAGGAGCAGCAGCAGAATCACACCATCAGCACCATGCGGAACCGATTCCTCCGGAGGAGTTGCTTCCCGTCGGTCCCGAAGGCCCCCTCTATGAGCAAGATTGGCTGGCTTGATTTGACCGTGCAGGACGCCTCCACCCTGTGCGACTTCTACTCTCAGGTGGCGGGTTACGACAAGATGGGCATCTCGATGGGCGATTACGAAGATTATTGCCTGACGGCCGAAGACGGCGCTGTGGCGGGGGTCTGCCACGCCCGAGGAGGTAACGCCGACCTTCCCCCGATGTGGATCCCCTATTTCCTGGTGGACAAGCTCGAAGAGCGGTTGGAAACCTTGAAGGCCAAAGGCGGGACGCCCATCGGCGGCATCCGGGGCGGTCACGGGGCGGACAAGTTCGTGGTCTTCAAAGATCCGGCCGGAGCGGTGGCGGCACTCTACCAGAAGGGATGAGGCTGCTCCTGGCATTGCTGCTCCTCCTGACGCCCGCTATTGCCCAGGAGAGCGGGCTCGAGCTGAGCCGGCCCATCCACGCCGGCACGTTCATGGACGTCTGTGGTCCGCGGGCCGCGGTGTTCGGCTATGAGGGGCGCAAGCTCGAAGTCTGGGTCTACCCCATGAAGGTGCTCGAGGACTTCCAGCTCAGCTTCTCGCTGGAAGGCTATCCCACGCCGATTCCGTCGACCGAGCTGGTGAAGACCATCACGGTGCGCCCCGAGGCCACCATCCTCACTTACTCGCACAGCGCCTTCACGGTGACGCAGACGATCTTCGCCTCGCGCCACGAGCCCGGCGTGGCCATGCTGTTGGACGTGGACAGCGTGCTGCCCATGACCATCACGGGCGAGTTCCGGCCGCGCCTCAAGCTGATGTGGCCCGCGGGCGTGCAGACCGGCAATCTCGGCTTTGCCGACGGTCGCTATACGCTGACCGAAGAGGCGGGCAAGTTCGCCGCCGTCATCGCCTGTCCCGGCTCGCAGGACGTGACCATCATGCCCTACCAGGAGGAGCCGCGCGACCAGCCGGCGCGCTTTCTGGTCCAGGTGCCGGTGGGGAGTCGCACGGTGCCGATCGTGGTCACCGGCAGCGTGAAGGGGCTCGCGGACGCACGGGCCGCCAATGACCGCTTGCTCAACGGCCTTCAGGCCGATTACGCCGCCAACGTGGCCTATTACAAGAAGCTTCTGTTTGACACGGTCCAGGTCACCACGCCCGATCGGGCCCTGAACGAGGCCTACCAGTGGGCCAAGGTGGGCATCGACAAAGGTCTGGTGGTCAACCCTTACCTGGGCACGGGCCTGGTGGCGGGGTTCCGCACCAGCGGCGACTCGGAGCGTCCCGGCTACGCCTGGTTCTTCGGGCGCGACGCCCTCTGGACGGTGCTGGCCACCACGGCCTACGGCGACTTCAACACGACCCGCACGGCGATCAGGTTCCTACGGCAGTTCCAGCGCGAGGACGGTAAGATCCCCCACGAGATTTCGCAGAGCGCCACGCTGGTGGACTGGTGGAAGGGCTACCCGTTTGCGTGGGCATCAGCCGACGCCACCCCGCTTTTCGTGATCGCGCTGGGCGACTACTACGAGGCCAGCGGCGACCGGGCGTTCCTGGACGAGAACTGGGAGGCGGCGGTCAAGGCCTGGCGCTTCACCGCCGCGACCTACAGCGACGGCCTGGTGCGCAACACCGGCGTGGGCCACGCCTGGGTCGAGGGCGGAGCGCTCTATCCGCCTGACCAGGAGCTGTATCTGCAGGGCTGCTGGGTGCAGGCCTGCAACGCCCTGGCGATGATGGCGGCGGCGCGCGGGGACTCCGCATTGGCAGCCACAGCGAAGCAGCGTGCCGAGGAGACCCTGAAGGCAGTGGAGGCCCGCTACTGGCTGGGCAGCTATTACGCGTTCAGCCTGGACAAGCCGCACAAGGCCAGGACCGCCGAGCCCGGGCCTTATCTGGCCCGGCGCCAGGCGCGCCTGAACGAGCTGGCCGCCGGCGGTCCGGTGGCCGAGGACACGGTGCTGCCCGCGGTGCCGCTCTGGTGGGGTCTGCTCGACCCGGTCCGCGCCCAGTCCGAGCTCGACCACCTGGGCTCGCGCGCGATGGCCACCGACTGGGGCCATCGCATCATCGCCAACACTTCGAAACTCTACGACCCGCTCAGCTACCACTACGGCAGCGTGTGGCCGCTCTTCACGGGCTGGGTCAGCATGGCCGCCTACCGCTACGGGCGCGCCCACGTGGGCTGGCAGGCCCTGGAGGCCAACGTGCAGCTCACCACCAGCGGCGCGCTGGGCTACGTGACCGAGCTGATCTCGGGCGACTTCAACGCCGCCTTCGGACGCTCGTCCCACGCCCAGGTGTGGTCGCAGGCGATGGTGGCCACTCCCGTCGTGCGGGGGATGCTGGGACTGAGCGTTGACCGGGGCGGCGGCCACGTTACGTTTGCGCCTCAACCGCTGGCGAGCTGGCCATCGGTCACGGTGGACCGCGTGCCGGTCGTGGGGGGCCATATCAAGCTCACCTACCTTCGTCAGGGCGGCGACCGCATCATCCGCTGGGAATCCAAGACCTCGGCACTCGCTTTGACCCTGGGCGTCTGGCTGCCGCGCGATGCGGTGCTGAGCTCGCCCGCCGTAAAGGGCGTACCCCTGGGTGATGGGGTGCGCTACCTGGTGGAGTTGCCGCAGGCCTCCGCCCGAGGCGAGGTCCGCTTCGTGGCCACCCCCGGCACCGACGTGGCCGTGCATCACACGGCCCCTTCGCAGGGCCAGGCCAACACGGGCCTCAGCGTGCTCCGCAGCGAGGCCACCGCGAATGGCCTTCGATTACTGCTGGAGGGCAAACCCGGCAAGACCTACCGGGTGGACCTGGTGGGACAAGAGCCCCGCGAGCTCGAGCTCAAGTTGGACACCCAGCATCAGGAGGTGCTGATCCCTCGATGAGATGGCTGATTCTGTTGCTGTTGTTGGCACTGCCAGCCAAGCTGGTTCGGTCGGGCGCCAGGTTACCCGACTTCCAGGCCGGCTACGTGCAGTGGAAGTCGGCTCACGGCGGCGTCTTCGACCTCCCGGTGGCTGCCATCGTCGCGGGTATCGCGAAGACGCTTCAGCAACCCTAAGGCTTCTCCAGCCTTCCCATGAACAGGATCGTCCCCGTCTTGTTCTCGCGAATCGCGTAGAGGAACGGGTGATCGCAGGTGAAGCGCTCCGTGCGGGGCATGCCTCTCTCGACGACCACGACGGCCGTGGCCGCGGCGGCCTCGGTGCCTTCCTCGTTGACCTCGACCACGGCCTGGTGGACGATCATCCCGACCTTCAGGTTGCGCTGCCCGTTCATGCCCGACAGGTCGGCAGAGTCATCGAACACGGACTTCATTCCCAGCGCCTTCAGGGCTGGTACCGGGTCCACGCGCAAGGATGTCTGGAAGCGGGGCAGCCTCACACTGACCTCTTGCGGAGTCAGCTCGGAGGTCCACTTGCTCCAGTTGGCCGTCAGCTTCTTCTCGAGCGCCGGAAGCCCGTCGCGCTGCGTGGGGAGCAGGATGACCATGCTCAGATCATCCCCCTTGTACGGCATCGCCAGCACTTGCAGGTCGGGCAGTTTGGCATAGGCAAACTCGGAAGAAAGGGCCATCAGCTTCGCTTTGACGGACTGCCTGGTGGACACCCAGAACTCCCCGTCGCAGGTGACCTTGGGGTCGAAACCGGTTTTCCAGGCGCCCTTGAAGTAGATGGCGTTGGTCAGGACCAGCCGGGCGTTGGCCGGGAGCTTCTTCAGCAACTCCGGGATCTTGCCGTGGGTCTTTTGGGACACCCAGGCATTGATGGTCTTGACGGCCGAGTCGTCGAGGACAAGCGTGACGGCGTCGGCTCCGAACTTCTTCGACAGCGTCTCGAGGTAGGCCGGGAGGAGCTTCGTGCCCACCCAGGCGCGGTTGGCGATCTCCAGAGTGGCCTTCGTCACCGGCTTGGCGGGCACGGGGCCCAGCACTTTCTCCATCTCGGAGAGCGTTTGGCCGCGCGCCCCCGCCTCCACCATGGCCAGTGCCACGGACAGGCTGTAGGGCGAGTAGAAGAAGTTCCCCTTCGTCTCGGAGGACAACCGGGCATACATGTCCAGGGCGAAGTCCGCCCGGGCGGGGAGCAGCAAGAGTGCGGTCAGGAGAAATGAAGCGACGATCCTCATACTGGGATCGTCGTCATCGGGACCAGAAATCTTCTAACCGCGTTGCAGGCGGCGAAGAGCCAGGCGCGACTTGAGCGTGGTCTGGCGCCGGGCGGCGCGGCGGTCGCCCTGCTGGGCCAGCTTGTAGTCAGAAGGAGCGGTGCGCTCGTGGAAGTTGGCGGCGTAGGCGATGTTCGTCATCCATGCACCCTAACAGTCGGTCCTCAAAAAAAGTTCACCGGCCCGCCTCGTACCATTGCCGGGGTATGAACAAAATGTGTCCGGAAGGTGCGATCAGCCGGGCGCCCTGGTCGCTCCACTCGACCTGGCAGGCCTTTATGTCCTTCTCGACTTCCATCGAGGTGAAGCTGTAGTCGATCCAGTGGCCGTAGACCGGCTCGGGCTGGCGTCCCACGTAGATCCCGTAGCGCGGACGAACGGAGAGCGGGAAACCTCGATAATCGGTGTCGCTCTCCACGACCGCCAGCGTGAATTGCTTGTCGGGCGAGGTCCAGGACTGGATGACCCGCAGCGAGGGCCGCGTGCAAACGAACAGGGTCACGATTCCCGTGAGGGCCATCAGGCACATGACCAGGAGCGCCAGGCCGAGTTTGGAGAAGGTCTCTGGACGCATGAGTGAGGACTTCCTTCGGCCAGCCCTGGACCAATGCCCTGCCAGCCTGGTCGTCACCGATCGCGAGGGGCACATCCGCTACGTCAACCGTTCGTTCGAGCGCTGCACCGGCTACGCGGCCGAGGACTGCCTGGGCAAGAATCCCCGGGTGCTCAAGTCGGGGCATCACCCCAAACCCTTTTACACCGCGCTCTGGAACACGATCCTGGGAGGAGGCGTCTGGTCCGGAGAGCTGCTGAACAAGCGCCGAAATGGCGAGCGCTACTGGGAATCGGCCCTGATCGGACCGGTCTACGAGCAGGGGGCCATCACCCATTTCGTGGCCGTCAAGCAGGAGGTCGGGCCTCTCAAGCAGGCCGCGGCCCGGCTGAACTGGCTGCTGGAGAGCATCAGCGAGGGCTTTCTGGAAGTCGATGCCGAGGGGGTGGTGACCGCGGCCAACTCGGGCGCCGCGCGACGGCTGGGTTACGAGCGTCCCGACGAGTTGCTCGGCCAGTCCCCGGTCGTGGAGCTGGGTGAAGGTCAGGTCCACCTGCGCGGCCGGGACCAAAGCGTGCAGGCTCACCCGGCGCGGCTCGGCCCTCCCGGGGCCCCCCGGCGCATTCTGCTGACTAGTCCCAGCCCTTGACGCTGTTGAACAGAGGGTGATTCTCCCTCTGGTGGTAGTGCCCCCGGCAAAAGAACGTGTATTTCTGCCCGTAAACTTGATAGGTGGTCGTGTAGGTCTCTTTCCTGGCCACCGGGCAGGGCGGCAGTTTGTCCAGGTAGCGCGGGATCAGCTGGTCGAGGCGCTCGGGCGGGCGGTGGTTCTCGCCGCGGTACATCTCGATGGCGCTCAGGATGGTGCGCATGCTGGTCCGGCAGCTCTTGTCGGCGGTCGCCGCGGTCTGCTTTTGGGAGCTGCGCCAGAACAGGAAACCCACCGCGCCGATCAGGATCATCCCCAGGGCCACCAGGAGCGGGGCCCGATTCACCGCAGGACCTGCATCGTGCCGCGGGTCACCCCGAATTGCTCGTGGGTGCCCACGCGGCGCAGCACCTCGGGCGGTGTCAGCTCCCCCGCGAGCAGTCCGCGGTAAGCCTGCAGCACGCGCAGTGTCTCCTGGCGCGTCTCTCGCACGAACTCGAGGCGCAGCTCGGCCACCGCCGCCAGCTTCGGCACGAGCCCCGCGGCGCTCTGGGCGGCCGCGTTGAAGACGGTGTTGCGGCAGCCCACGTCCACGACCACCGGGTGGGCCTTGCCGTGCTGGTCCTTCAGGGCCACCGCGTGCTCCTCGCAGGGACGCCCGCAGGTGCGATAGTCGCGGCCGTCGCTGAGCAGGTTCGAATAGACGCAGTGCTCGGTGTGGAACGTGGGAATGTGCTGATGCACCACCACGGCCAGCCTGGACGGCGGGACCACTTCCAGCAGCGCGTCCAGCTGTTGCTCGTCCAGGTCGTGGGCCACCGTGACGCGGTCCAGGCCCAGGCGCAGCAGGTGGAAGGCGGTCAGCGCGTTGGTGACGTTCAGGGAGAAATCTCCCACCAGCTCGGGGGGACGCTCCTCATAGGCGTGCATCACGCCCGCCCAGTGGCGCACCAGCAGCATATCGGGCTTAAGGGCGCGGATCCGCTTGTCGTAGACTTCCTCGCCGGGTTTCTGCACGCGCACGGTGGCGATGCCCACCTTGAGGCCCGCGGCGCGAGCCCGGCGCACGGCCTCGCCCAGGCCGACCAGCTCCATCCAGTCCAGGATGACCTCCTGGCAGCCCGCCTCGATGACGGCCTCGAGCTGCTCGGGGGTGCGGCAGAGAGGAGTCAGCCTCTGTCTCTGGGGCGGGGCCTCGACGCGCAGGCTCTCCATGAGGGTTGGCCAGGTTTCCCCGGTGGCGGTTTGGCGCGCGGGTGTTTGCTCGAGTTTCAGGCAGAGCTCGCGACGCAGGGCTTTCACGGCGGACAGGGGGAGGAACAGGCCCTGGGCGAGCTGCTCCAGGTCCAGGGAGCGGAGGTGGAACGGCGTGCCACCCAGCTCGGCGAGCTTCTCGGGCAGGACGTCCTCGAGCCCTTTGCTGGACGCCGGCTGGAGAAGCTCCTGGGAGGTGACGCTGACCTTGCGCGCTTTGAGAGTGAGCGGGGTGCCGTTCGCACCGCTGGCCACGATATCCAGGCCGCTGCGGCCCGCCGTGGGGCGCGTGCCCTTGCGGCCCAGCGTGGGGTCGCTCGTGACCCAGACGCGGGCATTCTTGCCGACTTTGCTCAGGTCGGGGCCCGGCTTGCCGAAGCCCAACCAGAGGCCACCGGGAGTTTTGTCCACGTGGAAGATGGGGCCGCCCTGCTCGTGCTCCTGCGGCTTGCCCTCGTCGAACAGCACACCCATTCCGGGCCTGACCTCGAGCGGCGCGGGGGCCGGTCCCGTGGCGGCTTCGGTGGCGCCGCCCAGAGCGGGCAGAGGAGAAGAGACCTCGCCCTTCCCGGGCTTGCTCGCCGGCTTCTCGGGTTGGATGAGCACCCGGTCGGACTGGATTTGCAGGACGCGACCCAGGTAGATCCCGCGGTGGCGAGGGAACCTGCCTTCCACGAGCGATTGGTGATCGCTGCCCGCCAGGAAGCCGTCGGAGAGGCCGCGCGAGTAGGCCAGGGTGAGGTCGCGGACGTCTTCTCGCAGCTGCTGCTCGTCTCGTGCTTCAGGGCCTCTGGTCACGGCATCGACCCAGCGCCGCATCCCCTCGACGGCCGTGCGCACGTAGGTGGGACCTTTCTGGCGGCCCTCGATCTTGAGCGTGTGAACGCCGATGTCGAGCAGATCGGGCACCGCCCGGTAGCCCGCCAGGTCCTTGGGGCTGAGCAAATAGGCCACGTCGTCGTCGAGAGGTCGGGTCTCCCCGTCGACCACCAGCTCGTAGGGCAGCCGGCAGGCCTGGGCGCACTGCCCGCGGTTGGCGCTTCGCCCGCCCCAGGCTTCGCTCGACAGGCACTGTCCGCTCCAGCTGACGCAGAGGGCGCCCAGGATGAAGACCTCCAGCTCGAGGTCGGTCTCGGTCTTCAGTCGGCGGATCTCTTTGACGGACAGCTCTCTCGGCACGACCACGCGCGTGATCTGGAGGGTTTCGGCAAAGCGCGCCCCCTCGCCGCTCGAGATGGTCATCTGCGTGCTGGCGTGCAGCTCGAGGTCGGGGCAGATGGCCTTGGCCAGCATCGCCACGGCGGGATCTTGCACGATGAGGGCGTCGATGCCCGCTTGGGCGACCTCTCGCAAGACGCGGTCGAGCGCGGGCAGCTCGCTCTGGAAGATGAGCGTGTTCATCGTCAGATAGGCGCGCGCGCCTCTCTCGTGGATGCTGTCGACGATGGCTTTGAGGTTGGCCAGCGAAAAGTTCTCGGCCCGGGCGCGGGCGTTGAAGCCCTCGTCCAGGCCGAAGTAGACCGCGTCAGCCCCGGCCGCGAGCGCGGCCTCGAGCGACGCGTGATCGCCCGCGGGGGCGAGAACTTCCAGGCTCATTCCAGGTTATCGATTCTGTGCGGGGAGGCGGATGCCTCGTTGGTTGATGACTGGTAAAGGAGAGGTGGAGAGTTCGAGCTGAGGTCTGTGCTCTGGAGAGATGGAGAAATTTCAAAAAATGGCTCCGCCTCCAATGAAACTCACTTCGTTGCAGGCGGAGCCACAATAAAATCCACAACCAAGCTCGATTTCGCCCGCTAACCTTTCCAGGCATGGGTCTCAGGGGTGTTCTCCAATCATGGCCTGCGGACGTGCTTTCCTTTTTTACACATCCTATGCGGGAGTCTTGGCCACCCGGTCGATCGCCCGCTGGCCACCCCAGCGCGCCACGATCTCGTCGTCGTACTCGTCGGCCACGAGCACCACGCTCAGCACGGACGACTTCAGCTCGGGCTGGTCGCAGGTGCTGCCCAGGATGGTGTGCTCGAAGAAGATGTCCCCGTCCTCGTCGATGCCGAACGCGCCGAAGCTCATGCGGTCGTTCTCGCGCAGGAGGTAGTGCAGCAGCTCGGGCTTGAGCTCGGCGCCGGTGACCACATAGGCGCGGGTCGAGATGACCGCCTCGTTGTCGCGCCAGGGATAGACCATCGTCTGGGCCAGAGCCGACCCCACCCACACGCCGAACGACGGCGCGTCGTCGCGCTGACCGGCGAAGGAACCGAACAGCTCCTTCATCCAGGGCGTGATCTTCTCGTAGGTTTCCTTCTGGGACGGCGATTCAAACTGCATGACGATACTCCATCTCTATTCTGCAGAGGGATATATCGCCTTGCGGACGCCCTGTTCCTGCTAAAATTGACCCGCGTGGTAGAGGCGCTCGAAGTCGCGCACGAACTGCTCCTGCTTGAAGCTCGCGTCGTAGGAGTGAAGACGCTCCTGCTCGATGGCTTTGTCGGCGGTCCAGCCGTGGGTGATGCGCCAGCAGGCGATCATCGTGCCGGTGCGGCCGATGCCCGCCTTGCAGTGCACGAACAGAGGGCTCTGCGCGTCCGCCCTGTCGGCCAGCCGGATGAACTCGCGCAACTCGTCGAGGGTGGGCGTCTCGTAGTCCTCCACCTCGATGTTGTGGTGCTCGACGTTGGGCCAGCGGGGCCTGTCCCACTGGCAGAAGGGGCTGGCCTTGTCGCTGCCGCGCAAGTCCACCACCGTTTTGACGCCGCGGTCGCAGACCAGCCAGTCCATGCCCTCCTGGGTGGGCTGGCCGCCGCGCAGGATGCCCGGGGCGATCTGGCGGAAGTTCGGAATCTGGTCCACGCCGCAACGTACCGCTACCTCCTCGCGCGGAAAGTGGGCCGCCCCTTCGAAGGAGTTGTCCAGCGCGATCGTGCGCACTTTCTCCAGCGCCTTGCGCACCTCGGGCCGACTGCCCGGATGCGCCCCCAACGACTCGGCCGCGCCGCTCTCCAGCGCCTGGCGCAGCTCCCACAGCGAGGTGCGCATCTCGTGCTTGACCGCCGACGAGTTCTGGGGATTCATCGAGTCGGAGAGCTTGCGCAGGCTGACGAGACGCTCCTCGGTCAGCGTATCCCAGGCCGGGAGGTCCTTCTGGATCTCGCGCTCGACGGCGTCCATCCGCTTGTCCATGGTCGCGCGCAACTCCGCGAAGGTGACCGGGCCTGACAACATGGCATGAGCTGAGATCCTCACCCGCATACCTTACCCCGGTCCGCTCACAGGAAACTGAAAACGGGTGACGTTGCGCTCCAGCGCGCCCAGCACGAAGAGGCGGTCCTGACCGGGAACTCGGAAGCTGTCCATTTTCGTTGCCAGGGTTCGGAGGGTCGGGGTAGGAACCTGCGGGGTCTATGCTGATCGGGCTGCTCTCGGATACCCACGGACACTTCGACCCGGACTTGCCCGACGCGCTGGCCGAATGCGACGAGCTGTGGCACGCGGGGGACTTCGGACCGGGCGTGGCCGACCAGCTGGAGGCGCTGGGCAAGCCCCTGCGCGGGGTCTACGGGAACATCGACGACCAGGCCCTGCGGCGCCGCTTTCCGCGCGACCTGCGCTTCACGACGGGGGGGGTGCGCGTCTTCATGACCCATATCCACGACGCGCGCGCCCGCAAGCTGCTGGCAGCCGATCCCCCCGACCTGTTCGTGTACGGGCATTCGCACCTCGTGGACGCGCGCCAGGGCAAGTGGCTGGCGATCAATCCCGGGGCGTGCGGGCGGCAGGGCATTCACCTGGTCAAGACACTCGTTTTGATGGAGCTCGCGGGGGGCAAGATCACGGGGCTGAAGGTGCGCGAGCTGGGTCCGCGTTGAGGCGGTCCGCCCAGCACGGTGCAAAAACTCTCGCCGCTCAAAGAAAGCTCTAAGCTGGCTCCAATCTGTCTCTAAGCCTCCGGACGTAGGCTGAGCTCAGGGAAACCAAACGACGGAGGAAATGACGATGAAGAAGATGTTCGCTGCGGCCGGTCTCGCTCTGGCCTTGATGATGACCCCCCTGACGGCGCAGGCCGCCACCCCCAGGCTCTCCAGCTCGCAGGCGCAGGCCGCGGCGCTGAAGGCCGAGCCCGGCACCGTGATGGGCAAGCCGGCTCTGAAGAACAACCGGTACAGCTTCACCATCAAGGGCAAGAGCGCCACGCACCTGGTGACGGTCGACGGGAACACCGGAAAGATCCTGTCGGATAAAGCTCAGAAGTAGTCACTAGGCTTCGACGAAGTCCAGCTCGCGCGCGAAGGTCTCGCGCAAAGCCCACAGCGCGGACAACGACAGTAAGGTGCAGATGACTCCCACCAGCGACGCGCTGCCGACGAGGCCCAGCGCGTCGCGCTGCGCTTTGAAGGCGAGCAAGATCAGCACGCTCGTCCCCCGCACCATGTTGGGCACGCTGGTGGCCACCGTGGCCCGCAGGTTGGTGCCGAATTGCTCGGCGGCCACGGTCACGAAGACGGCCCAGTAGCCCGTGCCGATGCCAATGAAGAAGCAAAGCCAGTAAAACGATCCCAGACTCACCACGAGCCCGCTCAGATAGACGCCGTCCATCGCGAACAGGAAGAGCACGAACGCGGCCAGCGCCTTCTTGCGCGAGCCCAGAAGCTGCGAGAGCGACCCGCAAATGAGGTCGCCCACGGCGGCCCCCGCCGCGTAGTAGGCCAGCGCCGTGGCCGTCACCACGGCCGGATGCACCCCGATGGCGCTCGTCAACTCCACCGCAAACCCGATGAGCACGGCCTGCGTGAACCAGACCGGCACGCCCAGCATCACGCAGCGCAGGTAGGTCATCAGGCGCGGGCCCACCAGCAGCGAAAGGTCCCCGCGGCGGGCCGACTGCTGTTCCCGGAACATGCCCGACTCGGGGGTGCCCACGCGCAGAAACAGCAGCGCCACCCCGAGAGCCCCACCCAGGTAGTAGGCGTGACGCCAGTCCATTTCGGCCGTCACCACGCCGGCGGTCAACGTGCCCAGCAGACCGAACGAGGCCACCAGCATCGTGGCATAGCCGCGCAAGGCCGGGTCGACCCGCTCGGAGACCAGCGTGATGGCCGCTCCCAGCTCGCCCGCCATCCCGATCCCGGCCAGCACGCGCCAGAAGGCATACCATCCCAGCGAATGCACGGTCCCGTTGGCGAACGTCGCGATCGAGTAGAGCACGATCGATCCGAACAGCACGGTGCGCCGCCCGATGCGGTCGCCCAGAACCCCCCACAGGACCCCCCCGAGCAGCAATCCGGCCATCTGCCAGTTGAACAGCCAGACGCCCCACGACAGGACCTGCTCGTCGTTGAAGCCGAGACTGCGAAGGCTCGCCCCGCGCACGATGGCGAACAGGTTCAAGTCGAAGCTATCGACGAAGTAGCCCAGCGCCCCCACCAGCACCGAGCGATCGAAGATGCGTCTTACGGGATCAGCCCCAACTCGCGCACGGTCTGGCGCTCTTCCTCGAGCTCCTTCTCGGTGGCCTTCAAACGGGCTTTGGTGAAGTCGTCCAGCTCCAGGCCCTCGACGACCTCGAAAGTGCCGCCCTTACAGATGACAGGGTAGCTGAACACCAGGCCCTTGGAGACACCGTAGCTGCCGTCGGAGGGGAAGGCCATGCTGACCCAGCCGTCCGAGCCCAGGGCCCAATCGCGCATGTGGTCGATGGCGGCGTTGGCGGCCGAGGCGGCGGACGAGAATCCGCGCGCCTCCAGCACCTCGGCGCCGCGCTTGGCGACCTTGGGAATGAAGAACTCCTCGATCCACTTCTGGTCGTTCACCGCGTGGGCGGCCACCTTGCCGTCCACCTCGGCGTGGAACAGGTTGGGATACTGCGTGGTGCTGTGATTGCCCCAGATGGCCATCTTCTTCACGTCGGTGACGTGCTTGCCCAGCTTCATGGCGATCTGTTTGACGGCGCGGTTGTGGTCCAGGCGGGTCATGGCGGTGAACTGGTGCGCATTGATCTTGGGTGCGTTGGAGTAGGCGATCAGGCAGTTGGTGTTGGCCGGGTTGCCCACCACCAGCACCTTCACGTTGGGGTTGGCGTGGGCCGAGATCGCCTCGCCCTGGGGCTTGTAGATACCGCCGTTGGCCTTGAGCAGGTCGGAGCGCTCCATGCCGGGTTTCCGCGGGATGCCGCCCACCAGGATGCAGTAGTCAGCGTCCTTGAACGCCACGTTGACGTCGTCGGTGGTCACCACGCCGTGCAGCAGTGGGAACGCGCAGTCATCCAGCTCCATCACCACGCCCTCGAGCGCCTTCAGCGCCGGGGTGATCTCGAGCAACTGCAGGATGACGGGCTGGTCGGGGCCCAGCATGGCGCCGCTGGCGATGCGGAAGAGGAGGGCGTAGCCGATCTGGCCGGCTGCCCCGGTAACGGTGACGCGGACGGGTGCTTTCACGATGAGGGACTCCTTGAAGGTTGAGGTTGGTCGAGGTTTGCACTCGGACCCTGGGTACCCTTCCTTCGAGCCAGCTGGTAGGCGCCGAACGCCAGCGGAAAGCCCAGCGCCAGGAGCTTCAGAGCGTCCTGCCAGCGGTCCGGCAGGTAGGGGATGGCCGCCAGCACCTGAGCCTTCTTGCCTGCCAGGTAGCGCGTGCGAGGGCGCGTGGCGGAGACAGCCTCGAAGACCGCGTCCGCGATGACCTCGGGCGGCGAGCCTGCTTTCTCCTCGGCAAGGCCGCGGGCGATGAACGACTTGAAAGCCGTGCCATAGAGCTCGAGAGCCTGGCCCGAAAGCTTGTCCCGAGCCTCGTCGGCGAACTTGTCCACGGCCGGCGTGGACACGCTGGCGGGCTGGATCAAGACCACATGGATCCCGTGCGGGTGAAGCTCGAGCCGCAGCGACTCGGTCAGCGACCGCACGGCCGCCTTGGAGGAGCACAGAGCCCCCCCGAACGGCAGACTGAACCGGTCCCCGATGGACCCGATGTTCACCACCCGACCCTCGCCGGCGCGAATCAGGGGAAGAAAGGCCTGCGTGACCGCGATCAGACCGAAAACATTGACCGCAAAGACCCGCTCGATCTCGCTCAGCTCCTGGAACTCCAGCGGACCGCTGGAGCCGATGCCGGCGTTGTTGACCAGCGCGTGTAAGCCCTCGGTGCGCTCTTCGACAAACCGCACCGCTGCCCGGACCGAGTCGCGGTCGGTTACTTCGAGCAGAACGGGAGTTGCATCCAGGCCCGAGGCGTCGGGCAGTTTGCGGACCCCGGCAAACACGCGGTAACCGTGCTGGGCAAGCATTACAGCGGAGGCGCGTCCGATGCCCGAGGAGGCGCCCGTAATCAAGACATCCTTCATGATCCAGGGGCTTCGATCTCCGGTACGCCGGTCCTGGGGAACCCACTCCATCAGGAGCTAAGCTGGCGGTAAGGAGGAGAGAAACCTGTGCATCACATTCCGAAAGAGTTCAAGAACGCGCTGGCCTTCTGTCTGACCATGGCGGACTGCGCGAAAGAGATCGAGTTCCTCAAGGCAGCCTTCGGCGCCAGGGAGCTCAAGCGCATGGAAACCAAAGACGGCAAGAAGATCATGCACGCCGAGATGCAGATCGATGACCAGACGTTCATCGTGGCCGACCAGATGAGCGACACGATGCAGAGCCCGAAGAAGCTGGGCGGAACCTGCGCTTCCCTGCTGCTCTACGTCAAGGACGTGGATAGGGCGTACGAGAAAGCCATTCAGGCCGGAGCCAGGAAGGTCATGGAGCCCACCGACATGTTCTGGGGCGACCGCTTCAGCACCGTGACCGACCCCGAGGGCCACGTCTGGGCGCTGGCCACGCACATCAAGGACGTCACCCCGAAGGAGAGCCGCGAGGCGATTATGTCAGGGGCTGCAGGGTGATCCCGAAGTCCTTCATCTCGTAGATCGGCAGGCCATCCACGACCAGGAAGCCCTCGGCCGTGAGGGTCGTCCCCTCGATGCGCGTGATGGCGCACTCCACCTCGACCCGTTTGTTAGTGGGGATGACCTGTCCGCGGTAGATCCACGTATGCGGCGCACCCACCGTGATGGCTTCCACGCGGTGGGTGTCGCGCAATTCGGGCCAGCGCTCCCAGGCCACGATGCGCAGCAGCTGCAGGAAAGCCTCCAGGCCGAGCGAGCCGGGCCACACCGGATCCTGGTAGAAGTGGGCTTTGAAGAACCACTCGGTGGGATCCACGGTCTTGACGCCGCGGATGAAGCCGAGCCCATGCGGACCGCCCTCGGGCAACCAGCAATCCACCTCGTCCATCATGAACAGCGCCTTGCCCGGGAGCCCGAGCGTGCCGTCGGACGCGTCGTCAGGCGTCATCGGCTCCAGACGCGGCAGGTCGAACGTCACCTCCTGGGCCTCGGCCGGGAACCGCTTGGCGTCGCGTACCCCCAACTGGTTGGCCAGTGCCTGCGAGCTGAAGAAGCCAAAGTTGGTGGTGCCCTCGTAGAGCATGGTGTCGCCCTTGAGGACCTGCATCGCGAAGTCCTCGATGATCATTCCGCCCGCCTCGCTGACGTTGGTCATCTTGACCCGCACGCGGATGGTGCCGATGTCCGGCCAGAGCTCCTGGTGCAGCGTGGCGGTGCCGCCCAGGTTGCGGAAGTGCATGTCGTTGCTGCTGCGCAGGGCCGAGCCCGCGTAGGCGGCCAGCCAGCCGCAGGGCTGCAGCGCCGCCTCGAGCAGCACGCAGAACGGCATCGTGGGCTGGTGATTGGCGCCAAAATACCAGGCGTCCGGGGGGACGTCGTACTGGCTCTCGATCCACCCGCCGGGCTTGAGCACCCAGGGCTCCTGATTCACCTCCACCACGCGGTGCATGAACAGGAACGGGGGGCCCGGAAGCCGGGCGATGCGGCGCTCCTTGTCGAAAACCTTGTAGCGGTCGCCGAAAGCCTTCGAGGGGTCGCCGATGGAGAACTGCAGGATGCTCTCGGCGTCGTAGAGCGGTTTCCAGCGCGACTCGATCTTCTGGCGGGTCATGCCCGTGAGCTGCATGCTCATCCCCGTGAAGCGCACGATCGGCTTGCCGTCGGCGTACATCAGGGCGTCCGCCTTCACGTAGGGCTCGGGACGGTAGCCGATCTCGCTGATCTCCACCTCGTAGATGACCTTTTTGGTTCGGGCCAGCACCGGACCACGGCAGCGCAAGACCGCCGGCTGGCCGATGATGGGCTCGTAAGCCACCTCGTCGGCCTCGCACACCCAGCCCATGCGCAACAGGTGGAAGCGCAGCGTGTGGGCGCAGCACTCGTACATCAGCGTTCCGGGCATCACCATGTCGTCCACGAAGTGGCATGTGAGGAACCAGTCGTCCGGGTGGATGTCCGCCTCGGCCGTGACCTTGCCCAGCCCGAAGCGACCTCCGGTCGGATCGGTCTCCAGCACGCGGTGGAGCAGGTTCATGGGAGCCTTCGGGAGGCGGGAGGGATTCTGCAGCCCCAGGTTGGCGAAGGCGGGGCCGAAGCACCCTCCCAGGTCGCCGTTGCGGAGCGCCTCGATCTGGGCGTCGGAGTAGCTTTCCTTGCGGGTAAAGGGCGTCGGGAAGCTCCACCCGGCGGGGAACTGGCGCGGATCGGGGGGGAGGTTCCCCGCCTCCAGGATGCCGCGGTTGGCGTCGATCTCCTCGTAGGTGAAGAAACCGGCGCAGCCTTTGGACATGCTGATCAGCGGCTCCCCGTCGATCGTCCCTTCGAAGTTGAAGAAGAACAGGTACGAGTCGCCCTGGCGCACGAACCGGTCGATGCGGATGTCGTAGCGGATGGTCTCACCCACCCGGGGCAGCCCGCGGTGGAAGACGACTTCGGCGTCGAGCAGGCGGTAGACGCGCAGGCCCTTCGTGGCCAGGTCGATGCCGAGGTAGGCCGACAGGAAGAGGTCGGCCTGACCTGCCTCCACCGAGACGCACACGGGCGTGCGTCCGCAATCGAGATACCAGGCGCCCGGCAGCACGTCGTGCTCGGTGACGACGCGGCCCGACTTGAGGGTGAGGGGCTCGCCCTCGACCAGCATGATGCGATCCACCAGCATCAGCGGCTCGTCGGGCAGCCGGACGCGCGTGGGATAGTTGTCCGCCTCGGCGTAGGCAGGGCCGAGAACCTTCGCGATGGACCCGATGGCGAACTCCATGCAAAGCTCGCGCGGGAATTGCGGTGGGGGGCCCGAGATGGGAGATGGGAGATGGGAGATGGGAGGTGTCGGAAGCAGGGAGTCGGGAGCGGCAGACGGTAGGCCGCCGCCCAGGAGGGCTTCCAGGAGTTGCGTCTGGAGCTGGACGGCTTCTCCCATGCCCTGGAGGTTCTGGGTCGAGAAGCGCAAGTAGGCGTCGTGAGCGCTGGCGCGCGCGGCGGCGGCCTCCAGCACCTGTTGCTCGAGAGAGCCGTGCGCGACCATCGGCATCTCGACCACAGGCGGAGGAGCCAACACGGGGGCTGGAGCCATCACGGGTTGAGGCGGCGCCACAGGCGGTATTACCTGGACTTCTTGCTTTCCGTTGCTCACCACGACTGCTGTCTCCCGTCTACCATCTCCCGACTTCACCTGCTCTCGCGTCTCCCTGCTCCCTACTAACCGAGGCACCGACCCCACCTTGACCCGCACGGCGTTGCCGGGCTCCTGCGGATCGGGGGCCGGGAAGCGCGCGTACAGCGCCTCCACCGTGGCTCCCGGCACGCGCTCCACCAGGCACGCGGCCAGCAGGCGCAGCAGCGGCGAGACCTCGTCCTCGGAGCCCCCGCTCAAGGAGCGTGCCATGTGCGGCTCCGAGGCCAGAATCTGGTCGATCATGCGGGTGCACGAGTTGCCCGGACCCATCTCCAGGAACACGCGAACGCCGTCCTTGTAAGCCTGCCGGATGGTGGCCGGATAATCGAGCCCTTGCTCGGCCTGCTCGAGGATCGACGACGCGGCGTTCTCGCTGGTCAGCTCGTAGGAGCGCGCCCAGTGGCCCGAGTAAAAGCGCTGGGGCACTTCTTCGACGGGCTGCACGTGCAGATCGTAGTAGTCTTCGGCCACGGGGTGCATCAGCTCGCAGTGCACCGTGGGCACGCCCGACAGGGCGAAACTCTCGCAGCCCAGCGAAGCCACCGTGTGATCGACCGCCTTCGCGGTCCCGCCGATGACGCACTCCGAGTCGGTATTGACGATCAGCAAGAAGCAGCCGTCCTCCAGCGCCTCGCGCACCTCGGCGGCCCCGCGGTTGACCACGCACACCTTCCAGTCGCGGCCGACCAGTTGCTCGCGGAAGAGCGGCGAGGCCTCGATCCGCGTGTACATGCGATCTCGCTCGGGCCAGGCGCCCAGCGAGAAGAGTCCGGCAGACTCGCCCAGCGAGTAGCCGATGACGGCGTGCGGGTCCAATCCCAGTGCCAGCGCCACCCGACTGGCCAGAATGCCGAAGGCGACCTGGCCGTAGATCATCCGGTGGGGATCGGCCTCGATCAGGCGACGCGCGTCTTCGCGCCAGCCCGGCGACCAGTCGCCGCGGTAGGGCGAGAAGTAGCGCGGCATGATTTGCGAAGCCAGCCGATCGGTGATGAGGTCGAGGTGGTGCACGACCTCGGGGAAGGCGCGCGACAGCTCGTGGCCCATCCCGACGTAGTGGTTGCCCGAGCCCGGGTAGACGAACGCGACCTCGCCGCCGACCGGTGGGGTAGGGGAGTAGAACAGGCCGCTCTGTCCCCGCAGGGCGACGTCGGGATGACGTTGCAGGTGCTGCTCGGCCAGCTCCAGGGCGTCCTTGAGGGCCTGCCGGCTGGCGGCCACGCAGGCAAAGACGGGCTGGCCGCGCCAGGACCGCGCCAGCGACTGGAAATCCTCGCCCAGGCGCGCGCGCAGGGCGGGGATCTCGTGGCGGTCGAAACAGAAGATGGCGGACGGCAGATCGTAGAGCCGGGGCGGATCCTGCTCCAGCCCTTCCAGCATGACCGCGACCGCGTTCTTGTCGCGGGTGGGGTAGGCGATGACGGCGCGGCGGGGTCCCTCGATGCGATCGCGATACCAGTAGACCGGCTCGCGGCAGATGTGCTCGAAGGGCTCGTTGACGCCCACGCCGCGCGGTCCGGCCGGCAAAAGCTGGTGGTGCAGGCAGCCGGCGGCGCGGGCCAGCGCGGCCAGCCCGGTGACGGCGCCCAGATGCTCGGGAAGCTCGGTGATGGCGCAGTCGCGATCGGCGAACGGCAGCACCGGGCCGTCGAACAGCGAGAAACCGGCGGCGCCGGCGCGCTCGAAGGCTCGCGGGCAGGTGTCGGCGGCCCCCACACCGCGGATGACGGCGTAGATCTTGCGTCCCTCGATCTGGGCGTCGGTGAGGCGCATCAGCACCATCGCCACGGCGCCTTCGCCCGCGGGCAGGCCGGGGAAGAGCTGCTGGTGGGCGTGCAGGTTGCGGGGGTCGGCATACAGGTCCACGGCGCCGACCAGCGCGCAATCGAGCTCGCGGCGCTCGAGCGCGCGCACGGCCAGCTCGACGGCTTTCAGGCCGGAGGCCTCCTCGGCCGACAGACTGAAGCTGGGGCCGCCCAGCGACAGCTCGCGCGCCACGCGGCTGGCCACGATGCTGGCCAGAGCGCCCAGGGTGCGCACCGAGTCGAGCGGCGGGTGGGCGTCGGCGCCGCGCACCCACCGGTGGTGGAAATTGTTGGTCTCCGGGTCGAGGCTGACTCCGATATAGGTGCCCATCATCGGCTGGGGCCCCTGGAGCTCGATGCCCGCGTCCTCAACCGCCTCGGCTGCCACGGTCAGCATGAGGAGCTGCTGGGGGAGGATGTTGGGCATATCCCGCGGCGGCACGCGGAAGCGGCCGGGCGCCAGCGCGACCTCGCCCACGCGTCCGGCCGAGGACTCGCCCTTGATGGAGGCGCGCAGCCAGGCGTCGCGGTGGGTGTGGGAGCCGACGTGGGCGCCGATGCCCACGATGGCGATCGCTTCCGGATCGGGCGGAATGGGGGCGGGGATGACCTGACCCAGATCCTCCTCGAGCAGCAGGTGGCCATTGACGCCGCCAAAACCGAAACCGCTGACGGCGGCTTTGCGCGGCTCGTCCGGCTTGCGGCGGGGCCAGGGAGCGGCCTGCGTCAACACGTGCAGCGGCGTATTCTCGATCGGCAGCACGGGCTTCTCGAAGTTGAGGCTGGGGGGAAGCGTGTCGTGCTGCAGTCCGAGCAGCACTTTCAGCAGGCCGGCCGCGCCCGCTCCCGTCAGCAGGTGCCCGATCGACGACTTGACCGAGCCGATGGCGCAGGAGCCTTTCTCGCCCTCCCAGAGCTGCAGGAGACTGGCGAGCTCGGTCTGGTCTCCGGCCGGGGTGCCGGTGCCGTGGCACTCCACCAGGTCGACATCCGAAGGACGCCAGCCCGCCTCGCTGTAGGCCGCGCGCATGGCGCGCAGCTGTCCCTCGCTGTCGGGGGCCAGCAGACTGCCGCCGGTGTCGTTGGAGAGCCCGATGGCCCGGATGATGCCAAAAATCTTGTCGCCGTCGCGTCGCGCGTCCTCGAGGCGCTTGAGCAGGAAGATGCCGGCGCCTTCGCCCACGACCAGTCCGTCGCCGCGCTGGTCGAAGGGGGCGCAGATCCCGCTGGCGCTGAGAGCCTGCAGCGCGGTGAAGCCGATCTGGGTGTAGAGACTGTCGGCGCTGTTGAGCCCTCCGGCCAGCATGGCGTCGGCTCGTCCCGCGGTCAGCTCGTCACAGGCGAACTTGAGAGCGTAGAGGCTGGAGGCGCAGGCGGCGTCCAGAGTGTAGCTGCCGCCGCCGAGCCCGAGCTCGCGCGCCAGCTGGGCGGCTGGCAGGCTGACGGGGGAGCGATCCTCGGCCTGCCCCGCGCCGTCCTCGAGCACGCTGAGACTATGCTGCGACGAGCCTCGGGTGGGCAGCGCGATGGCGGCCAGCACGACCCCGACGCGGCTGCGGTCGAGGCGGGCGGTCTTGCCCTGGGCGAAGGCCTCCTTGCCGGCTCGCAGGGCCAGCTCGCCGACCGAGGGAGGCTCGTCCAGGAGACAGGCCACGCGGGAAGCCACCTGGTCGGGTCCGCGTCCGATTTGAGGCTGGAAGCTCCAGCGCTCGGGCGGAACCTCGCGCGCGGCGCTCTTGCCCGCCTTGAGATTCTGCCAGAACTCGTCCAGGTTTTTGGCTCCGGGCAGCACGGCGCCCATACCTACGATTGCAATCGCCATAAGATGGCGCTGTTTGTCCCTCAAGCCCGTAAGTTCCTCTCGTTCCCCCTGGTCTACCCAGGACCGGGCCGACTCGGACGGAGCTGGCTCAGCAGGCTCTTCAGCTCCGCCTCGGGGGCCGCGGCCACCGCCTGGTCGAGCGCAAACCAGGCGCGCCGGCGCTCGGACTCCTCGGGCCACCTTTCGAGGACCTTTCCGACTTCCATGGCAAACACCACGACCGTGGAGCCGCGGCGGACGTATCTCCCCAGGGGCTCCCCCAGGATCGCGCCCTGCACTCCGGCCTCCTCGAACGCCTCCATCGTGGCCACCTCGGCGGCCGTCATCCCGGGCTCGAGATGGCCTTTGGGCAGGCCCCACTCGCCGGTTCGGCGCGAGGTGACGAGGAGAATCTCGAGGCTGTCGCCGTTCGTGCGGTAGGCGACCACCCCCGCGTGGCTGTCACTCGGCGTCGGCAACGCTGACTCCGAGCCGCTGGGCGCAGGCCTCCAGGATGACGTAAAGCGATCTCACGGGCAATCCCTTCTCTACCGGGGCCTTTCAGCCTGGTTTCAGGGCTGCCGGGCATACTGCCGGCATGACCATTGGCATGCCGAGCGGCAAGGGGTTCAAAGTCATCCTGGCCGCCGCCATGATGTCCACCGTGGCCGCCCTGGGCGGAGCCGCCCCCATCGACACCGTGCACCTCACTCCCGACACCAGCGGGCCGTGGGTGCGCACGACCGAGGAGGGCGCCATGACCATCGCCCATCGCGGCTCCAGCGCCCGGTATCCCGAGAACACCATGGCCTCGACGCGGGCCGCGATCGCCTCCGGGGCCGAGTTCGTCGAGAACGACGTCTGGATCTCAGCCGACGGCGTCCCGGTCGTGATGCACGACGAATCGGTCGAGCGCACCACGGACGGCACCGGTTTGATCACCTCGATGACCTCGTCCGAGATCGCCCGACTGGATGCGGGCAGCTGGTTCTCACCCTCCTTCGCGGGAGAGCACGTGCCCACGCTGGCCGAGCAGCTCGACGCGATTAAGGCCCATCCGGGGACGCTCCTCTTGCTGGACGTCAAGAAGGCCGACCGCGCGCAGATGGAGACCATCATCGGCGCGGTCGAGGAACGCGGAATGCTCGACCAGGTCGTGCTGCAGAGCACCAAAACCCAGGTATTGGAGGACGCCTACGCGATCCAGCCCGAGCTCGACATCGCCCTGCTGGCGCCGGCCACCGACGACGCGGTGGCGATCGCCCAGAAGTATCACCTGGCTTCCTTCAACCCCGACTGGTCCAGCCTCTCGACCCACCAGCACATCATCGGCGAGCTCAATGCCGCCGGGATCGGCGTCATGTCTTGGACCGTGGACGATCCCAAAGCGTGGTCCGCCATGGATGCCGCGGGCGTCGACGGGGTGATCACCAACAAGGCCGAGGAGCACCTCGCCCGGCGGCGCTGAAGGCCTGCGTCAGTCAGTGCCCGCCCGAAGCGCGGTAGGTGGACCAGTGGCGTCCGTGTCCGTTGGCCACGGCCCAGGCGGCGACGAGGGACTGCTGGCGCCAGTCTTGCCAGTTCAGAGGGCCCATGTTGGCCCAGGCGGCGGGGTTGGCTGCCCGGGCTCTGGGGGCGAAGCTGTTGAAGGTGGGTTGGATGAACTGGAACAGTCCTCGCGAGGGTGTGCCGCGGCGGGCGTTGGAGTCCCAGTTGTTGACCACGCCCGTCTGGAAGCCTGATTCCCGGCGGGCCATCTCGGTCAGGACGCGCGGGTTGGCTCCGTAGGCGCGGGCCGCGCTTCCGATGAAGTCGCGGACTTCTCCGCTGGGGGCCGCGTTGGGCGAGTTGGACTGCCGGCCGCGGTGCGTACGTTGGCCGCGTTGGGCGCGATGCCCCCGTTGGGCGCGCCGGTTTCCCCGGGCGCGCGGCCCGCGATTTCTGCGCGTTCCCCGCGCCCCGGCCGCGCGCCGGCGGCTACGCCCGGAGCGGACTCCGCGTCGGCGTCCGGCCCCGGGTTTGCGACCGGCCCCGGGAGCGTCGTAGCCGGAGGTCAGGTTTTTGAGGAAGTCCTGGTCCAGGGCGGGGCCCGCGGGGGAGATCGAGGCGACTTCGTCCACCGGCCGAGACCCGCTGGAGGGAGCCATTCCTCCGCCCCCATCGGCCCGGGCCAGGGCCGCACCGGGCAGGGCGTGGGTGGGCAGCAATCCCTCTTTGCTCGCGTCCTCGAGGCGGGCAACCGGATCCAGGCCGTGAATGCTCATACGGCGCTCCTTTCGGCTTCTTGCGTCTAGCTTAGAAGTTGCCGCTCGGGTCCAGGGAGGCCCCGATCTTTGCCAGATTCGGCAAGATGCTGACAGGATGTGTCCCGGTGTGAAATTCCTGTCAACACCCGCCGGGGCTCTGGTTCAATATCTTTTCAGCCTGCTGCGCTAGGCTGATCGCATGATCGCCGGAGTCGGGCAGTACAGCCCTGTGTTCGCGCGGTGTGAGCGGCCTGTGAGCTCGGTGTCCTCGCCCCAGGTGGGGCCCACCGATAGCGTGCAGGTCTCCGCGCCGCCTGTAGTGAGCAAGCGCCCCGCCAGGGGTTTCGCCAGAACCGCCCTGAACAGCGCGGCCAACGCCTGTAAGGGAGCGCTCTTCGGGCCGGTGGCCCACTACGCCGGGAAGGCCGCCGCCGCGCTGGGCAAGACCCCCGCTCCGCGCAAGCCGAACATCCCTCCCAGCGAGCTCGGGCCCCTGCCGCACGCCACCCTGAAACGCCCGATCGTCTTCGTGGCCGGGTGGCACACCCGTCCCGACCGCTTCGGACCGGTGACCGAGAAGCTGACCGAGAACGGCTGCAATGGCGGAGCGGTCGGCTACATCAAGAGCGGAAAGGTCTACTCCGACCCGCACTGCACCGCCGAGCTGACCGCGCCTCCGAAGGACCTGAAAGTCTTCGTCAGCCTGCTCGAGAGCGCGTCCACGGCGCCCGACGATGCCCAGCCCGAGTTCGCCCAGAACCTCCAGACCATTCAGCGCCTGACCGACGGCGCCACCATGGACATGATGCCCTTCAGCATGGGCGGCCTCGAGACGCGCGTCTGGATTGACCAGCACGAGCATCCCAATATGGGCAAGGTTCTCTTCCTGGCCACGCCCCACCAGGGCGCCGGCCTGGCCGGGCTGTCCCATCACCTCCTCGAGGGCAAGAACCGTGGCTGGGACACCGACTGGCTCCTCGCGATCAAGCAGGTCACGCAGGAGGACAAAGGCTCGCTCGAGTGGCTCCGGCCGCACTCCGACAAGCGCGAGGACCTCAACAGCCGCTGGCCCCTCCAGAAGAGCCGCGTGGAAGACGTGCTGTGCCTCGGCTCGAACGGCAAGAAGACCGTGGGCACGCACGGGCTCTTGCGCAGGGGCGACGGGATGGTGCCCGAGCAGAGCCTCAAGCTCGAGGATACGGCGGTCGAGGTGCTCGACGAGAAGTGCGGCCACGGAGAGCTGATCCAGAGCCCCCAGGTCTACACGCGCATGTTGAGCTTCTTCGACTGGGCCTGACCCCGGGAGATTCTACCCGGAATCGGTAGAATCTCGCCTTTGCGGGTAGACGTCTACCCGGTATCGGTAGAATCTCACTTTTCCGGGTAGACTGACTCCAGAGCGGTCGGACTCCGCGCCAGTTTCTCTAACTCGTTGGCCAGGGCTATCATCTCTTCGTTCTCGGAGGCGCGCAGGTAGCGCAGCACTCCTTCCAGATTGGTGTCGTTGCAGTAGTTGCCCGTGACGGACATCGAGGTCTCCAGAATGCGCGTCTGGTGCCACCAGCGCGAAGGCGTGAAAATCACGTCCCCCGGGCCCAGGGTGCAGACATATGGCTGGGCATCCGCCATCCGGGGAAACTTCGTCAGGTCCGGATTGAAAGCGTCCGGACGACCGTCGTAGACCGGAGCCTCGGGCTCGAACAGCACCCACTCTTTGCGGCCGGAGAGCTGCGCGTTCCAGGCCGCGGTGTGGCCCACGTCCACATGGAGCCGGAAGCCCGACCCCGGTGGGCCCATGAAAATCCACAGCAGCCGGGGGCGCAGCTCGACCGGGACCCGCACGATGTAGTCCTCCGCGAAGTAACGCGGCAGCGTGAAGTCGGACAAGAGCTCCGGGCAATCCACCGTGAAGTCCCAACTGGTCAAATACCAGGGGCGCTCCTCCGTGGTGGATTGCATGTAGCGCACGTACTCGTCCAGGGACATCTTCACGGGGAGCTCCGTCTTGCGGGCCGCCCGACCCACCGTGACGCGCAAGTGGCCATATTGCGAGCGAAAGAACGAGGGGGTCCACCGGGAAGCGGCCGGCCACGAGGTCGCCAGATCCTCGATGACGACCGGGATGCCCGGCCGGCCGTAGGCGGCGGTGAACTCCTCGTCGCTCAGGTTGCGGCGGCGATCGACGGGAAGGGGAGTGCGCATGGTCTTGGAATTTCCTCACGCGAAAGATTCGATCCTGGGAGCGGCAAAGTGGAAAAGAGTGAAGCCTGGCGCGCTTTGAGCCAGGTGACGGGGGAGAAGCTGGGCGAGGGGACGGCGTCGCAAGACGTCAGCTTCAGCTTCCGTCTGCTCGAATGCGAATGTGGGGAGACCGTCCTCGTCCCCCGGCTCGAGCACGAGCCCAGCAGCGACCCGGCCGACTTCATCGGAGCCATGTACATCCGCTGCGTCGAGTGCGGGCGGGAATCGCTCCAGTTGGAGATCACCAGCGACAAGCACGCCCACCGCATCAAGGAGGAGCCTGCCTGCGCCCGGTGCGGAGGGCGCGCCTTCCACCTGGGCTCCTGCGACCGTTACGAGGACGGCGGATTCTTTGACTGCGGCATCGTCATGGGCTACTGCCCGAAGTGCCAGGAGAGCCAGACGATCCTCAAGACCGACTGACGTTCAGAACACTTTCAGGGTGCCTCGGTAGGATGTTCACACAGCAGAAACATCGGAGGTCCCGCCGCAATGAATGTCACGATGACTGGTCCGAACGCCGCGAATCACTGGCAGCCCCAGGTCCGCAACTACGAGCCCCCGCAGCAGAACGGGGCGCCCCAGCAGACCGACGGCTACACCTCCGGCGGCGGACGCTCGACGGTCGACACCATCAGCCGTTATACGGCCCTCGGCGCCACGGCGCTGACCGTTACGGCCCTGTGCGGCGCCTCGGACGCGGTGCTCCAGGCGATCGGTGTTCCCGTGGCCCTGGGCGGGCTGGCCGCGGTGGCCCTGACCTTCGTCAACAAGGACAACAGCTTCGGTGCCCTCAAAGCGGGCGGCAACAAGACCGATATGGCGGCGCGCATCACCGCGTTCAGCATGGCGGCCACCGGGATCTCGGCCGCTCTGGGTGGCGGCGACGCAGCGACCGGCCTGGTGGCGCTGCCCGGCCTCTTGGGCGGCCCGACCACCGCGGTGATGTGGGCGCTCGAGAAGCGCGGTCAGAGCAAGATTCCCCAGGCCTGGCAGCCCCCGCAGGGCCCCGCCCAGCAGCCGCAGCAGCCGACCTGGGCTCCGCCCCAGCAGGTTCAGGGCCAGCCGCCCACCTGGGCGCCGCCCCAGGGCCAGTGGCAGCCCCCGGCCCAGTTCGGCACGAATCAGCCGGCGCCGCCGCAGGTTGGCAGCAACCAGGGCGCCCCGGTCCAGTTCGGAGCGGGCGACGCCCGGCCGCAGCAGCAGCAGGCTCAGCCGCCGGTTACCTTCTAAAGGCTATTCGCAGTCCCGCTCGGGCTGCAAGCTCGCATACATGCCCACCAGGCGCGCGATGAGCACGGCCGGGTAAAGCTGGCCGACCCACATCTCCAGCACCGAGACGGCGCGCGCCATGCCGGAAACCGGCAGAATGTCGCCGAAACCGACCGAGGTCAACACGGTGGTGCTGAAATAGAGCGCGTCCAGGATGCTGAACGGCAGCGGGGGATGGCGATGGATGGCCCCCGTGACGGCACCCGGCTGCAGCGCATCGGCCAGCAAGTAGAGCACGGCGAAGGTCGCCGACAACATCATGTAGGCCGCGATGGAAGTGTAGATCGTGTCGGCCGTCACGTGCCGCGCCGCCAGGATGTGGTGGATCAGCAGCAGGCAGAGCATCAGGTAGAACAGGGCCCCCATGGCCAGGTTGGCCACCATCACGGGCCAGGTCGGGAAAAGCATCATCGTGACCGACCCGATTACGGTCAGAATGAGCAGCACCAGAGCGATGCGCAGGTGGGACGGGCGGCGCGACACGGCATAGACACCGGAAGCGAGCACGGCCGTGATCAACAGGCGGGCCACGAGATGACCCACCAGCGACTCGGTGTCCGAGATGAACGGACCGAGAATCACCAGCAACCCGATACTCCAGACCAGAAAGGCGGAGCGCGATTTCCCGAACATGCGTTCGGAGTTTCGCCGGGGAGCTGGTGATCCCCTTGAGGGTCAGGCGGCCTGGCTGAGAGCCTTTTCCAGGTGGGCGGCCAGGACGTCGGCATCGGCAAAGCCGGTCCGACCATCGATCGGTCTTCCGTCCTTGAACAGGAACAACTGGGGGATGCCGCGGATCTTGAGCTGGTTGGCCAGCTCCTGATTGGAGTCGACATCCACCTTCACGACCTTCACGCGGCCGGCGAAGCGCTCCGCCACCTTCTCGAGCTCGGGAGCGAGCGCGCGGCAGGGGGGGCACCACGTGGCCCAGAAGTCGACCAGGACCGGGATCGGCGATTGCAGCACCTCGGTGGCGAACTGAGACTGATTGACAGCGGTAACGGACATTCTGAGAAAAACCTTCCTTTCACCCGTTTAGATGCAAGAACCGCCCGAAGGATTCAGACACGACGACAAGCTGGTCGAGCTCGCCTCGGCTGGCGATTACGCCTCGTTCGAAGAGCTGGTGGGACGGCACGCCAGTGGCGTCTACCACCTGGGGCTCAAGATGCTCCACAACGCCGCCGACGCTGAGGAAGTGCTGCAGGACACGTTCCTATCCGCCTACACCCACCTCAAGGATTTCCGCCGCCAGTCCAGCTTCAAGACGTGGCTCTACCGGATCGCCGCCAACCAGGCCCTCACCCGCCTGCGTAAGGACAAGAAGAAGCTCGAGCTCTGGTTGGACGAGGAGAAGGGCTTCGACCTCCCCGCCACCGACTGGACCACCGATCCCGAGACGATGGCCGAGCACGAGGAGTTGCGCCGGCGGCTGGTCCAGGCCGTGGACCAGCTTCCTCCCGCCTACCGCGCCGTCTTCTGGCTTCGCGACGTGGAGGGGCTCAGCACTCAGGAGGTCGCCGACGTGCTCGACCTCGAGATTCCCAACGTCAAAACGCGGCTCTTGAGGGCGCGGCTGAAGCTGCGCGAGCTGCTCTCCGACTACGTGGGGGTGACGCAATGACTTGCGAGAAGCTCAAGAAGGCTCTGGCCGATTTCCTGGATGGAGAGCTCGAAGCCGAGCTGTGCGCGGCCATCGAGCGCCATATGCAAGAGTGTCCCGACTGCGAGATCGTGGTCAGCGCGACCCGCCGCACTCTCATGCTCTATCGCGGCCAGTCCCTCTACGTGGAGTTGCCCGTCGAAGTGCGCGAGCGGCTGACCGTACGCCTGCGGAGGACCCTGCAAGACGGAAGGTGAAATCCCCCGGGTGACCGACCGCCTGCGCAAGATCGACTTCCCGGCCGTGCTTTATCCGGGAGTGTACATGACCGTCCATGTCGGGGAGCCCTGTCTGCCGGGCCTGGAGTTGCTGACCCCGGGCGAGGTCCTGGTGATGCGCCCCGAAGGGCATCCGCTGTTGGGTTGTCTGGTGCGCCTCGACTTCATCCAGCAGATGGCCCACGGCGCCAACTACAAATTCGGCGGCTTGCACCGCGTGGTCTTCGAGAATGACGGACCCTGGGCGGTGGAGGTGCAGACGTGCCCCGACCGCAACAACGACCATCCCGAGGTGCTCGAGCATTATCAGCGGTTGGGGACGCTGATCCGGCAGGTTCCCGGGCTGCCCGGCGACCTGCAGAAACTTCACCTGCGCGCCCGGCCTGGCATCTGGATGGACCTGCTCACGTTCAACCTGCCGCTCTCCCAGCCCGCCCGGGTTTGGATGCTGGCCCAGACCGACGTGCTGCAGCGCGCGCAGCGTCTGGTCGCGGCGCTGGAGAATTACCGGCCGTCGGAGAAGCCCCCCGCCAAGGTCTACGCCAACTGAGACGCTACCTGCTGGCGATCGGCACGGCCCTGGCCCTTTTCGGGTGCGGGGGATCCTCCGGACCCGTCAATGACGACGGAGCCGTCGCCGCTCAAGAGGTCGTCCAGGTTTCCAATTTGCGGGTGCTGGTGCAGAATCTCCCCGCCGAGACAGCCACGGCTGCGATCGAGGTGCGCGCTCTCGAGACCGACGAGGTGCTGGCTCAGGCCACGCTCGACCTCCCGGCTCAGTCCGAGTTCCTCTTTCAGGCGCTCCCGGGCAGCAGCGTAAGGCTGATGGTCAACGCATTCGACGCTCAGGGCAACCGGCTCGGCCTCTCCGACCAGGAGGTCGCGCTGAACGGCTCGACCGTCGAGGTTACGGTGTCCGAGCTCGCCCTGGTAGGGCAGACGCGCGAGATTGGCCTGATCAGCCAGAATCAGGCCGGGGCCAACGGCGCCAGCTCGCAACCGGCTCTGAGCTCGGACGGCAATTTCGTGGCTTTTGCCTCGGCGGCCACCAACCTCGTGCCGGGCACGCCGCCCCCGACTGGAACCGTGCGCATTTTCCGGAAGAACCGCGCCACGGGCGAAGTCAAGGTCGTCTCCTCGGGACCGCTCGACAGCGAGCCGGACATTTCCGGCGATGGCCGCTTCGTCGTCTACGCCCAGCAGGATGGGGGAGTGTTCCTGCGCGACCTGGTCCAGCCGCGCGGGGCCCGCTTCTTCATTCCCAAGGCCGTCACGGTCGGCACCAATACGATCAATTTCGTCCTCGGGGACGAGCCGCGGATCTCGGAGGACGGCAGTCTCGTCATCCTGCGGGGCAGCAGCGGTGGGAGTCCGAACCAGATTCTTCTCTTCGACGTCGTCACCGCGACCGGGACCCTGATCACCAGGACCTCCACGGACACCCAATCCGGCAACTTCTCGCACCCGTCCATCACGCCTGACGCCGGCCAGATCTTCTTCTCCTCGTCCGGAAACGATCGCGTTCCGGCGGGAGTCGTCGTTTTCAACCGGGCCACGGGACAGTTTGCCCGGCTGCTGGATCAACCTTCCGCCTTTGCCTGCGCGGTCTCGCGGGACGGCAACCTGGTGGCGGTGCACAGCCAGGACCACCGTCTCCTGCTGCTCGACCGGGCCGCCGGGACGACGACGGAGATTCCTCGCCCGAACTCGTTTGCCGCTGTAGGCGCCCCATCTCTCTCGGCCGACGGGCGATTCCTCACCTTCGCTTCGTCGCGCAGCGATCTGGTCTCCAACGATGGCAATGCGCGCACCGATGTCTTCGTCCTGGACCGCGTGACCGGCGTCATCAGCCGGGTCAACCTCTCCAACGACCAGATGGCGGTCGAAGGGGGGGTCGTGACCGATACCGGAAGCCCGGCCGTGCCTGCCCGCGACGGACCCGTGGTGGCCCGCAATGGGAGCCGCATCGCCTTTGCCAGCAACGACTCGCTGCTCGTTCGGTCGGACAATAACGCGGCCACCGACGTTTTTACCACCATTGTTCCCACTCCCGGCAAGCTGTATGTCGCCAATGAAGGCAATGCGATCTTGCGCTTCGATGACGTCGTGACGATTCGGAACGGACTTCCCGTACCGACCGCCGTCATCACCAGCGCCGCATTCGAGCCGCGGGTCAAGCAGGTCGTTCTGGACGTGGCCAACGATCGCCTGTACGTGCTGTCAGGCGACTTCCTGGGGACCTCGAAAGTTCATCAGCTCGAGCGAGCCAGCACTTTGAATGGGTCGGTGACCCCCGCGCGCACGCTTCAATTCATCTCGGACGGGACTTTGTTTCTGCTCAACGCCACCCGCGACGAGTTGATCACCTCGCACTCCACGTTCGGACCCGCGTCGACCCTGGGGACCACCAGCGGTTTCTTACTCGCGGGCGGCGAGTTGTCGGCCGCGGTGCTCAGCGAGCGCTTCCGCGACATCATCTTCGTGGGTAAGCTCAGCTCGCTGGCAATCCACGACTTCGGCAGGACGACGACCACCCTGTTGGGTCGTCCCGTGGGTCTGGCGCTCGACCTGTCACCCGCGGGCACGCCTGGCCGCAACAACGCCAATTTGATAGCGCTTTCGCTACCCCGAGCCGAGGATGGCCTGACGACCAATAGCCTGGCGCGGTACGCCGGCAACCTCGATGCCGCGCCCGGACTGCAACAACTGGTGATCGGCGCGAACGCAGTCCTGGACCAGCCCGGCACTCTGGGGCCCCTGTTGGTCGACCATTTCACGGGCGATATCTATGCCAGCGTGGGCAAGCGAATCAACGTCTTCCCAACCGGGGCCGATGGAAACGTGGTGCCCGCGCGGGGGATTCGCTTCAACGGCGACCTGACGAGCTTTGCACTGGACCGTACCCGTTAGTTACTCGTGCCGTAGAGCCTGGATGGGGTCCAACTGGGAGGCCTTGAAGGCCGGATAGAGGCCGAAGAACACCCCCACGAAGGCCGAAAACCCGAAGGCGAGCAGGATGGAGCCCATCGAAACCACCGGGGGCCACTGCGAGAACTTGCTGGCCAGCTGGGCCAGGGCCCAGCCGAGGACAACCCCCAGCGCGCCGCCCATCAGGCTGAGCACGACAGCCTCCACGAGGAATTGCAGCAGGATGTCCGTCCCGCGCGCGCCCAGGGCCATGCGGATGCCGATCTCGCGAATGCGCTCGGTCACGCTGACGAGCATGATGTTCATGATGCCGATGCCGCCGACCAGCAGTGACACGCTGGCGATGCCGCCCAGCAGCATCGTGAAGACCTGGGTGGACTGGTTGGCGGTGGCCGCGAACTCGGCCTGGGAGCGGATGGTGAAGTCGTCCTCGTCGCCCTGGGGGATTTTGTGGCGCTCACGCAAGAGCGACGTCACCTGATCCTGGGCTTTGGTGACGTCATCGGCCGTGGTCGCGCTGATCAGGGCCGTGCGCAGGGAGTCGGTGCGGAACACGCGCCGCATCGCGGTGGTGTAGGGCACGATGATCACGTCGTCCTGCGAGCCTCCGAAGGCGGAGTCGCCCTTCTCGCTCAGGATGCCGATCACTCTCATCGGGATGTTGCGCACGCGGATCACCTTGTCCAGCGGGTCCTCGCCCGCGAACAGGTTGTCCGCCACCACCTTCCCGAGCACGCAGACCTTGGCGCTGACGCGCACCTCGTCGTCGGTCAGGAACCGTCCGTCGGCGACGGGCCAGTTGCGCACGATCGTGTAGTCGGGCGAGACCCCCGAGACCTGCGAGAACCAGTTCTGGTTCTGGTAGATGAGCTGCGCGCCTTGCTGCACCAGCGGGGTGGCCGCCGCCACCGCCGAGCACTGGTCCAGGATGGCTTCCACGTCGGCCGGGGTCAGGGTGGACCGGCCTCCCGCGCCGCTGCGGACACCGCCGGTGTTGGAGGAGCCGGCCATGATGATCAGGGTATTGGTGCCCAGGCTGGCGATGCTGGCCTGCACGCTCTGCTGCGCACCGGTGCCGATCGCGAGCATGCTGATCACGGCGGCCACGCCGATGATCATGCCGAGCATGGTGAGGAACGTGCGCATCCGGTTGCGCAGCAGCGCGCGCAGGGCCACGCGCAGCGTGAGCATCAGGTTCACTTCAGCTGCTCCAACTCGTGGGCGGCATTGAGGCGATCGGCGACCTTCTCGTCCGAGACGATCTGGCCATCGCGGAACATGATGGTGCGCTTACAGTATTGCGCGATGTCGAGCTCGTGGGTTACCAGCACGATGGTCATGCCCGTCTCGTTCAGCTCCTGGAACAACTTCATGATCTCGACGCTGGTTCTCGTGTCCAGGTTTCCGGTCGGCTCGTCCGCCAGGATCAGGGCGGGTCGGGTGACCAGCGCGCGGGCGATGGCGACGCGCTGCTGCTCGCCGCCCGAGAGCTGCGTGGGAACGTGGTCGAGGCGTTTGCCCAGCAGCACCTTCTCGAGCGCCTCGGTGGCCCGCGCCACCCGCTCGGCCGAGCTGGAGGTGTTGCCGTAGAGCAGCGGCAGCTCGACGTTCTCGAGCGCGCTCGTGCGCGCCAACAGGTTGAAGCCCTGGAAGACGAAGCCGATCTTCTGGTTGCGAATGCGCGCCAGCTCGTCGCGCGACAGGGTGGAGACCTCGATGCCGTCGAGCTTGTACGAGCCGCTGGTGGGCCGGTCCAGGCAACCGAGCGTATTCATCGTGGTCGACTTCCCCGAGCCCGAGGGGCCCATGATCGCTACCATGTCGCCTCGCCAGATCGTGAAGCTGACGCCCTGCAGGGCCTTCACCTCGACCTCGCCGGTCTGGTAGGTGCGGGTCAGGTCCCTGACCTCGATGACGGCATCGCTCACGTCAGAAGAGCCTCGGTCCGCTGCGACCGCCGCCTCGCTGGCCGCCGCTCGAACCGCCGGTAGAGACCGGCTTGGGCGTGCTGGTGATGGTCTCCACGACGACCTGGTCGCCTGCCTTGAGGTCGTCCGTCTCGGTGATCTCGGTGTTCTGGCCATCGGTGATGCCGGTCTTGATGCGATGTGGCTTGAGCTCGCCGTTCTCGAGCGTGAAAAGGCGAGGTCCGCCGCGCGCTCCTCCCCGGCGACCGCCGGGCGAGCGACTGGCCCGGGGCGAATCCTCCGGAGAGGGGGAAGCGCTCCGCAGGTTCTTCAACGCCCCCTCGGGCGGCTGGAAGCGCAGCGCCTCGTTGGGCGCGAGCAGCACGTCCTCGCGGGTGTCGACCTGGATGCCCACGGTGGCCGTCATGCCCGGCATCAGCCTCAATCCTTTGTTCTGCGTGCGAATGATCACGGTGTAGGTGACCACGTTGGAGGTCACCACGGGCGCCTTGCGCACCTCGGTGACCGTGCCCTCGAACGTCTCTTCGGGGAAGGCGTCCACGGTAAAGCTCGCGGTCGCCCCGGTCTTGACCTGGCCGATGTCGGCCTCGTCGACGGCCGCCTCGACCTGCATCTGGTCGAGGTTCTGGGCCAGCGTGAAGAGGTCGGGGGCCTGGAATTGCGCGGCCACGGTCTGGCCGATGGTCACCTTGCGGTCGAGCACGATACCGTCGATCGGGGAGCGCAAGGTGGTGCGGCCCAGGTTGACCTGAGCCTGCTCGAGATTGGCCTGCGACTGCCGCACGCGCGCCTGGGCGCTGCGCACGCTCGCGGAGCTGGCCGCGGCCTGGGCGATGGCGCCGTCGCGCTCGGTTTGGGCCGACAGGAGGTCCGATTGTCGGGCGCTCAACTGCGCCTGGGTCGAGCGGTAGGTGGCCAGGGCCGCCTCCTTCTGACTCTCCAGGGCGCTGAGGGAGGCCTGGGACTGGCGGTAGAGCGCGCGGGCGTCATCCACCTCGGACTGGGCGATCAGGTCGCGCTTTTTCAGCTCGGCGGCTCGCTCGTAGTCGACCCGGGTGTTGTCGAGGTCGGCTTTCCCGCGGTCGATGTTGGCCTGGGCGGCCTCGTAGGCGGCTTTACTGTTGGCCACTTGGGCGGTCGCCTGCTCGATGGCGGCGCGGGCCGACTGGATGGTGGCCTCGCTGCGGTGGATGCTGGCCTCGGCGTTCGTCCGGTTGGCCACGGCCCCGTCCAGGGCCGCCTGGGCGTCGCTCAGGCTCGCCTGTTGCTGCTCGACCTGGGCCTGGAATGTGGACGGGTCGATCTGGGCCAGGATATCGCCCTTCTTGACGCGCGAGTTGAAATCGACGTAGAGCTGCTCGATCTTGCCCGAGACCTCGGAGCCCACGGTGATCTTGGTCACGGCCTGTAACTGTCCGGTGGCGCTGACCTTGGCGGCCACGTCCCCGCGGGTGAGCGCCTCCGTGCGGTACCTGGGCTTGTCCGCCGCGCTCTCCTGGCTCACGTAGTAGTAGACCGCCAGGCCGACCAGGAGCACCATCACGATGATCACGATCTTGCGCATGTCAGGGCTCCTCGTCTTTGGTATCGGGAATGGGATCGGCCACCACGGGCGGTTTCGAGGGCGGCAGGCGCTCGAGGTCGGTCACGCCGATGGCGCGCTCGAGATTGACCCGGGAGGTGTGGTAGTCGGTCTGCGCCTGCACCAGCTCCACCTGGGCCTGGCGCCAGGCCAGCTCGGCGTCAAGGAACTCGAGGTAGCTCCCCACCCCCACGCGGTAACGCTCTCGGGCGATGTTGAAAGCTTCCGCGGCCGCCTGCTCGTTGATGCGGGCCCGCTGGATGGAGCGGAAATTGGTGTTCCAGTCGAGATAGCTCGACTCGACCTGCTGGTAGACGTCGTTCTGGCTCTTGCGCAGGTCCTCGGCCTGAGCCTTGGCGTTGTTGATGCCCTCGAGCGCCTGGTATCTGGTCAGCCAGCCGTCGAAAATACTCCAGCTCAGCGTGACGCCGATGGACCAGCTGGGATCGAGGGGCGACGGATCCCCGCTCAGGTTGTAGCCGGCGTTGGCGGAGAGGCGCGGCAGAGTGCCGGCGTAAGTGGCCTCGAGGTTGGCCAGGGTGGCGCGCAGGCGGGCCTGCAGGCCGCTCAGCTCGGGGCGGTTGGCCAGCGCCGTGTCCAGCAGAGGCTGCAGCTCGATGGTGGAAGGGTCCAGCTCCTGCGGCTCCTCGGCCAGCCGGTAACGGGAGTTCCTGGGCAGCCCCATGGCCACGTTCAGGTTGACCCAGTTGACGGCCAGCGCGTTCTTGGCTTTCTCGAGGTTGAGCTCCGATTGCGCCAGCGTGGCCTGTGCGCGCAGCACGTCGATGCGCGCCCGCGTGCCGACCTCGTAGAAGCCCTGCGCCTCGCGCAGGTGGGCCTGGTCGGTCTCCACCTGCTCCAGGGCGATCGTGACCAGATCCTGGCTGTTGCGCGTGATCAGGAACTGGCGCCGCACTTCGGCCATCACGTCCTGCCGGTCGCGGTCGAGGTCGAACCCGCTGGCCTTGTAGCCCTGCTCGGCGGCTTCCACGCGGGGCCCCAGAGTCGGGTCGAAGAGGGTCTGGGTGAGGCCCAGCTGGAGGGTCGCGCTGTTGTTAGTGCTGGTCCGGCTGGTGGTGCCGGGCACGGTCTGCACGGCCACGCCGGTGGGCGTTTGGACGGCCACGGTGCGGGAGTTCTCGGAGTGGCGAAAGGAGCCGGAAAGGTCGAGCTGGGGCCAGTAGTTGGACTCTGCCTGGCCGATGCGATTCTCGGCCGCGCGCGCGGTATAGACTCCGCTGGCCACGGTCGGATGGTGGGTCAGCGCGATGTCGACCGCCTCATCCATCGTCAGCGGCGGATCCTCGGGCGTGGCGAAGGCAGGTGGGGGAGAGGAGAGCACCGGAACGGGGGCGGGGGAGGGGCTCGGCGAGGGGGAGACCTCCTGTGCCCCGGCCGACCCTCTCAGGAGGGCCACACAGACCGCTATACCGAACCAGAGCTTTCGCAAGATCGTTTCCCTTGAATGTCAGTCCCCCTGTGCAATTCGAACCGCAACCGGGCGAGTTTGTTTCGGGCCTTAAGGAACTTGAGCACCCCTTCGGAACGGGGTTTGGATTCCTTTCGAAAGGCTGTAAACTTTAGGAGGAGTTCAGGTTTTTGGGGCTTGGGCTTGGGCGCTGCCGGCTCCGTGGTTGGCGGCTTACGCGGTCACCGTGATCGGCGTGTTCCTGGCCTTCCTGGTCTACCTCAAGATTCGGTAGGATTCTGGCGATGAAGTCGCCAATTTGCGACCCATAATGGCGACTATAGGGAGATTCTTTCAGGACCCGGGCCAGAGTTTCTTCTTGTTCGGCCCT
>JBDHVW010000021.1:0-99341 GCA_039809865.1 Vulcanimicrobiota bacterium
TTGGGGATCACCATCTTCTCGAGCTCTTCGGTGACGTCCTGACCGTCCTTGAGCACCACGCGGAAGGGCAGATCGCCCACCGGTTTGCCCACCTCGCGCAGAATCGGCGCGACGGTGGGGTCGGGCAGGTTCAGCAGCATGATCTCGGCGTTGGACTCGCCCAGCACGCGCGGAATCAGGCCGGTGTGCCCCAGCATCTGGGCCCGGAAACCCTCGCGCGGCCCGTCGTCGGTCTGCATGTGGGACTTGCCCGTCACCGGATTCGTGACCTGGTAGGTCCAGTTGCGGTCGTCCAGCGGGGTCAGGACGTTATCGTCCAGGCGGCCCGTGAACAGGGCCGCGTAGGCGTCGCTGGCGCCGGCCCAGATGACGGCCAGGTGCGGATCTTTGGCCAGGGCCTGGTCGGCCTGCGAGCCGTTGCCGGCGTTCTTGCCGTTACCCAGCGTGGCGCGGATCAACGGCACTTCCTGAGCCAGCGACGAGATGCCCTGCAGGCCCTCGTGCACCTCGCGCAGATAGTCGCCCATGGTGGCGGTCTCCTGCAGGTGGCGCAGCTCCGAGCCTGGCACGGCGAAGTTGCCCTGGGGGTGCTCGACGGTGTCCCGCGATTCGGCGGTGCGCTGGCCGAAACCCGGGACCGTGTCCCAGACCGGGGCGATCCACTCCGGCTGGCCGATGAAGTGGGTGTAGATCCCGAGCGGCGCCACGGCCACGCCCAGCTTGAGCATCTGGCGCTGGCTCTGGCCGAAGTCGACCGACTTGTCCTGGAAGGGGCTGAACGGGATGCCCTTGCCGTCCAGGTAGGGCATGTTGAACGGAATGCCGGCATGGTCGGCCAACTGCTTCACGAAGGCGTGCTGCTGGCGCTCCTCCACGGTTACGCCGTCCTGGGTTCCGCTGGTGAGACTGTCTCCCAGGCTGACCATGCGAAAGACGTCCGGCTGGCCCGGGGTGGGCTCGCCGGGCATGTCCACGGGGACGGCTCCGCGCGGAGCCGGTCCTCTACCCGCCACTGCCTGGGCAATTTGCATGGGCGCAGTCTATCCCGGGCCGGGCCCATGAATGTGATCCAGGATGTTACAACCTCGGCCAGGAAATCGGACCCCGATGAAACGGCTTCCGCTCGTGCTTCTGACGCTCCTCTGGAGCCTTAGCCTGGTCCCCGCCGCGGGATTTATTTCCGTTTCGCACCGCCTGCTGGAGCACTCCCCCGGCCAGGAGGTTCCGCTCAAGATGTTCTTGCTGGTCGGATTGCTGTGGCTTTACCCGCTCACGGTCCTGATCAGCCTGGGGCTGGCCTGGCGTCGGCGGAACCCGGCCCTGGCGCTGGCGCCCGCCGCCCATCTCGCGCTCACCCTGGCGCTGGTCTTCCTCCTGGGAACGTTCGCCTAGGGAAGGGCGCTCCAGACCTGCACGTAGAGCGCCGTGGTCTCGTCCGAGGCGGCGATGTCGGCCGGCGAGAGGCTGCGCAGGAACGGCGCCAGTTTGACCTGCTCCTGGCTGAGCGCGCCCGAGCGCACCTTTGCGAAGAACTCGGTAAAGTGTTGCGTCTCGATCTGCCCCGGAGAGCGCTTCTGGTGGATGTACATGTCGGTGCGCTGGAAAGCGGTGATGACGTCCATCAGGTAGCGGTAGGCCTCGCTGGACTGGCTGCGCTGCACTTCGAGCGGCTCGAGCTGGTCCCAGATGTGGAGCGCCTCCGACAGGCTCAGCTTCTTGGAGCGCACCCCCACGTAAAAGGCTTTGAAGACCTGGTCGCGCTGCGACTCGAGGTCGGGAGTGCGCGTCAGCAGCTTGCGGGCGCTCGCCATCAGGCGCGAGAGCAGGGCCTCGCGCTGCTGGCGGGCCTCCAGGACGTTCTTGACCGCATCCAGCATCTCGTTGAGGCGGAACGGCTTGTGCAGGTAGTCCTCGGCCTTCGCCCGGACGGCGCGCACCGGAGCGTCCTCGTCGGCGAAGCCGGTGATCACGATGCTGCGGGCCTCGGGCTGGAGCTTGCGCAGCGCCGACAGGCACTCCAGTCCGTCCATCCCGGCCATGCGGACATCGGCCAGGATCAGGTCGAAGCGCTTTCCGGCCGCCAGCACCAGCGCGTCCGCCCCCGAGGCGGCGGGGTGGACGTCGTAGCCCTCCTCCTCGAGGTTCTCGGCGATCGTGTCGCGCAGCAGATCGTCATCATCCAGCACCAGGATGGTCGCCATGCCTGACCGCTTCGCGCTGCCGCAGGCAGGAATCCTGGGGCCCGATGAGGCAAGCAAAGGCATTCCCCCCTGTAAGGAGCCCCCCTGATGAGAGTCCGCCTGTGCCTGGCCCTGCTGGCCTGCTGTCTGAGCCTGTCCGCCCTGGCGCAGACGCCGGCCGGCCAGAAGGTGAAAGTGATTGCGCTGCCGCTGCGGCTCGAGGGCGACTACAAGCCCGTGGACGCGGCCAAATTCCAGCAAATGCTCGAGCAAAACGTGGAGAAGCTGGCTCCGCGCGCGGACATGGTCTGGGTCGATCCCAACGATCCCAGGCTCTCCGGTCTCGATCTCAGCTTCTCAATGGATCCCGACCAGGCGGCCGAGCTGGGCAAGAAGTTCGAGGCGCCCGTGCTGGTGTGGCTGAGCGTCCGCTTCACCAAGGATCAGAAGCTGATCAACACCTCGGGGGACAACAACCCGAACTCCTCCAACCCGGCCGGCGTGCCGATGAGCAGCGCCTACCGCTACAACGTCTCGGTCGGCGGCACGGGCCACCTGCAGATCATCGACGTGGACAAGACGAACGCCCTGCTCGACGGTCCCGTGGCTCTGTTTCGCAGCGACATGACCCAGCATCCGGATGACGGGGACGGCTTCGGCGGACTCGAGGACGAGCTGGCCACGCAGTCCACCGAAGAGCTGGCGGAGCGCATCGTCAAAGTCTGCCAGAAGTTCCTGGCCAACCCCTAGCCCAAGTTATGCCCCCCGGCGGGGCGAATCGGCGACCGCTTCCTAAAGAGTGCGTAAAGCTCGCTTTGCAAGACAAAGCATATGGGTTGCCCAATTCTGTCACGTGTTCAGAATGCTCATGCTTACCGCCCTACTGCTGAGCGGCTGCTCAGGATTGCGAGCATCCGACATCGAGTGGAGCGGGCCACTAGGTCAACGCAAGTCCGATCCGTCGACGCTTTACTGGCTGATGGGCAACGGCATGATGTTAGCGCCCACCACAACGGACATTGAACAACGAGTCGCTGATTGGGTCGCCCGGCACCCTTCGGCCCGCGTCTTGCCTGTCGTGACGAACGGCCCTTGGGACGGCCCTTGGGAAGAAGACAATCCGAGATCGCGGTGGAGCTACGTCTGGCTGAAGGACGGTGAGTCGTGCCTGAACCTCGAGCTAGTTCGCGACGGCGTCTGCCCGGGGCGCACGATGACCGCCTGTGAGGGCGACAGTCTCCAGGTGCCTGAAGCCGACTACGACGCTTTCCTACAAAAGGCGTGGAAGGCTGAGCAGGAAGCTATTGGGGCTAAGAGGGGCGTCTGGGCCAAGTGACACTGTCCGTAAGGGTCGTAAGGGCTGTGGTGCGGTTCTTGATGGCCTACCTTTTGGGGAACATGCTCCTGATCTCCGCTTTCCAAGTGTTCTTCAGCCATTTCAGGCCCAAACCTGAGATGAAGTGGGTTCTTGTGGTGGCCGCTCTGGTGTGGATTGGATACACTGTTGGCGGCCTCAGCTGGGCTTACCGAGGAGGCCCCTGGCGCCGCTGGGAGTTTATCCCCTTCATTCTGACGGCGGTGCCCCTGGTTACCATGCTCCTCGCGAAGCTGACGGTGTAAGCCTACCGACCCTGGGCTTCTTTGGCCTGTTTCATAACGTCGCTGGTGACGCTCACGAATTGCTTCCAGCCTTCCGGCGCGGCGCTGTTCTTGAAGAGCGACATCCCCACGCGCTCGGCCAGCCGCTCCTCGAGCTTCTGGAAGTGGGCCGCCGGCAGCTGGATGGACATCGCGTTGGCCGCGCCGGCCGCCTGGTTGCCGACCACGAGCTGACTCAAAGCGCCCTGGGCCGCCTCGATCTGGCTCAGCACCTGCGCCTTCTGGGGCGAGCTCGACTTCTCGAACTGCTCGTGCAGGCGCTGCAAGAAGTTGTTCAGATCACCGTACTGCAGCAGCTTGGCCTGGTCGCCCAGCAACGGCTCGTTCTCCGGGTAGAGCTTGGTGCCGTCCATCGCCTTCAGAACGGCCTGGCGGTCGCCCGACTGAACCTGCTGCGCCAGCGTGCTGCCGAGCTTGTCGATGCTCTGATCCAGCCCCTGCATCTTGGAGAGGTCCACCAGGGCCAGGGTCGAGATCCCGCGATCGCCGCGGGAGGCCTCGATGATGCGGTGCCCGAGTTGCTCGGGCGTCAGCTCCTTGCCGTCCGGCGAGGCCACCGCTTTGGCCAGCGCGGTCGGCAGCGAGCCGGCCGAGACGACGTCCTCCGAGACCAGCGCGTAGCGCGCGTAGGGCGCCGTGCCAGCCAGGAACTCGGTGTTGCCCACCAGGCACGACTCCACCACCAGGAGGTCGATCGGGCGACCCGACTTCTCCACCGCCTGCTTGAGCATCTTCTGGTAATCCTCGAAGCTGAACCCGGCCGAGTGCCGATAGGCCAGGCCGTGGCCGGTCAGCAGCACCACGTTCATCTGGTCCTTGTGCGAGCCCAGGTTGCGAGCCAGGAAGTCGCTGGCGGTCTCGACCGACGGCTTCATGACGTCGGGCTGAGCGCCCACCACCTGCGACTCGAAGCCGGGGGTCTGATCCGGCTTGACCTCGTACATCCGGTAGCCGTCCCAGCCCGGCTCCTGCGCGGAGTAATCCATGTAGGCCGAGATACCGTTCTTGAGGCCGTCCAGAGCGAATCCCTGGCTCACGCCGACGTAGCCGGTGAGGGCCATCCCCAGGCCCACGATGCTGGCGCGGATGAATCGGCTGTCGCCCTTCTTCTTGGCCAGCACGGCGGCGCCGACCGTCGGCGCCAGCGTAATCGCAAAGCAACCCAGCGATTTGGCGGCCTTGACGTTGGGGTTGTAGTTGCGCACCACGGCAACCTCGGCGGTAACCTGGTCCCCCCCGGCCGCCTTCATCTTCTCGTACATGTTGACCTCGTTGGAGGCGATGGGCGAGATGATGCTCTCGGTGGCGTCGATGTGGGCCGTCACGTGAATGTTGCCGTAGGTGACGTTGGGTTGCGTGAACGTGGCTGCCTGCGCGGGCACGGTCTGGGCCTGGGCCATGGCGGGGGCGGCGATGCCGGCGCCGATCAGGCTGCACAGCAGAGCGCCACCCTGGGCGACCCGGGCCCAGGGTGATTCGGGCGCCTCGGGCTCCTCGTCGGTCGCGGCCGCTACGGTCAGGCCGGAGAGCTCCACCGCATCGGGGTGGTCGACACGGGCCTTACTGCCCGGAACGGGGGCCATGTTGCTGAGCCCGCTGGCGCGCACGGGCAGAGTGGTGTTGATGGTGTTCATGAAGATCCCTCGCAAGAACCGTGTCTTTCCTTCAGGCAGTGAACGGCCGGACGCATACTCCGTGCGCCCGATCCAACCATCTCGTTCATAAGGGGAAGGGCTGAAAAATCCAGGAAATCGCTGCTCGGGCCACAAACCGAAACCCATGCTCCTGATGCCTCGCGCCGTCTGCACCGTGGTGGACGCCCTCGAAGAGGGGACGCCGCTCGAGCCGGAGGACCTCGCCGCCTGCAATCGCGAGCTCGACAAGCTCAAGGCCTGGCTGACCGAGCAGGGCGACTTCGTGCTCGACGACGTCGAGCAGGTCGAGTTCCCCAACCTGCTGCTCATTCTGGACGAGGTGCAGAACGCTAAATCGGCCGAGGGATTCACGGACAAGACCGTCGAGCTTTTCGACCGCGCCCGCACCGCCAGGCTGAGACGCGAGCGCAAGGGGGTGGTGTCGCAGCCCGAGGTCAACGAGTTCCTTCAGGCGGGATGGGCGTTTCTGCGCAAGAACACCACTCCCCAGGCGGTGCAGCGCCGCATGCCGCCGGTCCGCGCCTTTCTCGACGACGCCGCAGGCAGGCTCAAGGAATTCGGCCCGCACCTGCCCGAGGAGGTCCGGAAAGCCCTGGAGGTGGGCTACCGCAACGCCAACGAGGCGTACGAGGCGCTGCTCAAGCCTTCCAAGCACCTCGAAGGGCTGCTGGGCCAGTTGAAAGAGGGCGTCTCCCTGCTTCAGCACCTGCACGCCTACCAGCGCCGAACCGAGGAGAAAGTGTTGGGGCGCTATCAGAAATACGCGTTCCCGCTGGGCTCGGAGTGGGAGATGGCCCTGGAGAGCGGCCCGCACGCCTACCGCTACCTGCGCGAGGACGCCCTGCCCCGCACCGTGGCGGAATGGGACAACTTGAGGGCCGAGCTGGTGCTGTCCCCCGAAATGGGCGTGGAGCTGCCCTACCGGGTGGACATGCTGCTCGACCAGCTCGGGCAAACGCTGCTGGCCAGACAAGACCCCCGCCCCTTGCTGGACAGCCTCTCCGAGACCTACGCCACCGTGTTGCGGGCGCGGCTGCAAAATCCCGAGCCGATGACCAGCCTCGGCCAGCTCTGGGACCTGAGCGCGGCCGCCCTGGCGGGCCGGATGCCCAGAGCTTACCTCAGGTCTCAGCTCGAGCGCGAAGAACGGCTGGACCCGGCTTTCCAGGAATACCTGGCCACGGGACAGGAGTCCGACCTGCTGGCCGGGCTGCAGGAGCTGCACCAGCGCCTGAAACCAAAAAGCGAGGCCCCCAGCAACTGGGTGTGCCCCGCCTGTCAGCGCGAGAATTTCTTCGCGGCACCCCGTTGCGTGGGGTGCAACAGTCTCCGACCTTAGCCAGCCTGCGGCACGCCGCCATAAGGGGCCTGCATCGGGCCGGCCGGGGCGAACCCGACCTGACCGCCGCCCACGCCGGTGACCTGACCGACGCCCGGGCCGCCGGGAGTGTTCACGTTGACGCTGTTGGCGTTGTTGACCTCGAACTTGCCGTCGTTGTTGCTGTCGGTCAGCACGCGCGCGTTGGCCGCCTGCAGCTCGCCGCCGTCGAGTTGGCCGTTGCCGTCCCTGTCATACTTCTCGGTAAACTTGGCCTTCATCTTGTCGGCGATGGCGCCTTCGAACCACTCGACCTTCCCGTCGTGGTTCAGGTCCTTGTTGCCCGAGAAGGCATCCAGCGCGGCCCGGGACTCGTCGATCTCCTTGCCGGTCATTTTGCCGTCGTTGTTCATGTCGAACGCCAACACGCCGTCGTTGCGGTCGTACTGCCCGTTATTGTTGAAGTCGAGCCCGTAGCCTTTGACGTCTTTCCCGCCGATATTCGCGACCGTGGCGTTGGACAGAGCCTGGGTCGTTCCCGCCTGAACCGGCGCGGCCGGCGCGTTGCCCCCGGCGACCTCGTGCTTGACGTCGGTCACCGGGAGAAGCTGGGCGATCTGGCTGGGTGCGATCATACGGTGGGGACCCTCCTGTTGGATAATCTGTCTCTGGCCTGATTATCCAGCCTGGAGATCCCCCGCAGATAGCCTCCCGGATGTTAAAAAACCTAATTTTTTGTTACCAGATGTTTCAGTAGGCGACCGAGAACAGAACTTGCTCGCTCGTCTCCGCCCCGCTCACCACGCATTTGCCGCTGCCGCTCTGCTCGAACGGGATGACGCGCACGGTGCCCTTGGTCTCTTCTTTGATGCGCGCTTCGACGGCGCGATCTTCCTTGAACCAGCAGCGCACGAAACCCTTGCGCTCGGCCAGGGCGGCCTTCAGCTCGTCGTAGGAGGTCACCTCGACCGTGTTGGCGTCGCGGTGGGCGGTAGCTTTGTCCAGCATCGCCTTCTGCACGCGCTCGGCCTGCTCGCGCAGCCAGGCGGACGTGGCCTCGGTCTTCTCATGGAAGCTCTTGGAGCCGTCGTAGCGCGTCTTGAGGACGAACGCGCCCTTATCCACGTCGCGCGGGCCCACCTCGAAGCGGAAGGGCACCCCGCGCTGCTCCCAGTGGAAGTGTTTCTCGACCGCGCGCTGGTCGCGCAGGTCCAGGACCACCTTTTGCATGGCCCGATCGTCTACGAAGACCGAGACCAGCTCGCGGCCCTTGTCGCGAGCAAAGGCCGCGTCCACGCGCTCCTGGCCGCACAGTTGCACCATCAGCTCGCGGCAATAGGCGACGACCTTCTCCTTCTCCTCGTCGTTCTTGTAGATGGGCACCACCGCCGCCAGCATGGGCGCCACGCGCGGAGGGAGGATGAGCCCCTCGTCGTCGGAGTGGGTCATGATCAGTGCGCCGATCAGGCGCGTGCTCATCCCCCACGAAGTGGTCCAGCAGTACTGGAGCTGGTTGTCGCGGCCGAGGTACTTCATCTCGAACGCCTTGGAGAAGTTCTGGCCCAGGTTGTGCGAGGTGCCGGCCTGCAGGGCCTTGTTGTCCTGCATCAGGGCCTCGACGCAATAGGTGGTCACGGCGCCGGGGAACTTCTCCGACTCGGTCTTGCGGCCCTGAATGACCGGGACCGCCAGAAAATCCTGGGCGAAAGCCGCGTACACGCCCAGCATGCGGATGGTCTCCTCCTCGGCTTCCTCGGCGGTCTCGTGGGCCGTGTGGCCCTCCTGCCAGAGGAACTCGGCGGTGCGCAGGAAGAGGCGCGTGCGCATCTCCCAGCGCATCACGTTGCACCACTGGTTGAGCAACATGGGGAGGTCGCGGTAGGACTGAATCCACTGCGCGTACATGTGGCCAAACAGCGTCTCGGAGGTGGGCCGGACGATCAGGGGCTCGGGCAGCTCGCCCGTGGGCTTCATCACCTTCTGGTCATCGAGCGCCAATCCGCCGTGCGTCACCACGGCGCACTCCATCGCGAAGCCCTCCACGTGCTGGGCTTCCTTCTGCAAGAAGCTGACCGGAATCAGCAGGGGAAAGTAGGCGTTGACGTGGCCCGTCTCCTTGAAGCGGAAGTCGAGATCGCGCTGGATGGCCTCCCAGAGGGCGTAGCCATTGGGGCGAATGACCATGCAGCCGCGCACCGGCGAATAATCGGCCAGCTCGGCCGCCTTGATGACGTCGAGATACCATTCGGGATAGTCCTTGGCGCGGGGGGTGATGTTGCGAGCCACTCAGATTCCTCGTTTCTGCAGGTGCGTGCGCACTTCCCAAAGGTAGGGGAAGCTGCGTTTGTTCAAAGTCGTCTCCAGGTAGCGAACGCCGGCCGAGCCGCCCGTCCCGCGGCGGAAACCGATCACGCGCTCCACCATCAGGACGTGGGTGTGGCGCCACTGGGCCATGGCCTCGTCGAACTCGACCAGCGACTCACTCAGGAGGTAGAGCCGCAAATTGGCGTCGGGGTCTTCGTAGAGGCGCACCAGAGCGTCCTGCAGGGTCTCGTCCGGGCGCGAGTCCTGGCGCATCATCAGCTCCTGGAAGGCCTGGCTCAAGTCGCGCGCTTCCAGCCGCCTGGCCAGGATGGCGCGAAACTCGGGACGGTTCTTGAAGACCTCGAGATAATGGGGATCCTTCGAGCCCGAGAGATACTCGATCTCGCGAAACTGGATGGACTGGAAGCCCGAGGCCGGGTTGAGCCGATCGCGAAAGAGCAGAAACTCGGCCGTGGCCATGGTCTCGATGATGTTGATCTGCTGCACCAGGAGGCGCATGATCTTGACCACGCGGCTCATGAAATGGTGCGCGCGCAAGATTCGGCCCTTGTCCATGGCGCGGATGACCGACTCCATTTCGTGCAGCATCTGCTTGAACCACAGCTCGAAAGCCTGGTGGATCACGATGAACAGCAACTCGTCGTGCGCCGCGGGCTCGGAGCGGGGGGTCTGCAGCTCGAGCAGCTCGGGGATGCGCAAGTATTCCTGGTAGGTGAGCTCGGTGGTCGCAAGGACCTGGGGTGTTTCGGGGTCGGCCATGGCGCGGGTCCTGTTCTCACCGCCCCGGCCAATCCCCTTTACAGATAAGGATTGGGCGCCGTGATCCGGTTGTAGATGGCGAAGCCCGCCTTGAGGTAGACCGGCAGGGCGTTGGGATGGTCCAGCGTGCAGGTGTGCACCCAGACGCGCCGGGTCGCATCGCGCCAAGCCTCGCGCACGATCCACTCGAGGAACCAGCCGCCCAGCCCGCGCCCGATGTACTCCGGAAAAAGTCCGAAGTACTCGAGCTTGGTCTGCTCGGGCTGGCCAAAATTGAGCTCGGCGTAGCCGGCCGGCGTGCCCCGGTGGTAGAGCACGAAGACCTCGGACCGACCCAGCAGTTCGAGCAGCTCGGTGTCGTCGATCCTGCTGCGGTCCTGCCACTGCCAGGGACCGCCGACGCCCCGGTAGAGAAAGCGGTAGAAGGCCGCGGTGGGCTCCTCGGAGCGTGTGACGGAGGCTCCCTCGGGGACGGCGCGGGGCGTACCGGCGGGCCGGGTGAGCATTTCCAGATAGGTGGTGGTTACCTGCGCGGGCTGACTCATGAGCAAACCTCGTTCACAAAATAGCAACAGACTGTTTACGAAGATTTAACCTCGCGTCCGGGGACATGCCTGGCAGTCGAGGTAAACTTACCATGCAGGAGGTCGCAGTGCACGAATATACCGATAGTCCCGCCCCACGCAGACAACGCCGCCGGCGTCACGCCCGAGTCGAGTCCATCGTGCCCCTGCACTTCCAGGGCCGCAACTGTGCCGGGCGCAGCCACACCAGCGACCTCAGCCTGACGGGCGCGCGCCTCACGATCTACACCGAGGATGACGTCGACGAGGAGCTCCAGGTCACCCTGAACCTCGGCCAGAACGCCAATCTTACGGTGACCGCCCGCACGGTCTGGCGGGTGAAGAACGGCTCGGGACACACCGTGGGAGTGGAGTTCACCGATACCGGCGTGGGTGGGCGAGCCGCCCTGATCAGCTATCTTTCCGAGCAAACCCCGGCCCCCGAGCCCAAGCCGGTGCCCAAGTGGGCCAAATCGGGCGGATGGGAAGTCGGTTCCTGCGGCGGGCCGCGCGGAGCCAACCTGAACTAGGCCAGGTAGAGCACCGAGTTCAGGTTGTCGAACTCGTCCTCTTCGCTGCGCATGTTGGCGGGGTCGGCGATCCAGCGACCGTCCACCACGATCTTGTAGCGAAACTTGCCCCGCTCGGGCAGCGGGATGCGGCAGCAGAACACGTCGTTCACCCGGGAATACGGGTTCTGGCGGAAATTCCAGCCGTTGAAGTCGCCCGCCAGGAACACCTCGCGGGCGTCCTGGTTCTCGTAGGTGAACACCAGGTCGTGCCCTTCGACGCGCGGGGCGTGATAGGCCGGGGCATCGGCCGGACAGGCGTGGCTCCGGGCGTGCGCCACGGCGGCCCGGGCGTTGACGATGCCGAAGCCCTGCATCAAGCTCGGCGCATGGGCCACCCGCTCGGCCGTGCTGATCAGGATGTGCCGGATGGCGGCCGGACTGAGACTCGGGTTGGCCTGCAGCATCTGAGCCACGACCGAGCAGACGATCGGGGCCGCGAACGAAGTGCCGTCCACGTGCTGGTAGTGCGGGTTGACGAACTTCTCTTGCTCGGCCAGTTGCTCGAGCATCTGGCGGATCTCTTTGGGCGACATCCCGCTCAGCCAGCTGGGCAGCTCGGCTTGCGACTTGAGGTTCTCGACCAGCTTGGGGAGCGCCTTGTCGGTGGCCCGGGCCAGCCGGAAAACCGCATCCGAGCGCCGGTCCATCGGCGTGCCCGCCAGGATGGGAGCGGCCACGTAGGCCGCGGGAGCGATCACCTCGGGCTTGATGAAACCGTCGGCGTCGATGCCGTAACGGTGCGCGTAGATCTCGATGCCTTCCTCGTCCGGATCGTTGTGGTCGTTGTAGCCGCCCACCGTGATGACGTTGGGGCTGTTGGCCGGGGGAACGTTGCAGTGGTCCTCGGGGTCGTTGGTGTTGCCGGCCGCCGCCACCACCGTGATCCCCTGCTTGATGGCCTCTTCGGCGGCGCGATCGACCTTGTCGTGCTCGAACGGCACGTCGTCGCCGTCGCCAACCGAGATGTTGAGAACCTTGATGTTGTAGCGCTCGCGGTTGGCCATGACCCAGTCGAGGCCCCGCAGGATGTCATCCTCTTTCACGTCGCCCTGGCGCATCACGCGAACCAGGCACAGATTGGCCTCGGGCGCGATCGAACGGTACACCCCGCCGGACAGGTGGCCATTGCCGGCGGCCACGACGGTCGTCATGGTGCCGTGCCACTGGCAGGACTCCTGGGCTTCCAGACTCAGACCCTCGCCGGTGATGTCGAGGTAGCTCAGAATGCGGTTATTCGGCTTCACCAGGTCCGGGTGGCTGGAGAAACCCGTATCCAGAAAGGCGATGGTGACGCCCTGACCGGTAAAGTCGGGGTCGGCGTGCTCGCGCAGGGGCGTGGGCAACACGCCGAAGCGACTGGCGAAGCGATCGGAACGGCGACGGCGCAGCAAAGTCTCCGGCAATTCTGCTCTGGGGACAGGAATTCCTCGGCGAGAGCAGCGAACGTGCGCCACACCCAACGACGGGAGCGGTCGGGGGATTCTCGAGGACGGGAGCGTTCACTGGGTTGTCTTCCGGATACTACCAAAAACCGACGCTCCATCAGGACCAGGTGGTCTTCGTGGCCGAGGACGACCTCTGGGTGGTCCCGGTCAAGGGAGGCCTCGCGCGGCGCCTGACGGCCAACCCCGGGCGCTCCTCCGAGCCGCACTTCTCGCCCGACGGCAAATGGCTGGCGTTCACCAACCGCGACGAGGGACATCCCGAGGTGCACCTGATGGAGTCCCGCGGGGGAGAGAGCCGGCGGCTCACCTACCTGGGCTCCGACACCGTCGTGGTGGGCTGGCAGGGCCAGTGGATCTACTTCGCCACCAACCGGGGCCTGCCATTCCGCAAGATGTACTCGGTGGGCCGGGTCTCGGTCGAGGGCGGCCTGCCCGAGATGATGCCCTGGGGGCCGGCCAACGCGGTGGCCTTCGGCCCCAAAGGACAACTGGTGGTGGGCCGGCACACGTGGGACCCGGCCCGCTGGAAGCGTTACCGCGGCGGCACCGTGGGACAGCTCTGGATCGCCGACGACCCGGACGAGTCCTTTCGGAGCCTGATCAACCTGAGCGGCAACGTGACGCGCCCGGTCTGGCTGGGCGACCGCATCTACTTCGGCTCGGACCACGAGGGCGTGTGCAACCTGTACAGCTGCAAGCCCGACGGCGGCAAGCTCAAACGCCACACCGATCTGGATTCCTATTACCTGCGCCACCCGGCCAGTGACGGCAAGCGAATCGTCTACCAGGCGGGCGCCGATCTGCACGTTTACGATCCCGATAGCGACAAGAGCCGCAAGATCCCCATCGAGTATCGCAGCCCCCGCCCCCATCGCCAGCGCCGTTTCGTCAACCCTTACAGCTACCTCGAGGACTCCGAGCTGCACCCGCAGGGGGTCGGAATCCTCACCACGGTGCGAGGTCGCCCGTTCGTCTTCAGCCACTGGGAGGAAGGGGTCGTCCAGTTGGGCGAGCGCGACGGGGTTCGCTACCGGCTCTCCCGCTGGCTCAATGACGGCAACCGCATCCTGGCCATTTCGGACAAGGGCGGCGAAGAGCACCTCGAGGTGCACTGGATCGACGGACGCAAGCCTCCCGAGACCATCGGGCGCGGCTTTGACATGGGGCGCGCTCTCACGCTCGAGGTCTCTCCCACGCGGGATCAGGCGTTTCTCACCAACCACCGCCACGAGTTGATACTGGTCGACCTCAAGTCCAGGAAGCTCCGGGTCCTGGATCACTCGCCCTACGATCGCATCCACGGCGCCACCTGGTCGCCCAGCGGCCTGTCGATCGCTTACAGTTTCACGGTCTCCCTGCACGTCTCGCACCTGCGCATCTATCTCCTCAACGAGGACAAGTGGTATCCGCTGACGCGCCCCGAGTTCCGCGACGTGGCCCCCTCGTTCGATCCCGAGGGGCGCTATCTCTACTTCCTGAGCTATCGCGAGTTCGACCCGGTCTACGACAGCCACTACTTCGACGCCGGCTTCCCCAAGGGGATGAAGCCTTACTGCCTCACGCTCCAGGCCGATCTCCCCTCGCCGTTCCTGGCCGAGCCGCGGGCTCCGGGCGAGAACGGCAAGAGCAAGTCCAAGGACGACAACGAGGACAAGCCCAAGCGCAAGAAGGGTGAGCCCGAGCCGTTGCCGCTCGACATCGAGGGCATCGAGGACCGCGTGATCGCGCTGCCCGTCAACGAAGGCATCTACGGGCGCATCGTCGGTCTGTCGGACCAGATCCTGTTCACGAACTTCCCCATCGAGGGCTCGCTGGCCGGCAACTGGGCCTCCAGCCGCGAGCCGTCCGCCCGGGGAACGCTCTGGGCCTACGAGTTCAAGACTCAAGAGACCAAGGAGCTGGCCACCAAGGTCACCGACTTCCGCCTCTCGCGCGATCGCAAGACGCTGATCTACCGCTCGGGCTGGCGCCTGCGCGTGCTGCAGGCGGGCAAGAAGGCCGAGGGGACCGATTCCACGCCCAGCCGCAAGACGGGCTGGCTGGCCCTCAGCCGCGTGCGCGTCTCGGTCAATCCGGTGCTGGAGTGGCGCCAGATGTTCCGCGAGGCCTGGCGCTTGATGCGCGAGCATTTCTGGACGGCCGACCTTTCCGGGGTCGATTGGGACGCCGTCTACCAGCAATACCGTCCGCTGCTGGATCGCATCGGCACACGCAGCGAGCTGAGCGACCTGTTGTGGGAGATGCAGGGTGAGCTGGGCACCTCGCACGCTTACGAGATGGGCGGCGACTACCCGAGCGAGCCGGGCTATCACGTGGGTCACCTGGGGGCCGACCTGCGCTGGGATGGCAAGAATCAGGCCTATCGCATCGAGCACGTGCTGCGCGGCGACTCCTGGGATCCCATCCAGGACTCGCCCCTGAACCGCGTGGGCGTGGACATTCGCAAGGGCGACTTCGTGCTAGCCATCGACGGCGTTCCGCTGTCACGCTCCGTGACGCCGCAGCAGCTGCTGGTCAACCAGGCCGGTATGGAGGTGCAGCTCACCGTGCGCCGGGGCCGGGAGAAACCTCGCCGGGTCTTCATCAAGACACTGCGCGACGAGACGCTGGTGCGCTATCGCGAGTGGGTCGAGACGAACCGTCGCAAGGTCCACGCCGCCAGCGGTGGCCGCGTGGGCTACATCCACATCCCCAACATGGGACCGTGGGGCTTCTCCGAGTTCCACCGCAGCTATTTCAGCGAAGTCGATCGCGAGGGTCTGGTGATCGATGTGCGCTACAACGGCGGCGGGCACGTGTCGCAGATGCTGCTGGAGAAGCTGTCGCGCCGGCGCATCGGCTACGACTTCCAGCGCTGGGGCCAGCCGGCGCCTTACCCGGCCGACTCGCCGGCCGGCCCCCTGGTGGCCATCACCAACGAGCAGGCCGGCTCGGACGGCGACATCTTCAGCCACTGCTTCAAGCTCCTCAAGCTCGGACCGCTGGTCGGCAAGCGCACCTGGGGCGGCGTCATCGGCATCTGGCCGCGCCACCGCCTGGTGGACGGCACCATTACGACCCAACCCGAGTTCGCGTTCTGGTTCGAAGACGTGGGCTGGGCGCTGGAGAATTACGGCACCGACCCGGACGTCGAGGTCGAGCTGACCCCGCAGGATTGGGCGCGCGGTCGCGATCCTCAGCTGGACAAAGCGTTGGAGCTGGTGCTGCAAGCCTTGCAGGAGAATCCCCCGCGCACTCCGGCCGATCCCACGCGTCCGTCGCGCACGCGGCCACAACTGCCGCGCCGTGTAAAGTAGGACCTACCTGCTGGTCCGCCAGGCGGTCCTGGAGCTCAAGCAGCTCGCGCTCAAGTGACGACTTGAGCCTGTGGGACCATCGAACCTCGGAAAGACTAGAACTTCTGGCCGCAGCCCACACAGAAGGCGTCGGTCGGCTGGGAGGGTCGGCCACAGTTGCAGACGAGGCGGACGCCGCACTTCTGGCAGAAGCAGGCACCCTCGAGATGGGTAGTCTGGCAGTTGGCGCAAACGGGCCCGGGCAACGAGACCTTGTCCGCGCCCGTCTCCTGCATGTAGGCCTCGTAAGCGTCCGCGTACTTGCTGTTGGGCAAGTTCAGACAGACGTAGGTAGGGCCGACCTCGGTGCACGTGACGCTATACTTGCGCCCGATCCACCAACTGAGGAGGCAGGCCAGGATCGGCCCGCCCAGGAAAATCAGGACGAAGGCCCAGGCCTCGTCCATGAACTTGACTTTGAACAACGCGGGCCCGCCCACAAACCAGACGGCGAGACAGGTCGCGATTCCCAGCACGGGTCCCCAGGTGGCCTTCTTACGACCAGCCTGGCAGTGGTCGCACATGACGAGGTAGACTTTGGCGCGGCTGGCTCGGGCGTAGCAAATGGCCAGATAGATCAGCCCGATCCATCCGAACAGGCAGCCCAGCGTGGTGCGAACCGGGTCCGTCCAGCGGGTGACCACGTTCTCCTCAGACTTGACCACGGGGGGGTTTTCCCCGCAGAGCATGCAGAGAGGGGGATACTGGCCCGTCTCAGCCAGTCGCGTGCGAATCCTCACGATAGCCATGCCGGAGAACTTCTCGGCGGAAGGAAGCCCTCCCTGGGTGCCCTGAAAAACACGAAAAGCCCGCTTGGAAGCGGGCTCTTGGCTTTGGTGCCGGGGGCCAGAATTGAACTGGCGACACTGCGATTTTCAGTCGCATGCTCTACCAACTGAGCTACCCCGGCGTGACGGAACCAGGAAACTCTTTCGAGTTTCCCGGTTTTTACCCCCCAGATTTGGCGGGAGCGACGGGATTTGAACCCGCGATCTCCGACGTGACAGGCCGGCGCCTTGAACCGCTAGGCCACGCCCCCGTGTGATCTTTGAACCGTCTGGTGGGCGGAAGAGGATTTGAACCTCCAACCCCCTGCATGTGACGCAGGTGCTCTGCCGTTGAGCTATCCGCCCGAGGACAGGGTTGATTATAGCAGACAGCCCTTCCCTGTCAAGCGGAATGCGCCAGGGCCCGTACAATGAGCTCCCGAGCCTGATCGATGTTGGCCAGAGCCACTTCCAGCCTCTTGCGCTCGGCCGTCTTGAGATACTCGCTGAGGCAATCCAGGCACGTCGCCAGCGAATCGAGAGCCGTGCCGACCTCGGGCGCGGTATCCGGTCCGCCGGGGCCGATGACGGTGGGGTCGTTGGTCAGCGCCAGGGCTGTCTCCAGGCGGTTCATGCCGTCCGTGATCTGGCTCTCGGCGATGCTCAACACGCCCGCGTTCTTCTCCAATGAGGCCAGGTCGGTCGCCGAGAAGAACGTCTGCGAGAGCAACCGCATGCCCGAATCGATCTGCTGCTGGCCCTCCTGAAAGATCCCCATGACCTCCTGAAAGTCCTCGCCCATGGCCTCGGGATTGGCCTTTTTGAAGGCGTCCATCCCGTCGGACAACTGCTTGCGGGCCGCCTCGAGCACCTGGCCGACGGCCCCCGCCAGGTGCCGGTAAAGACCCTCGACACGCTCCTTGGAAACGGCCGCACGGCGGTCCAGCAGGCCCGTGCTGGCATCTTTCAACATGCGCAGGGGCGTCTGGAAGTCGGGACCGAGATCGATCTCGTCACGTTGGGAAGCCAATGGACCCTCCTGGGTGGACTACGCCGTCGCGTCGATGGACGGCGGCTGGTTGATTTCGGGGGTGGGGGCGACGTCGCCTCCCCCGCCCGTGCCAGCATCCGCCACCTGCGTGGGCTGAGCGCCGCCCTGGTCACCCATCTGACCGGGCTGGCCCGGCTGGTCCTGACCGTTCTGCGCCAGCGCACCCTTACCCATCTGATCCTGGGCGCCACCCTTCTGGCCGGCTCCACCCGGACCGCCCTCGTTGCCACCCGGGCCGCCCGCGTCGTCCTTGGCCACGCGAATGCGTCCGGCCGGACTCTGATCGCTGCCCTGGAGAGCTGCCATGGCGCGGTTCTCCACTCCGCCGTCCACCTCGACGCCGCGCTGCGCGATGTCGTTGTAGGCCGAGGCCAGCGCCGCCTGGCGCATCTTGAGCTGAGCCTGCTGCTGCGGATCCATCGGCTGGCCGTCCTGCTTCTTCTGACCCGGCTGCTGCATCTGACCGCTCTGAGCCAGCCTGGCCAGGTTGAGAGGCGTCCCGGCGCCTGTGTTGACAGGCATTCCACCGGTGGCCAGGTTGGGCATGTTCGGCGTCGTCGTCGGCCGCGCGGGACCTCCGCCGGTCGGGGCGCCGGTGGCCCGGCCGCCCAGGCCCATCGGCCCACCGCCGCCGCCCGAGTTCTTGCCGCCACCCTCGCCCGGATCGTCGCCTTTGAGCGCGAAGACCTCGTCGCTGAGACCGCGCAGCTGATCCTCGGCCGCCAGGCGCACCTCGCTGGCGCCGCCCTGGCCACCCTTCTGACCCTGACCGGGCTGGTTGGCCTTGTTCTGGTTGGCGTTCTGCTGGTTCTTCTTGGCCTGCTGCGCCTGCTGCTGCTTCTTGGCGTCCTGAGCCTTCTTGTCGTCAGGCTTCTTCTTGTCGTCCTGCTTCTTATCTTCGGGCTTCTTGTTCTTGTCGTCGTTCTTCTTGTCGTCGGGCTTCTTCTCGTCCGGCTTCCTGGCGTCGGCCTTCTTGTCGTCACCCTGCTTCTTGTCGTCGCCGGTCTTCTTGTCCTGGCCGTCTTTGGCACCCTGACCATCCCTGGCGCCCTGGCCGTCCTTCTGACCGTCGGCTCTGCCATCGCCCTGGGCCGGCGTGGCCTTCTGACCCTCGCCGCCCGTGCCGTCCGCCTTCGGACCCGAACCCTGTCCCGTGGCCTGGGCCGTCTTCACGTCGCCCGTGCCCCGCGCGTCGCTGCCCTCGGTGCCGGCCTTTGCCGCCAGCACACCCGCGCCAGCCGCAGCGGCCTCACCGGCCTTCACTTCGCCTTCGCCGCCAACCTTCGCCGCGACGGCGCCCTCGCCACCGGCCCTGGCACCCTCGCCCGGGCCGGCCGTCATGGCCGCGTTGAACTGCTCGGTCATCGCCGTCATCTCGGGCGTGGCCGCCGGGGCCGGGGCGGCCTCGGGGGCCGGAGCCGCCTGAGGCGTCTCGAGCGCCGCCACGGTGCCGACCGAAGGCGCTTCCGGAGCAGCCGGGGCCGCATCCACCGTCGGGATATCCACCGCGCCGCCGGCATCGCCCGCGTCGCCCACCGGGCCGGTGCTCACGCTGCCGCCGCCGCCTCCGCCGCCACCCACATGGCCGCCGCCGCCGCCACCCACGTGGCCGCCTCCGCCGCCACCGCCACCGACGTGGCCGCCACCGCCGCCACCAGCGCTAACATGACCGCCGCCGCCCGAGAAGCTGGGCGTGCTCGGCGCACTGAAGCTGACCGGCGTCGCGCTCACGCTGGGCGTGCTGGGAGCAGCCGAAGCGCTGAACGAGGGGGTGGAGTCCTGACGCGGCGGGCTGAAGAACTGCTGCTGCTGGCCGCCACCCTGGCCCCCGAAGTTGCCGCCCCCGCCCGTATTGCCCATGTTGGCCATGGCCGCCGCACCCAGGCCGACAGCCGCGCCCGTCGCCACGGCGGGCAGGATGTTGGTGCCCTTGTTCGGCTGGAGCAGCTGCTGCATCTGGGCATTGTTGGCGTTGTTGCCCTGCATCATCTTGTTCATGGCAGCCATCTGCTGCATCTGCTGGGCTTGCTGGCCCAACATCATGGCCGCGTTCATCGCCTGGGCACCCTGGCCCTGACCCGGTCCGCCCGCGCCCACCTGCGCCTTACGGCCCAGCTCGTTGAGGCGCTGCACGATGGTGCTCTGGTCTTGCACGTTGGTCTGCAGAGCCTGGGAAACTTTTTGCTGCGCGTCGCCGATCTGGTTGAGGCGCTTCATTCCCTCGTCCAGCTTGGCTTTCTCGGCCAGCTTCTTGGCCTGCTCGGCGAGCTTGGAGGCCTTCATCTGCTCGGCCTGCTGGCTCATCTTCTGAGCCATTTGCTCCATCTGCTTGGACATCTTGTCCATCGTCTGGGCCACGGCCTTGAGCATTTTGCCGATGCCGCGCAGCACCATCGCCACAGCTTTCAAGGCCGCCGAAATGGCCGCTCCGACGAACGGGATGGCGGCGCAGGCCTGAGCCGCCGCATCCACGGCCTGGGCGGCTGTTTCCATGGCTTGCGAGGCGGCGTCGAGCGCCTTCGAGACCATCGCCAGCGTTTTGGAGATTCCCTTGAACACGCCTTCTTGCGTCTTGAAGAGCTTCTCTTTGATGCCAAAGCCCTGCTCGGCTTTCGCGAAGCCCTGCATCGCCTTGTTCGTCTGCTGGTTGAAGTCGACCTGACCCTTGCGGTCCTCGCCAATCTTGGCCAGAGCCTGCTGGAGCTGTCCCTGGTTGCCCTGGGCGCTGGTCAGCGAGCCAAACAGCGAGTCGGCGTCGGTGGTGCCGGCGATATTGCCGATGCCGCCCCCCGTGGGGATGGAGGGCATCGCGTAGGAACCGCCGCCCCCTTTGGCAGCGCCAGCCACCCCGGCCTTCACGTTGTCGCCCATGTTGGCCTGTCCGAAACCACCCTTGTTCGCTTGCTGAGCCTCGGGGGTCTTGGTGAAGGTGTCATGGGCGCCCTGCTGCTGCCCCAACGCCCCGCTCGTGGCTGGCACCGACTTGCCGCGCGCGGACTTGAGATTCTCCACGCTTCCCGGGGGAATCTTCTTGCGCGCCTTGCGATTGCTCATCGCCTTCTGCAGTCCGGAGTCGGCGTTGTCGAAGCTCGAGTTCAACTTTGGGACCGTGCTGAAGTCTGCTTGTGGGATACTACCGGTGTCCATCAGGGCTCCCTCTCGGCGATATGCCTTCTCTTCACGACCTCTTTATAAATGGTCAAGAAACATGGCCAGTTGTTAACAATGGTAACACGTCGTCAACAAAAAGCACTTGCGAGGTCAGCGCTCCAAAAAATTCTTGAGAATGCGCGCCCCTTCGCCGGTCAGAATCGACTCCGGATGGAACTGCACCCCCTCGATCGGCTTCTCCTTATGGCGCAGCCCCATGATCTCTCCGTCCGAGGTCCAGGCGGTCACGCGCAGCTCGGGGGGAAGCGTTTCCTCGCGTACGATCAGCGAATGGTAACGGGTGGCCTCGAACGGGTTGGACAGGCCCTGAAACAGCCGAAGCCCGTCGTGGTAGACGCCCGAGAGCTTGCCGTGCAACTGGCGCTCGGCCCGCACGACCTCGCCTCCGAACGCCACAGCCAGGGCCTGGTGACCCAGGCAGACTCCCAGAATGGGCATCTCCAGTTGGCGCAGAGCCTCCACGCTCAGCCCGGCATCTTCGGGACGCCCGGGACCCGGGGAGATGACCAGATGAGAAGGTTTCAGAGCGCGGATCTCGTCGAGGGTGATCTTGTCGTTGCGGTGCACTTCCACCTCGCAGCCCAGCGTGCCCAGCAGTTGCACGAGGTTGTAGGTGAACGAGTCGTAGTTGTCCAGCACCAGGATCACTTCAGCATGTCTCCCTCGGCCATCTCCAGCGCGCGTTTGAGCGCCTCCAGCTTGGCCACCGTCTCCTGGTACTCGGTGGCGGGGTCGGAGTCGGCTACGATGCCTGCCCCGGCCTGCAAGTAGACCCGATCGCCGCGGAACAACAGCGTCCGGATGGCGATGCAGGTGTCCAGGTTGCCCCAGAATCCGAAATAGCCGACCGCTCCTGCGTAAACGCCGCGTCGGGTGGGCTCGAGCTGGTCGAGGATCTGCATGGCGCGAATCTTGGGTGCACCGCTCACGGTGCCGGCCGGGAAGGCCGCTTTGACCAGGTCGTAGCCGTCCAGGTCGTCCCGCAGCTCGCCCTTGACGCGGGAAACGATGTGCATCACGTGCGAGAAACGCTCGACTTCCATGAACTGAGGCACGTGCACGCTTCCGTAGCGGCAGACGCGGCCCAGGTCGTTGCGCCCCAGGTCGACCAGCATGACGTGCTCGGCGCGCTCCTTGGGGTCGGCCAGCAGCTCCTCCTCGAGCGCGCGATCGTGCTCGCCGTCGCGCCCGCGGGGCCGCGTGCCCGCGATGGGATGGGTCTCCGCCTCCTGACCGTTCAGCTTGACCAGCGCCTCGGGCGAGGAGCCCACCAGCTGATAATCGACGAAGTCGAGGAAGAACATATAGGGTGAGGGGTTCAGGATGCGCAAAGCCCGGTAGAGATTGACCGGATCCGCACTGGTGCGCCGATCGAGGCGCCGGCTGAGGACCGCCTGGAAGATGTCCCCCGCGGCGATATGCTCGCGGATCCGCTCCACGCCGTGCATGTATTCCTCGCGGGTCTGATTCTCGTGCTCATCGGGGTCGGGAACGGGGGCGTTGCGGGGCACGAAAGCCAGGGGCTCTTTGAGGCGTCGCCCCAGGTCCTCCAGCTCGCGGACCGCCTCTTCGTAGGAGCCGCCCGGTGAAACCGCCACCACCGCATACATCCGCTGGGCCAGATGGTCGAACAGCACCGACTGGCGGCAGAGGTAGAACAAGGCCTCGGGCAGCCCCAGATCGTCCGCCTGGCCCTCGCCTACGGGCTCGAAGCGCCGGATCGCGTCGTAGCCGAGAAAACCGACCGCGCCGCCCCAGAAGCCGTAGAGCCCGGGTAGCGGGGAAGCCTTATATTCAGCCATCTTGGAGCGCAACTGCTCCAGGGGGTCGCCCTGATCGCACTTCTCCATCCGCAGCAGCAGGCTGAGATCGGTGCCCAGAAAGGAGTAGCGGCCCACCGACTTGCCCTTCTCCACGCTTTCGAGCAGGAACGCGGGCTGGCCGGCCCGGCGCAGTTTGAGGAAGACCGACAGCGGGGTCTCCAGGTCGGCCGGCAGCTCGCGGTAGACGGGCACGACGAAGCCTTGCTGGCTCAGCTCGGCAAACAATTCGGGGGTCGGATGGATCATAGCTCTCCCAGGAGGCGCAGGGTCAGGGTGATGGCCGCCACCGCGGCCGTCTCCACGCGCAGGATGCGGGGGCCCAACCCGGCCAGGGTGAGGCCTCGGCGGCTCGCCTCTTCGACCTCCTCGGGAGCAAATCCACCCTCGGGACCGACCCAAACGGAGACGGCGCCGCCCTCCGGCAGGGCGCTCAGGGGTGGCTGCCCCGGCGCGAACAACACGCCCGGAGGGGCGTTCTCCAACGCCTGGGAAAAGCTGACCGGCTCGGCGATCTGGGGAGCGTGGGCGCGCCCACTCAGGGCTACCGCCGACATGGCGATGCGCTCCCAGCGCTGACGGCGCGAGACTCCGGGCTGCTCCACGGCGGTGCGCCGGGTCTCCAGCGGAACCAGCGTGTGCACACCCAGCTCGGACGCCATCTCCACCGCCTGGTCGAAGCGCTCCCCCTTGACCAGAGCCAGGTACAGATGGATCTCCACGCTCGGCTCGGGCCGGGGCTCGGTGGAATTCAGCACGCGCACTTCGCCGCCCCGCTTGAGCTCGCACAGCCAGTCGCGGCCGCGATCCACGGCCAAAAAGCGATCGCCCGCGCGCAGGCGCAACACCTTCAGGTGGTGAGCGGCGTCGCGATCGAGCCGGAACGTCGGCTCGGTGACGGGCGTAAAGATGCGCGGAAGCTTCACCGTGCGGGCTTTTGAAGGGCCAGAGCGACCCAGCTCTCCTCGTCGCCCCGCGCGATCAGCTTCAGATCAGAGAAAGCCTCCAGCACGTCGTCGGCGCGCTCTTCCACGATACCCCCCATCACGATCCGGCCGCCCGGTGCCAGAGCTGCGATGAGCCCGGGCGCCAACTCGATGAGCACCTGGGCGATCAAGTTGGCCAGGATCAACTCGTATTTGACTTTGGGCACGGTTTCGGCCTGGAGCACGCGCGCCTTCATGCGGTTCTGGCGTAGATTCTCACGGGCTACCTTCACGGCCACCGGATCATAATCGACCGCCGTGACCCCGCTCGAGCCCAGCAGCATGGCCGCGATGGACAGGATGCCCGAGCCGGTGCCCATATCCAGCACCTTCTTGGCGGGCGGAAGCTCCTCCAGCAGCGACAGACAGAGGCGCGTGCTGGCGTGATAGCCCGTCCCGAAAGCCATCCCGGGGTCCAGCTCCATGACCAGGTCGCCGGGCTCGCCCTGAAAGTCGGCCCAGGTGGGCTTGATCACGAGCCTTTTCGTCAGGCGGCGCGGATGGTAGAACTCTTTCCAGTTCTCGGCCCAATCCTCGTCCCGCACCTGACCCAGCACCTTCAAAACCCCGTCGTGCTCGGCCGCGGCCAACCCCAACGCGCCCAGCCGCTCCTTCCACCCCGCCTCCTGCGGCACGTAAAACACCCAACACAGGCCCTCGGCCACCGGCTGGTCCACCCACCCCCCGAGGTGACGCTTCTCCAGCAAAACCGCCAGCGGACTTTCCGACACAGCGGGCGCCCTCAACTCCACCTCGAGCCAATCCACGACTACTGTCGACTGTCGACTGTCGACTGTCGACTTCCCCTTAGCCAAAGATCGCGTCGCGAATCTTCTCGAAGAAGCTCTGCGGCTCGGCGTCTTGCGGACCCGCCTCGGAGAACTCTTTGAGCAGCTTCTTCTGTTTGGAGTTGAGCTTGGTGGGAATCATCACGCCGACCTCGACGTGCAGATCGCCGTTCTGCGAGCGCCGGTAGCGCGGCATTCCTTTCCCTTTAAAGCGAAAGACCGTACCGTTCTGCGTGCCGGCCGGAATCTTGAGGGTCTCTTTCTCGCCCGTCAGCAAAGGCACTTCCACGCTTGCGCCCAGGGCCGCATCGGTAAACGTGATCTTCAGCTCACGCGCCAGGTCGTCGCCCTGGCGGCGGAACTCGGCGTGCTCGGCCACCTCGATGACCAGGTAGAGGTCGCCCGGGGGCCCCCCAAGCACACCCGGCTCACCCTCGCCCGGCAGGCGAATCTTGTCGCCCGTGTCCAGGCCACGCTCGATTTTGATGCTGAGAACACGCTTCTGAGGCGTGCGTCCGGCGCCCTTGCACTCGGGGCAGGGTTTGACGAGCTGGCGACCCTGACCGCGGCAGGCCGCGCAGGGCCCGACCTGGGTCAGGCGCCCGAAGGGAGTGTTGATGATCTGCTGCACCTGCCCCATGCCCGCGCACTGGGGGCAATTCTGGAAGCCGTCGGCCTCCAGGGTGCGCTTACCCTCGCACTTGGGACAGGCGACGTCAGAAGTCAGCTCGACCTCGCGCGCGGCACCGGTATAGGCCTCCACCAGCGTGATGCGGATGCCCATACGCAGATCGCTGCCGCGCTGGGGGCGGGCCTGTCGGCGCCGGCCCCCGCCTCCGAAGTCGAAGATGGTCTCGAAGAGGTCGCCCAGGCCGCCAAAACCGCCGAAGCCGCCAAAGTCGGCGCCGCCCTGGTTGACGCCGGGGGCGCTGCCGTAGCGGTCGAAGTAGGCCCGCTTCTCGTCGTCGGAGAGTACCGAGTAGGCCTCGTTGATGACGCCGAACTTCTTCTCGGCCTCGGCCTTGTCCTCGGCGACGTCGGGATGATACTGCCGCGCCAGCTTCTTATAGGCCCGCTTGATGTCGTCTTTGCTGGCGTCGCGGGGAACGCCGAGAATATCGTAATAATCAGCCATGGGACCCGGTCGAGACTATTTCTTGAACCAGCTGAAGAGGTCTTCCTCGCTGGGCTCCTCGGAGGCCTCGCCCCCGCCACCCATGCCATCGGTGTCGATGCCGGCCTTGCGAGCGGCGTCGGCGGCGCGCTCGCCGCCCGTGGTGAGATAGGCCTCGGTGCCCACGGCGTAGAGCGCGTCGGTCAGCACTTTGGTGTCGTCTTTAATTTTGTCGGTATCGTAGGTCTGCAGCGAGGCGCGCAGACGCTCGATGCCGTCGCGCAGGCGCCGCTGGTGGTCGAAGGACATCTGATTGCCCATCTCGCGCAGCATGCGCTCGGCCGTGTCGAGCTCGATGTTGGCCTTGTTGCGGGTCTGCGCCTCGGTGCGCCGCTTGGCGTCCTCCTCGGCGTAGATGGCCGCCTCTTTGACCATCTGGTTGATCTCTTCCTGAGTGAGGTTGGTGGGGGACTGGATGACGATCTTCTGCTTGTTGCCCGTCGCCATGTCCTTGGCCGACACGTTCACGATACCGTTGGCGTCGATGTCGAACGTAACCTCGATCTGGGGCACGCCGCGCGGAGCCGGCGGGATGTTGCGCAGCTCGAAACGGCCCAGCGACTTGTTGTGGGCCGCCAACTCGCGCTCGCCCTGGAGGACGTGCACTTCGACCACCGACTGGCCGTCGGCCGCGGTGGTGAAGACGCGGGTCTTGGAGCACGGGATCTGGGTGTTGCGCTCGATCAGCTTGGTGAACACGCCGCCCACGGTCTCGATGCCCAGCGACAGCGAGGTGACGTCGAGGAGCACCATGTCCTTGACCTCGCCCGCCATCACGGCGCCCTGCACCGCGGCCCCCATCGCCACGACCTTATCCGGGTCGATCTCCTTGGAGGGCTCGATGCCGAACAGGATTCGGACCTTGTCCTGAATGGCCGGCATACGCGTGGAGCCGCCCACCAGCAGGACCTTGTTGATGTCCATCTTGTTCAGGCCCGAGTCTTCCAGAGCCCGGATGGCGGGGCTGACGCAGCGGTCGACCAGGTCGACCGTCAGCTCCTGGAACTTGGGACGGCTGAGCTCGATGTCGAGGTGCTTCGGACCGGACGCGTCGGCCGCGATGAACGGCAGCTTGATCTGCGTGGTGGTCTCGCTGGAGAGGCGGATCTTGCCGTTCTCGGCCGCCTCCTTCAAACGCTGCATGGCCACGCGGTCGGTGCGCAGGTCGATGCCGGTGGTCTTCTTGAACTCGTCCACCAGCCAGTCCATGATGCGCTGGTCCCAGTCGTCGCCGCCGAGGCGGTTGTCACCGGCGGTCGATTTGACCTGGAAGACGCCGCCACCCAGCTCGAGGATGGTCACGTCGAACGTTCCGCCGCCGAGGTCCCAGACGAGCACGGTCTCGGTCTTGTCGAGCTTGTCCAGACCGTAGGCCATGGAGGCCGCGGTAGGCTCGTTGATGATGCGGAGCACCTCGAGACCGGCGATGGCGCCGGCGTCCTTGGTGGCCTGCCGCTCGGAGTCATTGAAGTAGGCCGGGACGGTGATGATCGCCTGCTCGATCGGGAAGCCGAGATAGGCCTCGGCGTCGGCTTTGATCTTCTGCAGGATCATCGCCGAGATCTCCTGGGGGCTGTAGGAGCGATCGTCGATATTGACGCGGTAGTCGGTGCCCATGTGGCGCTTGATCGAGATAACCGTGCGCTCGGGGTTCGAGATGGCCTGCCGCTTGGCGACCGAGCCGACCAGACGCTCGCCGCTCTTGGAGAAGCCCACCACGGAGGGGAAGAGATAATCTCCCTCGGCGCTGGGCAGAACGATCGGCTGGCCGCCCTCTACGATCGACACCAGGCTGTTTGTTGTCCCCAGGTCGATCCCAACGATCTTGTTCACGAACTACCGTTCCTCCCTAAGATTCCCGAACATCGCTTGTGCGCGTTCCCCAGCCCGTGGAATGTTTCGCTAACTATCGGTTTTCTCCTCGCCCGACGCTTCTTCGGACGCGGCTGCAGGCTCTTCAGAGACCGGCTCATCCTTGGGGGGCTCGGGGGGCGGGGTATAGGTCACCCCGTCGGGCAGCTTGGAGATGCGGACCATCGCGGGCCGCAGCAACTTCTCACCCAGATAATAGCCCTTGTTCAGCTCGTCGAAGACCGAGTCTTCGGGCATGTCGGCCGTGACCACCTGGCCCATCGCCTCGTGGCACCGAGGGTCGAACATCTCGCCTTTGGTGACCACCGGGGAGAGGCCCTCGGACTCGAGCGCCTCCATCATGATGCGAAACAGCATCTCGATGCCCCGCGCCACCTCGGCCGTATCGGTGGCGCTGCGGACGGTCTCCATGGCGCGGTCGAAGCCGTCCACCACGGGGAGAACCTTCTTGATCAGGTTCTCCTTCTCGCGGTGCACCTGGAGGCCCGTGTCGACCTGCACGCGGTTGCGCATGTTCTGGAAGTCTTGCAGCAGGCGGTTGCGCTGCTCTTGCGAGGCGTCCACCTGATCTTGCAGGCTCTTGATCTGCTTCTTGAGCGCTTCGCTCTCGGCCGGGTCGACCAGCGGGCGCGACGGAGGCGGCGGAGCTTCGGCCTTCTTACGGGCCTCGTCCAACAGGCCGCGCTGCTTCTGGAACTCCTTGCGGAACTGGTCGAGCATGTTGTTCTTTTCGCGCAGCTCGTCCTTGAGCGTGCGCGAGGTGAGGCGGTAGACACTGACCAGCCCCGCCAGATCGGCGCCGTCCGCCTTGAACTTCTCCATGCGCGGGCGCAGGAAGCTGAGCGACTCCATCCCGCTCACCACGTCGATCAGCTCGTTGAGCTCGGCCGACAACTTCTGGTCGGCCGGGGCCTCGATCTTGATCTCTTCGGGCTCGCTGGCCGGGCCCATCAGCTGGGCGTCGGCAGGCTTCTCGGCCGGGGCCGCCTGGGCCGCGGGCGCCTCCTCGGGCTCGGGACGCGGAGGGGGCAGCGGCGGGACCTTGGGCTTCTCCTCGTCGGCGCCTTCCGTAAGCTTGTCGAGCTCGGCGCGCAGCGGATCGTCTTCCTTGCGCTCGGGGGCCTTCAAAAAGGAATTCGACGGCGGCTTCACCCCACCGCCGGCCGCTGCCGGAGGACGGGCCGCGGGCGGCTTGACGGGAGGTCTGGCCGGGGCACCCGTACGCGAGCCGTCCGAAGTCGTCCCCGTGTAGGGGGGCAGCTTCTTGGCTTCGTTGGAATTCTCTCGGTTTTCGGTCACAAAGCTCCTGCTCCGCTTACTTGGGCCCTACATTTCCAGACTCGGACCGAAAACGCCTGCAAGGTTATTCAAGTGGTCCACCGAATAGTCCCAAGGTGCCAACTTGTCCTTTCCTGAACCGCGAATGCTTCTCCGAATGCGCCCTGTATGCACCCGGCATCCAGGGTTGCTCGTTTATCGCCCAGACGATGCTGCTCGAGGACATCCACAAGATCTCCGTGCTGGCCTACGACCGTTTTCTCAAGCCCCCGCCCGCGGCTGCAGGCGAGGCAAAGCCGCCTGAACCACCCGACCCACCCGCTCCAGGCTGAGCGCCGCAACCTTGTCCAGGGTGTCGCCCGGAGTGTGCCAGTAGGGGGGAAAATACTCCCCGCGCGGGTCGTGGCCGAAGCCGATCAGCACCAAGGACGGCACCTCGCCCGCCAGAAACGGCAGATGGTCGTCCTGGATATGCTCCAGTGGCCCGTCGAAGACCGCCTCGAGCTCTTGCTCGCGAGCGACCGTCCAGACCAGGTCCTGAAGCCATTCGGTGGAGTACAGGTCGCGCGTGACCACCAGCTCGTGATCGCCCACGATATCCAGGATCAGGACGGCTCGAATCTGCTTCAAAACGCCCTGTTTGTGCCAGGTGCCGGCCAGGAAGCGGCTGCCGTAGAGGCCGTCCCCTCGTCCCCATTCGACCTGAGCTTCCTCTCCGTCGAGAAAAGCCAGCACGACCGGCACCCTCAGCTCGGGCAGCACCCGGGCCAGCTCCAGCAGGCAGGCCACGCCCGAGCCGCCGTCGTTGGCCCCCACGAACTCGAACTCCTCGAAGATCTTGGTGTCGTAGTGAGCGCCCAGCAAGATGGCGCCCTCGCCCGGGAAAGGCCCGGGGGGCCAGCGGGCCAGCAGGTTGACCATCTCGCACGGCCCGTAGGGCGTCAGCGGAGTGAAGGCCTGCTCCACGATGCTCCACCCGACCAGCTGCTCTCGGATGTAGGCGCGCAGCCTGGCGGCCGCCTCCGAGCCGGGCGGACGCGGCCCCAGGGCTACCTGCCGCCGCACGTGCTCCAACGCGCGCTCGCCATCGAAGAGCTCCATTACGCTGGAGGGTCGACAGTCGACAGTTGACAGTCGACAGAAAAATTGAGCATCGGGCATCCTTCGTATCGGGCGAGGGAGTTTTCCCGCCGAACGAGGAACCCCGGTCTGCTATGCCCCACATTGTGATCAGCGGCTACTATGGCTTCGGTAACGCGGGCGACGAGGCGATCCTCCAGGCCATCAGCGAGGACTTGCGCCGGGTCGACAAAAGCGTCCGGCTCTCGGTCCTGACGGCTGACCCCGAGGGCGCCCGCAAGCTGGGGCTCGAGCCCGTGGCTCGGATGAAGCCCGGGCCGTTGCTGAAAGCGCTCCATTCCTGTGACCTCCTGATCTCGGGCGGGGGCGGTCTGGTGCAGGACAGCACCGGAGTGAACAGCGTGATCTACTACCTGGGCGTGTGCCTGCTGGCGCGTCTCCTGAGTAAGCCGGTGATGTTCTACTGCCAGGGGTTTGGCCCCGTGCGCACCCCGCTGGGACAGCGCCTGACGCGCCTGGCTAACGGGCTGCAACTGCTGACCTGGCGCGACCAGGAGTCGGCCGACGAGATCCGCTCTCTGGGCGTCACGAGGCCCGCCGTGCAGGTGACGGCCGACCCGGTGCTGGGTCTGGAGCCCTGCTCCGCGGCCCGGGTTGCCGAGATCCTGACCCGCGAGGAGCTGATCGGCGACGTCGCTCGCCTGGAGCGCCCCGCCGGCAACTCCGACGTCGGTCCGCTGCTGGGCGTGGCGGTGCGCTCCTGGCCGGGCCTCGACCGCGAGGCGCTGCTGGGCGGACTGCGCAAGTTCGCCGAGGATCAGAAGGCCCGCATCTTGTTTCTGCCCTTCCAGCCTTCCCGCGACCGCCCCCTGAGCGAGGAGCTGGCCGCCAGCCTTCCGGGCCACGCCCGCACGCTGCGCTACGACTATGAGCCCCGCGAGCTGATGGGCGTCGTGAGCTGCATGGACCTGGTGCTGGGCATGCGACTGCACGCGGCCATCATGGCCGCAGCGCGCGGAATCCCTTTCCTGGGGCTGGCCTACGACCCCAAAGTGGAGCGTTTCTGCCACCGAGCTGGGGCTGTCTCGCTGCCCCTCGAGGGCCTGGCGGCCGAGGCCCTGCACAAGGCTCTCTACCACCTGCTTCGAGGCCGAGGCCACGCGCGCGGCGAGCTCGAGAAGCGGGTGACCCCGATGGTGGCGAGCGTGCGCGCCACCGCCCAGGCGGCGCTGGTCCTGGCCCGGCGTCAGGGAGTCGCGGCTGCCCTGGAGTGTTTCCGCTGAGAAAGGTCCTGGCGCTCCTGCTGGTGCTGACGGCGCTGGCCCGCGCGCAGTCGCCCTACGTGGCGGAAGCTTCCGGCCTGCTGGTCGAGAAGCGCTATCCGGAGTTCATCGCGATGGTCACGCGCGACCCGGCCGCCGCCGAGGCGGCCGTGCGCGAGTTGGTCGACCTCTACCCCGACCTGGACCAGAGCAGGCGGGCCTCCGCTTTCTCGCTGGCCAATTACCTGGCGCGCACTCTAGAGGCCCGCCTCGGTCGGCCGGCCGCCTCGCAGTATCTGGCCAGGTTCAGCCTGCTGGGGGATCCGCGAGAGTGGGAAGGTGAAACGCTCTTCGCCTTTCGCGGACCCCGGCCGTCCTGGGATCCGGAGGAGCTCGCGCTGTTCCTGTTACGCCGCGGCGATTACCCGGACGCGCACCGGGTCTTGCTCGTCATGCTGGCCGACCCGGCCAACTCGGCTCGGAGACAGCGGTTGCAACGCTACGAGGCAGCGGCTCTGCTCGAATTGGGCTGGTGCACCCAGGCTCTAAAGCAGTTGGAGGAGCTCCGGCCCGCCGACCTCCAGCTCGAGCTCCTGACGATCCAGGCCTGCATTCAGACGAACCAGGTCCAGAAGGCGCGTGGGCATATTCAGAGCGCCGAGAAACTCGTAGCCACTGCCTCCCCCGTGTATGGCCAGGTGGCCCGCTACCTGCTGGAGACCTGGAGCTTTCTGCTGGATATCCAGAAAAACCCCAGGATGCCGATCGATGAGGTGCGGCGCCGTCACGACGCCGCCTGGGCTCATCTACGAAATCTTTCTGGAACAGGCTGGGACCAGCTCTTGACCGAGCTCTCGTGGGTGGGCGAAACCGCCTGGACAATCTGGTTCAAGAAAGTGCTGGCCCGGGACCCGAACGCGGAAGATTGGTTGACCCTGCACTCCCAGGAACTCGTGCGGTTGGGTGAGACCGAGATCAGCAACGATGCGGTCATGGCCTATTACTCGCTGCGGGAATCCTTTCTGCTCGAGATGCAGCGCACGCGCGATCCCTACTGGTTGGCGCGCACGGACAAGTTGCTGACCGGGTACGAGAGCCTGCTTCCGGACCTTCACGGCAGGATCCGTGAGGAATTTGCCGAGGCGAGCGTCGCCTACCGGCCGTTCCTGGACCAGGCGCACCTGGACCTTTCACCCTACCGGGGCGCCTGTGGCAGAATCCTCGGCTATCTCAACCTCCTGCGAGCCCGGCAACTGCTGGCCACCGCCGGGGACCCCGCACGCATCTCGCGAGAGCTGGACGCGGCCGAGCGTTACGGCCGGGAATCCGACTCCTCGGGCCTGCAGGGCACGACCGTGGTCGTCCGCACAGATGCCCTCGAGCAGTTCCGTCCTCCGGGGTGGGAGGCGCAGGCTCAGACGCTGCTCGACCAGACCCTGGCCGATCCGCGCATCCGCGAAATCCCGTTGAATCAGGTCGCTCTCTTGTACCAGATGGCCAGGCTTCGGATGGCTCAAGGTCGCTACCGTGAGGTCGTAGAGGTCGCCCGTCCCGCCATTGAAGTGATGGAGGAGCTGGTGCGCGAGGTCGGAGGAGATGCCGACTCGGCTCGCTTCATTCGCTACTCTTATGCCGTCAAGCTCTACGAGCTCGTAGCCCGGGCCCAGTTGTTGCTGGGCCAAAACGCACAGGCCTTCGAGACGATCGGGACCGCTCAACAGATGGACGCGGTCGGAGTCTTCGACCGCAGCGATCTGCAGAGCCGTGTCTCTGCTGGCGACCAGAAATTGGTCGAGCAGGCCGACCAGAACGGGGCCACCCTGGAGGCCCGGGCTCGGGAGCTCCGCAATCTGGTGGACGCTCGCGGCTCCACGGAGCAGGTACGCCAGGCCAGTATCGAGCTGGACAAAAGTCGACAGGCCTACGCCAGCGCAGTGGGCGCCCTGGAAACGAGATATCCTTCCTTCAACCGGCTGAAGGTCAAACCGGTCAGCTTCCCCGCGTTGCAAAAGCACATACCCGCCGACACCGTGGTGGTCTTGCTCTTTCCCACCGAAGAGCGTCTCTATCTGCTGGTGGCCACGCGCGAAGCGCTGGTCGTGCGCGAGTCACCTGTCGGCCAGGCCCGCCTCGAAGAGCTGGCCACCGCCTTCCGCCGGGAGGTGGGGCGCTACTCACGCGACATCGCGCCTTTCAGCTGGAGCGGGCCCGAGGCCCAACCGCTGAGCGAGAACCTGGGCGCTCTGTACGGTTTCATCGTCAAGCCGATCGAAGCCGAGCTGGCGGGGAAAAGCGCGGTGGCCTTCGTGCCCTACGGCAATCTCGCCTACATCCCGTTTCAAGCGCTGCGCAACGAGCAGGGTTTCTTGATCGAGCAGAAACAGATGGCCGTCATCCACCGGGCCGCCGACCTCGACCAGGTCTTTGGCGCCCCCTCGCCAACCACCGGCAAGCTCGTGGCTTTCGGGAACCCCGACGGCACCCTGGCTTCGGCCGGCCAGGAGGTGCAGGCGCTGGCCGCCCTCTACCCGGACGCCAACATCTACCTCGAAAAGAGCGCCACCCGCGACAAACTGGACGGGGTGAAGGCGCCCGCGGTCTCTTTCCTGCACTTTGCCACCCACGGCGAGCTCGACCCCTCCAATCCGCGCGCCAGCTTTCTGGTGCTGGCCGGCGGCGGCAAGCTGTCGCTGGGGGACATCATCGGCATCGACTTCAAATCCGGTCAGGAAGACATGTGCCTGGCCACCCTCTCCGCCTGCCAGACCGCGCTGGCGGGCCGCGGAGTCCCCGACGGGGCCGAGCTCCGCACCCTGGCCGACGCGTTCCGCTACGCGGGCTGCCGCAGCGTCGTCGCCAGTCTCTGGCGGGTGGACGACGACTCCACCCGCGACCTGATGGTCGAGCTCTACCGGGGGCTCAAAGCCGGCAAGTCCAAGGCGGCCGCTCTCCAGGAGGCTCAGGTCAAGCTGCTGCACACGGCCCGCTACGCCCACCCGTTCTACTGGGCGCCGTTCGTCCTGATCGGTGATTGGCGATAGTCTGTTCGAAAGGACTCCCCTTTTGGCTAGAAGAAAATCCAAGCACTGAAGAATTTTCTTCATGCCGAAAGGACTTTCGCGCGTGTTTTCCTGGCGCAACCTTCTGTCACCCGCGATGCGGCGGCCCAAAGCGACCTACGAGGACTCCATGGTGGAGCTCCACGGGGTCAATCTGACCTATCCCAACGGCTATCAGGCGCTGCACGAGGTCGAGCTGCTGGTGCGCAAAGGCGAGTTCGTGTTCCTGGTGGGTACGACCGGCTCGGGCAAGTCCAGCCTGCTCAAGCTGCTCTACCGCGAGAACGAGCCCAAGAACGGGGCCGTCTACGTGGACAATCAAGATGTCACCGAGCTGCGCCGGCACCAGATCTGCTACCTGAGACGGCGATTGGGCGTGATCTTCCAAGACTTCCGCCTGCTGCGCGAGAAGACCGCCTGGGAGAACGTGGCCTACGCCCTCGAGGTGACCGGGGAGCGCCGCCGCAACATCCCCAAGAAGGTCGGCCGCGTACTCGAGCTGGTGGGCCTGCTGGAGAAGCGCAAGCGGCTCCCCAGTCAGCTTTCCGGCGGCGAGCAGCAGCGCGTGGCCATCGCCAGAGCCCTGGTGCACGAGCCCCACCTGCTGCTGGCCGACGAGCCGACCGGCAACCTCGACCCTGATTCGAGCTGGGACATCATGCAGATCCTCTCGCGCATCAACGCCGAGGGCACCACCGTGCTGGTGGCCACGCACGACCAGCAGATCGTGGACACGATGCGCAAGCGCGTCATCGTGATGCAGGGCGGCCGCATCGTCGAAGACCTCCAGCGCGGCAACTACGCCGTCTCGGGGCGCGTGGCGGTGAGCTCCTGATGGCCACGCTGCGATTCTTCCTGCGCGAGGTCACCACCAACATCCGCCGCAGCCCGCTGATGAGCGTGGCCTCGGTCACCACCGTCATGGTCCTGACCATGATCCTGGGCTTCTTCCTGGTGCTGATGGCCAACCTCAGCAACCTGGCGCGCGACCTGGCCTCGGACCTGAAGGTGGTGGCCTACCTCCAGAACGACTTCGACCGCGAGACGCTAGGCGAGCTCAGAGTGAAAGTGCAACAGCTTCCCGGCGTGGAAGGCGTGGTCTTCGTCTCCCGCGAGCAGGCCTTCGAGCACCTCAAGAAGCGGATGAACAATCGCATCCAGCTGGGCGATCTCACCCACAATCCCCTGCCGGACGCCCTGGAGATCCGTGTGCGCGGTCCCGAGGACCTCGAGCCCGTGGGCAGCGCCGTCAAGCAGCTGGCGAAGGTGGAGAAAGTTCGCTTTGGCGAAGACGTGGCCCGCCGCATGATGTCGCTCAACCGCATCGTGCGCTACGTGGGGTTCGTGGTGCTGGGCCTGCTGTTGTTCAGCACGCTGCTGGTGGTCAGCAACACGATTCGCCTGACCGTTTACGCCCGCCGGCGCGATATCGAGGTGATGCAGCTCGTGGGCGCGGCCGGGTGGTTCATCCGCTGGCCGTTCCTGCTGGAAGGCATGCTGCAGGGCCTGGTGGGAGCGGCGCTGGCCGCCACCGTGGTGGGCGAGTCCTACCGCCTGCTGGTGCCCCAGCTGCTCAAGTCGGTCGCCTTTCTCCCGGTGGCGCAGCCCGACGTGCTGTTGTTGTGGCTCTGCCCCGCGCTGCTGGTCCTGGGCACGCTGGTCGGGCTCCTGGGGAGCTGGATTTCGGTGAACCGGTTTCTGAGATTTTGAGGTTCATGGGGTTGACAGTCGACGGTCGACAGTCGACAGGACGAGGCCGGCGAGGGCTCCTGGTCTTGATGCTGGCGTTGCTGCTGATGCCTGCGCTGGGGCAGCCGCCGATCGAGCAGAAGTTGCGGCGGACGCGGGCGCAGCTGGCCGAGGAGAGGGCCCGGCTGGAGGTGATGAACGGGCGGGCCAAGGACGTCTCCAAGCAGCTGGGACAGACGCAGAAGCGGTTGGATATCGTGCGGGTCAAGCTGGACCAGACCCGGGCCGCGCTGGAGGTGGCCCGCGAGCGGCTGGACTTTCTCAAGGGCCAGATCGAGGAGACCAAGACCCGTCTCCTGACCGCCCAGCGCGCGCTGGAGCGCCGGTTGCAGCAGATCTACGTGACCGGGGACGTCAACTACATGCAGGTCCTGATGGAGGCGGCCAGCTTCACCGACTTCCTGAACCAGAGCGAGTACCTGGGCCGTATCGTGCAGAGCGACCAGCAACTGATCGGCGAGGTGCGGGCGCGCAAGATGGAGCTCGAGGTCAAGAAGGCGGCGGCCGCCAAGACCGTGAGCGAGATCGCGGCCAAAGAGAAGATCCAGGCGGGGCAAGAGAAGGAGCTGGCCAAGACCGAGGCCAAACGCCAGGCCCTGCTGGCCAGCATCCAGGAGCAGCGCGACAAAGTGCAAGACCACGTGGACGAGCTCGAGGAGACGACCGCCGCGATGGAGCGCGAGCTGCAGGCGATGATCGCGGCCCGCCAGGTCAGCGTGGCTCCGGGCAGCAGCGGGCCGGTTCGTCCGAGCACGGGCGCCTACATCTGGCCGGTCAGCGGTCCGGTCACCTCGCCGTTCGGTTACCGGGTGCATCCGGTGCGCGGCACCACCATCTTCCACGCCGGCCTGGACATCGCCGTGGGAAGCGGAACCACCGTCAAAGCCGCCGACAACGGGCGCTGCATCTTCAGCGGCTGGTGCGGGGGCTACGGCTACGCCGTCATCCTCGACCACGGCGACGGCTACTCCACCCTCTACGGGCACAACTCCCAGCTCTACGTCTCGGAAGGCCAGAGCGTCAGCCAGGGCCAGGCCATTGCCGCCAGCGGCTCCACGGGCATGTCCACCGGCCCCCACGTCCACTTCGAGGTGCGCTACAACGGCAATCCCGTCGACCCGTACGGCCGCTTGTAACAGCCTGCCAACTGCCGACCTGAAAAAAACTAGGGAACTTTCCACAGCCCGCCGAAACATTTCAGTGATCCACTGCGTCTAAGTTATGTGCGTCGTTCCGGATGCCCCTCGGTTCTACGTTCAACCTGACAACAGAAGGGTGAAAGTCCGAGTTGAAACCTACTACTTTCCACCAGAAGGTCCGAGCAGTCATGGCTGCGGTCTTGCTGTTCGCGGCAATGATTCCGGCCCTCGCCGCGCCCCCCAAGGAGAACGCCAAAGCCGGTTCGGCGATGGTCACCGAGCTGATGGGGCTGGTCCAGAGAGAGTTCATTTACGAGACCAATGCGCCCAAGCTCGTCAACAGCACGTTCGACGGCTTGAAGACCGCTCTCAAAGACAAGAAGATCGAGGTTGGGAACGACCTCAATCACATCCCCGAGACCGCTTCCACCGAGGAAGCCTATGACGCCTTCAACAAAGAGTTTCTCCAGTTGGCGGCCGTCCACCCCGAGCTGATGAAGGACTCGTGGCTCACCTATACGGCCACGACCTCGATGCTCAAGGTGCTCGACGACCCCTACACCGTGTTCCTGGCGCCCCCCGAGTATGCCAAGCTCAAGGAGCAGATGAGCGGCGGCGGCTTCGGCGGCCTGGGCATCTACATCGAGCTCGACGAGAAGAACGAGAAGCAGTTGACCGTGGTCGAGCCCATCGAGGGCACCCCGGCCTCCCGCGCCGGCATCAAGCCGCGTGACATCATCGTCAAGATCGACGGCATCTCCACCAAGGGCTTCACCGTGGAGGAGGCCCAGAAGCACCTGCGCGGCAAGCCGGGCTCCGAGGTCACCCTCACCATCCGCCGCAAGAACGCGGGCGACCCGTTCGACGTCAAGATGAACCGCGAGGTCATCCAGGTGGCCACCGTCAAGGGCCAGATGCTCGAGAACAACGGCCACAAGATCGGTTACGTCAAGTTGCGCCTCTTCGGCGAGAAGACCAACCAGGAGCTCGAGTCGGCCATGCGCGACCTCGAGACCCAGGGCGCCCAGGCCTTCGTGCTCGACATCCGCAACAACGGCGGCGGCTACATCGGCACGGCCGTGGACGTTTGCTCCAAATTCCTGCCCACCGGCAGCCGCGTGGTCACCGTCAACGAGCGCGCCGCCGGCGAGACCAAGTACGACTCCCGCCCCAACATGCGCGAGCACACCCCGCTCGTGGTGCTGGTCAACGAATACAGCGCCTCCGCCTCCGAGATCACCGCCGGCGCCGTGCAAGACCTGCACGCCGGCACCCTGGTGGGCGTGAAGACCTTCGGCAAAGGCTCCGTGCAGAAGATCTATCCTCTGCCCGACGGCTCGGCCATCAAGGTCACCACCGCTCACTACCTGACCCCGGCCGGTAAGGACCTGCACAAGAAGGGCGTCGAGCCCGACGTGAAGGTCGAGATGACGGGCGACAAGATCGGCTCCGCCGATGACGTGCAGCTCAAGAAGGCGCTGGAAGTGATCAACACCAATCTGGCGGGCGCCGCCAGCGCTCCCCAGAGCAGCCGGACCTTCCCCGACGCCATCCGCGTGGCCACCGTGGCCGAGCAGATGAACTACCTCCAGCCCTACGAGGTGCTGGACCGCAAAGTGCGCAACGACGACGGCTACCTGCTGGAAGAAGTGCGCGTGAAGGATGCCGCGGGCTCCGAGAAGACCCTCTTGTTCGATATTTCGAGCTTGCTGGGCCACTAACGCGTGCGTTCGACTCTCCGAGCTGGCCTGGCAGCCCTGGTCCTTCTCGTGGCCATGGCTGGCCTGGCCTGGGTCTTCCAGGCCGGTTACCAGAAGCTCAACCCCCCCGCCGCGCGGGGGGGTCACATCGAACAGGTGATGGCGGCGTTGGAGGAAGACTATTACAGTCCTCTGACGCCGCTGTCGCTTTTGAAGGGCGCCCGCAAAGAGCTGGTGGCCGAGATGGACGAGGCCAAGATCCCCACCAAGGATCTGCCGCAACTGCTGGGAACCAACCGCGCCGAGCTGCTGGCCAGCTTCAACGGCATTCTGAAAGAGGCCAACCTCCGGTCCCAGGGCAAGATGAGTGAAAGCGATCTCACCTACGCCGCCCTGCGCGGGATGGTCGAGAGCCTGGACGACCCCTACTGCGACGTCTTCACTCCCAAGGAGAACGAGGAGTTCGAAGCCGAGATGGCTGGTGGGAATTTTGGCGGGATCGGCATCTATATCGAGGCCGACACGCATCATGACAACCGCCTCACCGTCACCGAGCCGATCGAGGGCAGCCCGGCCGCCAAAGCGGGCTTCTTGCCCGGCGACCTGATCGTGAAAATCGGGGAGCAATCCACCGCCAAGATGTCGGTGGAGGACGCCGCCCAGCTCATCCGGGGTCCCGAGGGCACCGAGGTGGTGGTCTGGATGCAGCGCGGGCAGGCCAAACCGCAGGCCTATCACCTCAAGCGGGCCAAGATTCACGTCAGCAGCGTCAATGGCAAGATGCTCGACCACCACATCGGCTACCTGCGCCTGCGCATGTTCGGGGACGAGACGACCGACGAGTTCGCCGACGAGCTCGAGGATCTCAAGCGCCAGGGGGCGCAGGCCCTCATCATCGACCTGCGCAATAACGGCGGCGGCTACGTCACGGCGGCCCAGAGCGTGTGCAGCCACTTCCTGGACAAGAACGAGCTGATCGTGAGCGTGGTCAACACCCGCACGGCCCGCAACGAAACCTACAACTCGAGCGGCCGCGACGTGAAGAAGATGCCGATGGTGGTGCTGATCAACCGCTTCTCGGCCAGCGCCTCCGAGATCACCGCGGGCGCCCTGCAAGATCACAAGACCGCCACGCTGATGGGTGAGACGAGCTACGGCAAAGCCAGCGTGCAGAAGCTGCTCGAGCTCGAAGATGGCGGCGCCGTCAAGTTTACCGTGGCCCACTACCTCACGCCGGACGGGCGGGACATCCACCACAAGGGGATCGCTCCGGACGTGAAGCTGGAAGACTCTGAAATCGCTCCGGGAGAAGACGATCCGATGCTGCGGGCAGCCACCCAGCAGCTCGAAAAACGCCTGGTCAAACTATGAACCCCCTGCAAGCCTCCCTGCGCATCCTGCCGGATGCGCCCGGAGTTTATGTCATGCGCGATCGCCAGCAGCGCGTGCTGTACGTCGGCAAAGCCACCTCGCTCAAGAGTCGCGTGCGCAGCTATTTCCAGCCGGGGCAGGAGCTGACGCCCCGCATCCGGGCCATGGTCAACCGCGTCCAGGGGCTGGAGACGTTTGTGGTGGGCTCCCCGATGGAAGCGCTCATGCTCGAGTGCAACCTGATCAAGCAGTATCGCCCCTACTTCAATGTGAAGTACCGCGACGACAAGCGCTACCCGCTGCTGGAGGTCACGACCTCGGAGACCTATCCTCGCCTCAAGCTCGTGCGCACGCGCCGCAGCAATAAGAATCGCTACTTCGGGCCGTTCCCCGATTCGGGCGCCCTCCGGCGCACGATGAAGATTCTCCAGAGCGTCTTCCGCGTGCGCACCTGCAAGATCCCGATGAGCAAGGTGCTGCAGCGGCCCTGCCTGGACTACTACATCGAGCTCTGCACCGCCCCGTGCACCCGGTTCGTCAGCGAAGAGGATTATCGGCACCAGATCGACCTGGCGCTGGAGTTCCTCGAGGGGCACACCGACGCGCTCATGCGGCGACTGCGCGACGAGATGGCCACGTTTGCCCGCGCCCTGAACTTCGAGCAGGCGGCCCGCACCCGCAACATGCTGGCCGACCTCGAGCGCGTCAGCGAGAAGATGCGGGTTGTACTGTCCGAGCCCGAGGACGAGGATTACGTGGCCCTGATGGCTTACCGGTCCGAGGTCGGGGTGCAGATCATGCAGGTGCGCGAGGGCAAGCTGGTGGGCCAGCACCACGTCATGCTGGAGACGCACGGCGAGCGCGACCAGGCTGCCCAGATGGCGGCGGTCATCAAGCAGTATTACCAGGTGGGGGGATATCTACCGCGCCGCATCCTGGTCAACGTCGAGCCCGAGGAGCCCGACCTTCTGAGCGAATGGCTCGGCGTCATGCGCGGCCGGCCCGTGGAGCTGCGCGTGCCGCGTCGCGGCGACAAGAAGAAGCTGATGGAGCTCTGCCAGCAGAACTGCGTGGAGGCCATCGTGCGCGAGGCGCTGACTCCATCGCGTTTCGAGCGGCGCCGCAAGGGTCTCGACGAGCTGCGCGAGGCCCTGTCGCTGGACGAGACGCCCTGGCGGATCGAGTGCGTGGACATCTCCAACATCCAGGGCAAGCAGGCGGTGGGCTCGCTGGTCACCTTCGAGCACGGCGTGCCGCGCAAGGACCGCTACCGGCGCTTCAAGGTGCGCACCAAGGACACGCCGGACGACTTCTGGATGATGCGCGAGGTGCTCACGCGCCGTTTCGAGGCCCATCTCGCGAAGGATCCGAAGTTTACCGAGTTGCCCGATCTGCTCATCGTGGACGGCGGCAAAGGCCAGTTGGGCGTGGCCCACGGCGTGCTCTCCGAGCTCGGCCTGCTGGACAGCGTGCCGATCGCCGCCCTGGCCAAGGAGAACGAATGGCTCTTCGTGCCGGGCCAGAGCGAGCCGATCATCCTGGCCCGCGGCACCGACGGCCTCAGCGTGGTCACGCACCTGCGCGACGAAGCCCACCGCTTTGCCATCACCTACCACCGCAACCTGCGGGGGAAAGCCTTGACCCTGAGCGCCCTGGACCAGGCGCCGGGCATCGGCAAGGAGCGCCGCGAGGCACTGATGCGGCATTTCGGCTCACTGAAGAAGCTGCAGGAAGCGACCCTCGAGGACCTGGCCAGGGTGCCCGGTTTTGGCCCGAAGATGGCGCTGGGGCTCTACCAATTCCTTCACCCTGAAGACGAAAAGGCTCTGGCGTCGGGTTCTTGAGGTCGAGGAGATTGGGGAGATTACTTTGGGATTATGGATATTTTTTTGATTAAAATTATGGAGACGAGGCTTTGTCGGCGAAATCTCCCTCATCTCCAAAAAAATCCCCCGAATCTCCTCGACCTCCGCGGGTTTTCCAGCGCTGATGTAGAACCCAACCCCTATGGCTGAGGCGGATTTCGTTATCATCACGGGCCTTTCGGGCGCGGGCAAGAGCCTCACCATGAAGTGCTTCGAGGATCTGGGCTTCTTCTGCGTGGACAACCTGCCGCCCGCGCTGATCCCGAAGTTCGCGCAGCTGTGCGCGGCCTCGAGTGTCAACCAGATGGCCCTGGTCATCGACGTGCGCGGACGGCGCTTTTTTCCCGAGCTGCGCAAGTCGCTCGAGGAGCTGACGGCGTTGGGGTTCGCGCCCCGCATCCTGTTCCTCGAGGCCGATGAGAAGGTGCTGGTGCGCCGCTACTCCGAGACGCGACGGCGCCACCCGCTGGCGCCCGGGGGCGGCATCCTGGAGGGCATTCGCAAGGAGCGCGAGACGCTCAGCGAGCTGCGCTCGATGGCGCAGAGCATCCTGAACACCAGCAAGCTGAGTCCCAACCAGCTGATGCGCGCCAGCCGTCAGTTCGTGGACAGCCGCGAGGCCACGCTGCGGATCGCCGTGCACGTGATGAGCTTCGGCTACAAATATGGCCTGCCGTTGGACGCGGACATGGTCTTCGACGTCCGCTTTCTGCCCAATCCTTTCTATGTTCCCGAGCTGAGCCCGCTCACGGGGCTCGATGAGCCGGTTCGCGACTACGTGATCAAGCGTCCCGAGGCGCAAGAGTACCTCGACCGGATCATGTCGCTGCTGGAGTGGGTGCTGCCGCGTTTCCTCGAGGAGGGCAAGCAAAATCTCACCGTGGGGGTGGGTTGCACGGGTGGGCGCCACCGCTCGACCTCGATGTCGGAGGCCCTGGCCGAGCGCCTGCGCCGCTCCGGCTATGCCGTCAACGTGCAGCACCGCGACGTGACGCAGGTGCAGCACGAAGCGGCGGCGCGATGAAGAGCCTGGTCAAATGGCTCGTCCCGGGCCTGCGCGTCAAGCGCTGGTTGTTCATCTGCTGGGTCGGACTGCTGATCTTCTCCACCGGCTCCATCCTGATGGTGGAAGTGCTCTTCAGCGGCCTCGGGCGTCTCTGGCACATGCTGACGCCGCTGCAGGCCGGCCTGATCGGGGTGGGTTTCATCCTGCTCGGGTTCGTGGCCATGGCCTACGGGATGCGCGGATTCTCGCGGATCATCTACGGCCTGGGCGGCGGCACCAAGGACCGCCGCCAGATGGTGGACGTGCTCTACGAGCGCCATCAATTGCAACGCGGCCTGAAGATCGTCACCATCGGCGGCGGCACGGGTCTGGCCAGCTTGCTGCGCGGCTTGAAGGCTTACACCAGTAACCTGGTGGCCGTGGTCACGGTCTCCGACGATGGTGGCAGCTCGGGTCGGCTTTCCAAGGAGCTCGGCGTGCTGCCCCCCGGCGACGTGCGCAACTGCCTGGTCGCGCTGGCCGACGATGAGAGCTTGCTGGGCGCGCTGTTCCGCCATCGCTTTGTGGAGGGCGGCCTGGAAGGCCATTCGTTCGGCAACCTCTTCCTGGCCGCCATGACCGAGGTGGCGGGCGATTTCGAGCTGGCCGTCGAGCTCTCGAGCCAGATTCTGGCGACGCGCGGGCGCGTGCTGCCCGCCACCCTGACCACCACGGTCCTCTGTGCGCGCTACATCGACGGCACCGTGGTGCAGGGCGAATCGCAAATTCCCCACAAGCGTGAGCGCATCGAGCAGGTTTACCTGGAGCCCTCGGGCAGCGTCCCTCCGGCCCAGGTGCTGGCGGAAATCGCCGAGGCCGACGCCATCGTCCTGGGGCCCGGCAGCCTCTACACCAGCGTCCTGCCGAACTTGCTGGTGGAGGGGATGGTCGACGCCGTCCTCCGCTCCCCGGCCCCAAAGATTTACGCCTGCAATGTGATGACGCAGCCCGGGGAAACGGACGGCTTCTCGGCGGGCGACCACCTGGACGTCCTGTTGCGGCACGCCGGCGTGCCCCTGGTCGATTACGCCCTGGTCAACCTGGCCTTCCCGGCCTCGCGATTGACCGCCAAATACAAAGCCGAGGGCGCCGATCCGGTCCTGGCCGACCTGGCCCGCATCGAGAAGATGGGCATCGAGCCCATCGGCGCCAACCTCATCAGCGAAACCGAGCTCGTGCGCCATGACTCCGAGCGTCTCGCCCGCGCCATCATCGACCTGATCGCGCGCCATCGCAGCAAGGAAGTCGAGCCCGGCTCCGCCGGCCTGGAGTTCCGCCGACTCCGCGCCGTCAAATAGGCTTCCCTAGCGCAGGTGATACACCTCGACCCTGGGTTTCAAGTCGACGTTGGAGACATTGGGCCAGGCGGGGAACTGGTAGGTGACCTGACGGCCGGCGGGGAGCTTGCCGAGCGTCTCGCCGAAGCGGCCGAGCAGCTTGCCGTCCACGTCGCGGATCTCGACTTTGACGTTGAGCCCTTCGACCACGCCGGTGCGCGCTTTGTTGGTGATGATGGCATAACCGCGGAGGTATTGCAGCGAGGGGTTGTCGCGGTCGCGGGTCACCCCGAAAGAGACTTTGGTCAGCTCGACCTGGGAGCCTTGCTCGCCCGCTTTCACCACGGGCCGCGCATCCACGGCCTCGGAGACCGGCAGCGCGGCGGGCGCGTAAATGTCCACGGTGCCCAGAGTGGTGTTGACCCGATAATCCGAGCCGACCGCCCGGGCCAGCGCGCTGACGCTGCAGTAGAGCCGGCCCTGGTACATCCCGGCTCCTACCTCGACCGGACGGCCCTCCACCAGGATGGGGGCCATTTTTTGCAGGCGCGGGTCGGTGGCGGGGGCGCCCAGGTGAATCAGGATGGCCGTATCGTCGGCGTCCCAGCCACAGCCCAGGGCGCGCAGGAGGTCATCGAGCGGCGCGTACATGTCTCCGCCGACCTGACGGACCGGGCCGTCGAACGGCCGATTGCGCACGAAGAGATCCATGGGCTCCTGGGCCTGCACCGTCAGGAAAAGAGCCAGGAACAAGGCCAGCAGCGCCGTGAAGTAGGGCCGCGGGGGCGGCAGCTGGGCGCGGCGGTCGAGGGGCACCTTCTCGTAGAGGTAGGGGCAATGCCGGCAACCCGAGCCGCAGCAAGCCCCGCGCCGCAGGTGGAAGCGCTCGGTGAAGACCATGAGCCCGTTCTCCATGTAGAACTCGTCCTCGGCCAGTTGGGCCACCTCAATCCTGCCTTTCCGGGAAAACCCCGCGCACCAGGTCGTAGAGCTCGCCCAGAGTGGCTTTGCGCACCGGGCGCATGTCCGGCCCCAGCAGAGCGTGGCGCGTGAAGCCGGTGGCGATGAGGTCGTCACCGCGCGTCATGCGGTACCCCATTTCGAGACGCATTCCTCGCATCCATTCGGGCTTCGTCTCCAGTCGCAGCACATCGCCGTAGTGCGCGCCCGCGTGCAGCTTGAACCCGACCTCGATGACCGGCGCGCGCAGTCCGCGACGCTCGAACTCGCGGTAGTGAAAGAGGTGCTGCTCGAAGAACTCGGTCCGCCCCACCTCGAAATAGACCGGGAAGTGGGAGTGGTGCACCACGCCCATCATGTCGGTCTCCGCATAGCGCACGGCCAGTTGCGTCACTTGAACGATGTTCACGCAGGCAGATTCGCTTTCGCCCGGAAAGGTCCCCGCCATGAGCTGCATCCTGTTTGACTGGGACGGCGTTCTGGCCGACTCCCAGAACATGTACTTCCGTCTCTATCGCGCCCTGGCGGAGAATTTTGGGAAAACGGCCCCGGTCGATTCCGAGCAGGGCTTTCGCGACTGGTACGAAGCGCGTTGGGAGGACAACTACTACGCGATGGGCTTCACGCCCGAGGAGCTTCCGGCCGCGCTGCAGTGGGCCGTCGACTGGCTCGATTACACCAAAGTGCAGCTCTTTCCCGGAGTTCCCGCCATGCTGCGCTCCCTGAGCGCGGAATGGCCCCTGGCGGTCGTCTCCACGACCCCTTCCCCCCTCATCCGGGAGCGGCTGGCCGCCGCCGGCCTCCAGGACGTGTTCCGCCTGGTGACGGGCGGCGAGGACGGCTCCAGCGAGAAGGTGGAGAAGATCGACCTGACGCTCGAGCGGCTCGGCACGCGCCGCGGACTGATGGTCGGAGACACCGTGATGGACATCGAGTCGGCCGCCCACCACGGTCTGACGACAGTGGCCGCCAGCTACGGCTGGCAGAGCCCGGCCCGGGTTCTGGCCGCGGGGCCGACCTACGAGGCTGCCAGCCCCGACCAGCTCGAGGAGATCATCCGTCAGGCCATGCGCACTTTGTGATCCAGACCACAGCGAGGGACGTGGCCGCGGGTGTAAGCTGAACCCGGGGGTCGTTTGCAGCCAAACCGGGGAACCGGTCTCCTGTCGCCAAAATTCGCTCGTAACGGAGATTCTATGCCCTCACTGGATGAATCTCGTCTAGAAATCCAAGAGCTCGTCCGCAAGAACGTCGAGCTGGCGCTGGCCCTGGGCGATGCCGAGCACAAGGCCGCTGACCTCCAGAAAAAGCATGACAAGCTCGCGAGCGAAAAAGAGCGCCTCGAGGAGCTCCTGCGCCAGCGCAACGTCGAAGCCCGCCGTCTCGAGCTGGAACTGCGCACCGCCATCTCCAAGATTGCCGAGCTGCGCGGCACCGTGCGCAAGGAGAACGGCTGCTCCGAGTCGCTCAAGACCCAGATCAAAGCCCTGAAGGAAAAGCTCCTCACCCAGCTCGCCAGTCCCGATCCGCCCACCAGCAGCGAGCGTCTGGCCAGCCTGTTCCAGGGCGCGCCGGGCGAGGTCTTCAGTAACGTGCTGCAGGAGGTGCTCGGGCCGCCCGGGCGCGCCCTGGTGGAGCAGCTCTACCTGCGCTACGAGGTGGACATCAGCAATACCGAGCCCGAAGTGCTCTCCCTCATCGCCGACCGCCTGCAACCGATGGCCATGCGCCTGGCGCGCACACCGGAGCAGGCCGAGCGGGTGCGCCTGGGCCTGAACCGCTGTCGCAGCTTCCTGCGCCTCCCCACCACCGCGGCCCCTCTGCGCGCCGGCCTGCCCCGGCGCGCCGAGGCCCGCATGCGCCCCGCGCCCCTGCTCAATCCGAAAAACGCTCCTGTGGTGGCTTCCGACCTGTCCCGCCGCCTGGAGTATGGGATGAAGCTGGTCGCGCTGGAGCGTTACGAGCAGGCGCTGGAGGTCTTCCAGGACCTGGCCCCCCTCTACCCCGAGTGCGTGGAGGTTTACGCCGGGCTGTTCTACGCCTACGCCGGCTTCGGTTGCTACACCGAGGCCCACGAGGTGGGACGAAAGTTGCACGTGGCCCTGACGGGGGAAGCCCGCGAGCGCTTCCTCAAGACTTTCACGGGCGTGGTCTGCGAGCGGGTCGATACCGCTTGCGATCCGTGCGACGCCAAACGCTGGTTGCTCGAGCTGGCCGAGTTGCACCGGCACAATCCGCGGCGCGCCGTCGCCTTCCTGCGGCGGGCCAGCCGCATTCCCGAGACCATCGAGGACGAGGGAATGCTCGAGCTCTACCTGCGCGAGCTGCTACCCCTGGTGGAGGGAGATCCGGAGGGAAATCTGAGCGAAGCCAGTTAGTTCTGGTCCACCGGCAACATGTGGTCAATAAAAGGGCAAACACTGTCTGTTGTGTACAGACGCCCGATCGGTGAAAATGCCCCCGCAAACACAGAAAATATTCTGAAAGGGGTCCTTCACCACCATGACCATCACCACCGCCGCTCCGAGCTACACCCGCGCCGCCAGCTCGACCTCCAGCCCGAGCCTCTCCAGCCTCGGCTCCAGCGTCAAAGACGCTCTCTCGCTCAGCAATGGCGGCGACGCCAAGCCCGCTTATTATAGCCCCGGCCGCATCATTCAGCGCGCGGCCCTCGGCGCCATCGGTGGCGCCATCACCCTGGCCATCTCCGGCGGCGGCGTGCTCGCCACCGCGGGCACCGGCGCGCTGGTCCACGGCTGCATCGGCGCCGTGGTCGGCGGCATCATGGGTGCCGTGGCCGGCGGAGCCGCCGCGGAAGGCAAAGGCGCCCTGGCCGGCGCCGCGCTCGGCGCGGTTGCGGTCGGCGGCGTGGGTGCCGTCACCGGTGCCATCAAGGGCGCGGCCCTCGGATTCGTGGCCGGCCTCATCGGCCCGGGCATGTCCCCGCCCGTCGCCGGCGCCATCGCCGGTGGCCTGATGGGTGCCGCTTTCGGATAACTCCTGGATGGGAGATGGGAGTAGGGAGATGGGAGTGAGGTCCCGTCTCCCTATTTTCGTTTCTCCCATCTCCTATCTCCCATCTCCCATCTTGTTGAGAGGGATTCCTCGCGGGTGGAGGAACGATCTGGCCCATGCGAACGGTGCTCGTGATCGACGATGAAGACGACATTCGCGAAGTCGCGCAGGTCAGCCTGGAGGCTCTGGGCGGCTGGAACGTCCTGACCGCTTCCTCGGGCGACCAGGGCATCCAGCGAGCCGCCGCGGACCAGCCCGACGCCATCCTGCTCGACGTGATGATGCCCGGGATGGACGGACCCACGACTTTCCAAAAGCTTCAGGGCGAAGATGCCACCCGCAAGATCCCGGTCATCTTCCTCACCGCCAAGGTGCAGGCCGCCGACCGCCAGCGCTTTGCCGATCTCGGGGTGGCCGGCGTCATCGCCAAGCCTTTCGACCCCATGACGCTCGCGACCGATGTGGCCGCGCTCCTCAAGTGGGCCGACGAGTGACCCGGGCAGGATTCGCCCGAAAATAGAGCCAATCAGCTTCAACGAGACCGTCATTCAAGGGGGCTCGTGGTGTCCGATTCGCCTCAAGAACCTCCCCGGAGGCGCCGGCTAAACTCCGACCCGCTCGGGCTCGGCGACCAGACGCCCTCGCGCGAGGTTGGTTTCGATCCGTTAGGGTTGGGCAAGCCCTCTCCAGTCGATCCTCTGGCGCTGGCCAACGAGCTGCTGGCCCAGGGGGAGCCTCCCGCCCCGCCCCCTCCGGCGGCGCCGATCTACCGCCCCAACCCCTTGCCGCGACTCGACCCTCTGGGTCTCTCGCAAGAGCCGGTCCCGCCCCGGCTCAATCTCGAGCGCGCCGGCGAGACGATGACGCGCAAGCTGCCTGCGGTCCAACCGCCCACCCCCGCCATCCAGCAGCCGCTTCCGATGGAGAAGGCTCCCGAGAGGCCCGAGCTCGATCTGAAGGCGCTTCTGGCCGAAGAGCCCACCACGCGCGCCGGCGACTGGAGCCTGGTCAGCGGCAAGCACATAGCCATCGATCCGGGGAAACAGAGCCCGGTCTGGGCGCGGCCCACGGTGGCGGTGAATCCGGGCGACCCTCCCAAGCCGTTCACGCTCCCCCGCCAGGAGGCGGTCCAGGCCGCACCTCCTCCCCGTGCGCGGCACGGGCGCAAGCACGAGCGGGTGATCAGCCACGGCCCCGCCGAGCGCCTGCGACGGTTGGTGGACCGCAAGCAGCGGGTGACCTCCGACGACGTGGTGGTGTTTACGCGCCAATTCTGCGCCATGGTCGGCTCGGGGCTCCCGCTGCACCAATCGCTTTACTTCTATGCCGAAAACGAGCCGGACGCCGCCCTGAGCCGGATCGTGCACGACGTGGCCGACCGCGTGGGCGAGGGGAACCCGATCTCGACCGGCATGCGCCGTTATCCCGAGGTATTCTCGGAGGTCTACACCGGGCTGATCGCGGCCGGCGAATCGACGGGGATGCTGGTGGCGGTGCTGAACAAGCTGGCCGACCTGTCCGAGAAGAACCAGCGCATCCGCAAGAAGGTCTGGTCCACGCTGACCTACCCGCTGGTGCTCATCACGGTCTCCACCCTGTGCGTGCTGGCCTTCCTCTACTTCGTCCTGCCGATGCTGGTGCCGCTCTTCAGCACCCTGGGAGTGCAACTGCCTTTGCCCACGCGGATGCTGTTGCAAATCTCCTACACCATGCAGAGCCCTCTCACGTTGGCCCTGGTGCTGGCCACCCCGGTGGCGCTGTTCTTCCTCTGGCCCTCCACGCGGGGCTTGCGGGAAAAGCGCTGGGTGCATCGCATTCCGCTCGAGTTGCCCCTGGTGGGGAAGATGGTCGAGAAGATCATCACCGCGCGCATCATGTTCAGCATGGCCACCCTGCTGGACGCGGGTTTCGCCCTGACGGCCACGCTGGAGAAGTGCGAGAAAGTGGCCGGTAATGCCGAGATCGCCTACCGGCTGCGACGGGCCCGCGAGATGCTGGTCGAGGGAGCCAGCGCCGCCGAGTGCCTCGAGCGCGCCCGCGTCTTTCCCAATGGCGCCATCCAGATGATCGCGGTGGGCGAGGAGACGGCCGCCCTGGCCGAGATGATCGCGCGCGTGGCTCAGGTCTACGAGGACGACGTCGAGCTGACTCTGCTGGATCTGGCCTCGCTCCTGGAGCCCGCGATCCTGATGGTGATGGGCGTGATCGTGGGCTTCATCGTGCTGGCGGCCGTGCTTCCCACCGTTCAGCTGCTCGACAAACTGTAGGGGTACAAGTTTTCTACAGGGGCGCGGCCCGGCTGTTGCGAAGCTGAGGGGATGCACGAGGAAGCCATTCAAGAAAAAGTCGGTCTGATTCGTTCCCGCCTGCACCGCGCGCACGTCGCCACGGGCAAGTCCACCGGAGAGCTCGCCGCCGAGGTCGGGCTGCCGGCCGCCGAGGTGGGAGAATACCTGACCGGCCGCCGCGACCTGACGGTGGCCGCCCTGCTGCGGCTCACGCGAGCGCTGGAGAAGCCCCTCTGGTGGTTTCTGGGCGAGCGTCCCGAGGGCATCAGCCTGGAAGAGGCCGAAGCCAGCTTGAAGAACCTCGAGCGGATGCGCATGCTGGTGGAGGCGGTCTCCAGCCAGTTCCTCCGTGTCACCGGCGGTCCCACCAGCTCGCACGAGCTGCCCCGCCAGGAGACGGGCGAGCCTCAAGCCGACAGCCAGCAGCGCGTGGCCGACGTGGTCGACCTGGGCTTCTACCGGGCCCGCGCCCGCCAGATTCTGGCCCGCGAGAACAAGGTCTCCAACGACCTCGACGAGGAGAGCGTCGAGATGATCGCCCACGGGCTCTATACGGCGGAAAGAAGAGCCTCCCAGGAAGAGCGCTAGCGCTTGATCGCCAGGAGGCGAATCTCGCTCATCTCCTCCATCGCGTAGCGAATGCCCTCGCGGCCGAAGCCGCTGGCCTTGACGCCGCCGTAGGGCATGTTGTCCACGCGGAAGGTCGGGTAGTCGTTGACGATGATGCCGCCGAACTCGAGCTGGTCGAAGGAATCCAGCACGCGGCCCAGGTCCCGGGTGAACACTCCGACCTGCAGGCCGTAGATTCCCTCGTTGGCCAGCTTCAGCGCCTGTGCGAAGTCGTCGTAGGGTGCCACGATGGTGACCGGGCCGAAGACCTCCTTGCAGCTCAGGTCGGCCTCTGGATCCACCTGGTCGAGCACGGTGGGGCGGTAGCACGGTCCGTCCGCGCTGCCCCCGCACAACACGCGCGCCCCCGCGGCGCGGGCCGCTTCCACCCAAGAGCCGATGCGCTCCACCTCGCGCGGGTGAATCAGGGGACCGCAAACCGTTTTCTCGTCGGTCGGGTCGCCGACCGCGAGGCCCTGGACCTCCCCGACGTAGCGGTCCACGAAGGTGTCGTAGATGGGTCGGTGCACCAGGATGCGCTGTACCGAGATGCAGACCTGGCCGGCGTAGCTGTAGCCCCCGATGGCCAGTCGCGGCACCGCGAAATCCAGGTCGGCGTCCTCGTGCACCACGACGGGCGCGTTGCCGCCCAGCTCCAGCAGCACTTTCTTGCTGCCGGCCTGCGACTTGAGGTGCCAGCCAACCTTGTCCGAGCCGGTGAAGCTCAGGACGCGGAAGCGCTCGTCCCGTACCATCAGAGGCGCGTGCTCGTTGTCCATCGGCAGCACCGAGAGCCAGCCCGAGGGGATGCCGGCCTGGCGGGCCAGCTCGCCCAGCTTCAGAGCGGTGAGAGGGGTGGCAGGGGCGGGCTTGGCCACGACGGGGCAGCCCGCCGCCAGGCCCGGAGCCACCTTGTGAGCCACCAGGTTGAGCGGGAAGTTGAAGGGCGAGATGGCTGCCACCGGACCGGCCGGAACGCGCCGCGAGAAGCCGACGTAGCCTTTGCCAGCGGAGGCGGCGTCCAGGGGGACCTCCTCGCCACCGAACGTCAGCGTCTCGGCCGCCGCCAGCGAGAAGGTGGCCACCGCCCGGGCCACCTCGCCCCGGGCATATTGGATCGGCTTGCCTGCCTCGGCCACGATCAGGCGGGCCATCTCCTCGGCGTGGTCGGCCAGGACCTGGCTCAGCTTCTGCAACCACTGCGAACGCTCGAAACGCGTCGCTCCCTGGCGCCAGACCTGCTCGGCCAGCGCGGCGGCGCGCGCCAATTCGTCGGGTCCGGCCAGGCAGACGCGGGCGATTTCCTCGCGCGTATACGGGTTGATCACCGGGGCGGTGCGGTCGGTCTTGACCTCTTCGGTCCCGATGTAGCATGGATACAGGGTCGTGGTGCTCATCCCAAGGGGTTCTCCCGGGCGCACCCGACAGCCTGCCTTAAGGAGCCCACGCCAATGCCGCGCATGTCCAACCATTTCCAGAGCCGCCAGCCGTCCTCGATTCGCCTGGCCGGGATCAAGTTCGCCGCCCGCCAGGATGGCACCGAGGCCATCAACGTGGCCATCGGCAACGTCAGCCTGCCGATGCATCCCGCGATGATCGAGCGGATGCACGCCCTGAACAAGACGTTCGCGGACGGGGTGGTCAAATACACGGCCACGGTGGGCACCGACGAGTGCCGGGAAGCTTTCCTCAACATCATCCGGGCCAGCGATTGCTCGACAGCGGGCCTGCACTGCCAGGTGACCGACGGCGGCAGCCAGGGGATGGAGCTGGTCATCCTGGGCGTGTGCGGTCCCGCGGGCAGCGCGGAGAGCCCCCTGCTTCTCATCGACGCCGCCTACACCAACTACACCGCCTTCGCCAGTCGGCTCGGACGGGCTACCGTCAGCATCCAGCGCACGCTCCAGGAGCACGGCAAATTCACGCTGCCGGAGATTGCCGCCATCGAGCAGCGCATTCAGGAGACCCGACCGGGAGCGCTGGTCGTCATCCCTTACGATAATCCCACCGGCCACTTCTACGACCAGGCCACGCTCAACGAACTGGCGAGGTTGTGCGTGAAGTATGACCTCTGGATGATCTCGGACGAGGCTTACCGGGAGCTCTACTACACCGAGGACAAGGCGTCCAGCGTTTGGGCCATCACCGAGGCCGACGTCCCGGGTATTACGGGGCGACGCATCAGCATCGAGACCGCTTCCAAGGTCTGGAATGCCTGCGGGCTCCGTATCGGAGCGCTGGTGACCGACAACCTGGACTTCCATACCCAGGCCGTGGCCGAGAATACCGCCAGCCTTTGCTCCAATACGCTCGGGCAGCACATCTTCGGGGCCCTGGCGCACATCCCGGCGGCCGAGCTGAAGACCTGGTTCGGCAAACAGCGCGACTACTACCAGCGCATCGCGCGGCACTTCACCACCCGCACCCGGGAGCTGACCCCCGAGCTGATCGTCAGCAGCCCGGACGCGGCGATTTACTCGACCGTGGACGTGCGCAAGCTCGACCCCAGGTTCGACGGCCAGGACTTCGTGCTCTACTGTGCCCAGGAGGGCTTCATCGAGCTCGATGGCCAGAAGCTCACGCTCCTGACCGCCCCGATGGAGGGTTTCTATTCAGGCGAGCCCAATCCAGGGCGCACGCAGCTGCGGATCGCTTACGTGGAGACGCCCGAGCGCATGGCCAGAGTGCCGGAGCTCCTGACCACGCTGCTTTCCCAGTATCTGGCCCACCGACTCTCCGTCGCAGGATAGCCGCACGACACGCAGAAGGGCGGGCCGCTAAAAATTGATCTTTTGGAGTTTTCTATCAGCATGCTTTTGAAAGACGGCATTCTTGCCCCTTTGAATCAACAGGTCACCAATGAGTTCCACGCTCATACGCAGTACATCGCGATCGCGACCTACTTCGACGATCAGGGCCTCCCGGAGCTGGCCGGTCACTTCTATCACCAGTCCGAGGAGGAGCGTGAGCACGCGATGAAGTTCGTGCGCTACATCCTGGATGCCGGCTGCCGCCCCACCATTACGGGCATCCCGGACATCAAGAACGACTTCGCCTCCGCTTCCGATGCGGTGCAGTACGCCCTGGACCAGGAGCTCAAGGTCACCGAGCAGATCAACGACCTGGTGCGCCTTTCCATCGAGAAGTCGGACTACACCACCCACACCTTCCTGCAGTGGTTCGTGACCGAGCAGGTCGAGGAGGTCAGCTCCATGAGCAACCTGCTCCAGATCATCAAGCACGCTGGCAACAGCCTGCTGCTGGTCGAGGATTACGTCCGCCGGCAGGGCGGGCGCGCTGCCCACGCGGGCGACAGCGGCGGCACGTAATTTACTGCCGACTGCCAATTTTGAACCAGCCTCCTGACGGGGGCTTTTTTCATGCCAGCTAGAAACTTTCACTCAGGTGGGCGGTCTGAGCAAACACATGACCATGCGACGCTCCTCTCGTCGCTGGAAAATGGGGAGGTAGCACCGTGAAGCTCCGTATGGTCTGGGCCTTCATGCTCGGACTGATGCTCAGCGCGGCATCCGTCGCGCAAAAGCCCAAACTTCCTTACCAGCAGGCCGGCCTGACCGAGCGTCAGGCGGCCGCTTACCTGCTCGACCGCCTGGCCTACGGGCCGCGCCCGGGCGAGATCGACCGCGTCGTCAAGATGGGCCTCGAGAACTGGGTGGAGCAGCAGCTCCAGGGCGCTCAGCCCGAGAGCCCGGAGCTGACCGCCCGCCTTCAGAAGATGCCCGCGCTGGCACTGACGCCCGCCGAGCTGACCCAGAAGTATCCGCCCGCCCCTCGGGTGCGTAACGAGGCCATCCAGGCCGGCGTCATCAGCAAGGAAGACAAGGGCGACACGGACAAAAAGGCTTACCGCCAGAAGATCATCCAGTTCGGGATGTCCAAAGGCTACCGCCCGGGACGCGAGCTGGTGAACCAGCTGGTGGGCCAGAAAATCTTGCGCGCCGTTTACGGCAACAACCAGCTGAGCGAAGTGATGACCGACTTCTGGTTCAACCACTTCAACGTCTCGCTGACCGACAACCAGTGCCGGCTGCAGATTCTGAGTTACGAGCGCGACGCCATCCGCCCCAACGTGCTGGGCACGTTCCGCGGTCTGCTGGGCGCCACGGCCAAGCATCCCGCCATGCTGCTCTACCTCGACAACGCCCAGTCCACCGCGGCCATGGACGCCCGCACCAGCCTGGACGACAAGATGGACGGGCTGCCCCCGAAGGCTCAGGCCCAGGCCAAACAACGTGCCGAGCAGTTCAAGAAGCGCCAGAAGCAGCGTGGCGTCAATGAGAATTACGCCCGCGAGCTGATGGAGCTGCACACTCTCGGCGTGGACGGCGGTTACACCCAGAAGGACGTCCAGGAAGTGGCCCGCGTGCTCACCGGTTGGACCGTCAACCCCGAGGTGGTCGGCCGCAAGCTGCCCCAGCTCGAGCGTGCCAAAAAGGTCGGCGCGGTGATCGACGGTGGCTTCCTGTTCCGCCCCGACGCCCACGACTCGGCGGCCAAAGTCGTGCTGGGACGCACGTTCCCGGCCGGCGGCGGCCTGCAGGAAGGCGAGCAGGTCCTGGACATGCTCGCCAGCCATCCCTCCACCGCGAAGTTCGTGACCCACAAGCTCGCCTGCTGGTTCGTGCAAGACACGCCCCCGCCGGCCCTCGAGAAGCGACTCGCGAGCACGTTCCAGGCCACCCGCGGCGACATCAAGGCCGTGATGCGCCAGCTCGTCTACTCGCCCGAGTTCTGGAGCGCCGAGGCCCGCCGCGGCAAGATCAAGTCGCCCTTCGAGCTGGCCGTCAGCTCGCTGCGCGCCCTGGACGCCGACGTCAGCCCCACCCGCGACCTGTATGACTGGATCACCGATATGGGGGAGCCGCTCTACAGCTACCAGGCGCCCACCGGTTTCCCCGACGGCAGCTCGAGCTGGGTCAACACCGGCCTGCTGCTCACCCGCATGAACTTTGGCCTCAGCCTGGCCTCCAAGCAGGTCAACGGCGTGAAGTTCGACCTGGCCCGCCTCAACGGCGGCAAGGAGCCCGCCGACGTCAATCAGGCTCTGGAGGTTTACAGCCGCCTGCTCCTCCCGGAGCGCGACACCAAGAGCGTCGTCAAGCTGCTGGCCCCCAAGGTCAACGACCCGGCTTTCGCCCAGAAGATCGCCGAGGCCGACAACGCCAAGCCCCAGGAACCGACCATGACCGACGACGAGGAAGGCCCGCGCCAACGCCCCAAACGCAAGCTTGGTCCCGTTGAGCCCGTCGCCCAGGTCGTAGGCATTATCCTCGGATCCCCCGAGTTCCAGAGACAGTAAGGAGTAAGCTATGTGGAGTCGTCGCGCTTTCCTCAAAGCCGGAGCCGTGGGGATGTTCTCCCTGACGCTGGGCGGCACGCCCCTCTTCCTGTGTCGCGCCGCCAACGCCGCCACCACCAGGAAGCCGCAGACCCTGGTCTGCATCTTCCAGCGGGGCGCCATGGACGGGCTGATGGCGGTGACGCCGTTCAGCGATCCCAACCTCAAGACGCTGCGGCCGCGCATCGCGATGAGCGCCACTGACGTCATCGACCTGGACGGCCATTTCGGGCTCCACCCTGGCTTTCGCAACCTCGCACCGCTCTTCAAGTCTCACCAGCTGGCGATCGTGCACGGCATGGGCTCGCCGGACACGACCCGAAGCCATTTCGACGCCCAGGACTACATGGAGACGGGCACCCCCGGACGCAAAGGCACCCGCTCGGGCTGGCTCAACCGCGCCGCCGGGCTGATGGGACACGACCACACTCCGTTCTCGGCTGTGGCGCTGACCAGCGCCATGCCCCGCTCGCTCTACGGCGACTTCCCGGCCCTGGCGGTCAGCGATCTGGCCAGTTTCGGAGTGCAGGAGATGCCTGCGGGCGGCTCCGGCAGCGTCAGCGCCGGCCAGAGCCTTGAGGCGCTCTACAACAACACCACTCAGGACCTGCTCAAGGGCACCGGCAAGGAGAGCTTTACGGCCGTCAAGCAGCTCAGCAAGGAAGCCGTGCGGAGTTACCGTCCCGCCAACGGAGCGGTCTATCCGGCCGGGCAGCTGGGCCAGAGCCTCAAGCAGATCGCCTATCTCATCAAATCGGGGCTGGGCATCGAGGTGGCCTTCACCGAGTCGGCCGGCTGGGACACGCACGTCAACCAGGGCACCGGCCAGGGCACGTTCTTCCAGCGAGCCCAGGAGCTGGGCAACTCGATCGCGGCCTTCTGGACCGACCTGGGAAGCTATCAGGACCACGTGGCCCTGATGACCATGACCGAGTTCGGGCGCACCTGCGGCGAGAATGGCTCGGGCGGTACCGACCACGGACGTGGCTCGTGCTGCTTCATCCTGGGCACCACCGTGAAGGGCGGTCAGGTTTATGGTCAGGTGCCCACGCTGGCCCGCGAGAACCTCGAGGACCAGCGCGATCTGCCCGTCACCACCGACTTCCGGGCCGTCTTCAGCGAAGTCGCCAGCAAGCACCTGAAGGTGCCTGCCGGCGAGCAGCTCTTCCCGGGCTATAACGGCTCCCGGCTAACGCTGATGACGTAAGTCTACTTGCGCTTGCGCAGGTGCACCGAGCCCATGAGGATTCCGTCGTCCGTCTCCTCGAGAGTCTTCCCGACACGAGGTTTGTGCTCCACGAATTTCGTGGGCAATAGGCCCTTCACTTTGCCGTCGACCTTCATGACCAGAATGCCGTCCGGCCCGACGGTGGGGCTGGTGGGGCCGACGCCGCGCGACTTCTCGTCCCACAGAACGGACCCGCTCGAGGGGTCAAGGCCCGTCATGGCACCGTCCGGATGGGTCACGATCACTTCGGTCTCGGAGAAGGTCACCCTGGCGCGCCGGACGTTCCAGTCGGGCTCGCTGTTGAGTTGGTAGGTCCAGCGCTGCTCGCCGGTCTGCCCGTCGCGCAGGCGCATCGTGAGGCCGTCGCGCACCACCACGTGGCCGGCCGGGGAGGCCCAGACCTCGGTCTGGCCGTCCGCCTTCTCCGACCAGAGCTTGCGCCCAGTGCGCGGGTCCATGGCTTTGAGCGAGTGGCTCGAGCCAAACAGCTTGAAGAGTTTCTCGCGCACGACGAACAGCGGCCCGCGCTCGGCCAGAGAGGCTTTGTCGTAACGGGTGGACCAGAGCTCGTGACCCTTCTCGTCCAGCACGAAGAGCTGCTGCGTCTCGCTTGCGTAGATGCCGGTGTAGCCCACGGTCACTTTCGACTCGGCACTGTAGCCCATGATGCCGGCGCTGGAGGGCAACGAAGTCGTCCACAGACTGCTGCCGTCGGCCGGGTTCAGGGCCATCACCTGACAGCCGTCTCCCGCCAGAATCGTGCCGTCGGGCGTGACGTGCGGGCTCTTTCCCCAGCCCTCGGCGCGGTCGATGCTCCAGAGCTCCTTGCGCTCGGAGGGGCTGTAGAGCGCCAGCGAGTCGCGATCGCCGAGGACCAGGTTCTGCCCCGAGACGGCGGGAGCGCTGACGTCATCACCCGGGATGGTGAACTTTGCCTCGCCAGTGGTCACGTCGAAGGCCTGCACACCGCGGGCACCCACCTGGTAGACGAGGCCATCCTGAATCACGGGCTGGTGCAGCGAGACGCCCCACTGGTAGGAGTCGGCTTCCCAGCTCAGCGGATAACGAGCCGAGCCGTCCTCCCCTTTCTTGAGGGCGTGGAAGGCGTCGTCGAGCGAAACGCGGGTGGGCCTGATCTCCATCAGGACAATTCTACCAGCGCGGCCTGAAAAGAAGCTTAGTTCCGCATCAGGACCGTGAAGGGCCCCTGCAGGGTGTACTGTCCCGTGAACATGGGCAGAGAGCCCACGCCCACTTTACGCCGCGCCTCCTCCTCAGCCACGGCCCGCACGTCCACGGCCACCAGGCTGGGGATGTTCTGGGGTGCCGGGCCCGTTACGCTCGAGAAAGTGAGCAGGTGGGAAGCAGCGATCTGCACCTCCTCCAGCGCAGGCTCACCGCCCATCCCGGACAGGTCGTAGCCGTTGGGGGCGGTCAGGTAAGCGTTTACATTGGGCAGCAAGGTGTTCTGATTGATCACTTTTCGGATGAGCACCTTGTGGGGACAACGATCGTCGTAACCATTGGCGGCCGCACCTCCGGTGCAACTCACCCCGAAGGTAGCGTTGTGATTCTGGGGCACGACCAGATAGTAGAGGATGTTCCGCTGCCAGACCGAGGTTCCGTCCGGGGCCCGGACAATCTGGTGGGTGGCCGGATCGATCGGAGAAAGAAACCAGAGTGCCTCGCCGTCCTTGCCGCCCCCGCCCAGGTGGTCAGGAACCTGGGCGCGCCCCAGCTGGTCCGGGTTGGTCAGCGACAGGTCACGTTCGATTGTGGCGCGCGCTTTGCGCAGTTCTCGGGTGGCGGTGTCGCGGCTACTGCTTCGCTGCCAGATGCTGAGACTTTGCGAGAAGAGCATGACCAGAACCAGCAGGATCACGGAGAAGACCCCGGCGCTGATCATGAGCTCCATCACGGAGAGCCCTCGATTATGGCGGCGCAACTTCGTTCACCAGACGGCTGACATGGAGCTCGAGCTTGCCCGAGCCCTGGCGGTCGCCCCCATTGTTGCGGGTATTCAACCACCAGACGGAGAGATCGACCTTCTTGACCCGGTTGGGAGGCGGGCCCCCGAGCCCGGCCACGAGACGGCGCTGCATGCGGTACTCATAATCCACGCCACCGCTCTGGAAGACGCCCACCACCGTGCTGTCCTTCCAGATGCCGTCGGTGTCCCAGAAGGCGGAATGAGAGCCGGCCGGCAGGTCATTCTCGACGCCGTACATCTCCTGGGTCATCAGCGTCTCGGCCACTTCCGCCGCGGGAGCCAGCATGGAGGCCTTCTGGTTGGAGCGCAGGGTGCTGGTGATCAGGGCGGCCAGGCTCAAGATGAGCACTGTGACCAGCCCTACCGCCAGCATCACCTCGATGAGGCTGAAACCGCGACGTCTTATTGAAGTTGCGAGGTCCACGAGAGCGTCTTGAAATGGAATCCATCCGGCAGAGTAGTGCCCAGGGCCGTCACGAAGCTCGGGTCGAAAACCATTTTGATCTCGTCGGCGCTGATGTTGATGTTGCCCTTGCCGTTCGTGCCCGGCAGTCCGTGCGGGTCTCCCCCATAGGCGACCAGCATGCCTTCCAGGTCGAACTTGCCCCAGCTGTTGATCTGCTGGTTGCCGACTTTGGCATTGAAATTGCCCCAGGAATAGACGACGCCTTTGAGGTTCACGTCTTGATATTTGTAGACGCTCCCCTTCCCGTCCAGGCTGGAGAACGTGATGTCCCCCTTGGAGTAAAGGTTGACGCCGTTGACCTCATTGGCCGAGAAATCAGCGCTGAGCCCGACCACCTTGATGTTGCCTTCCGAGACGATCGACCCGCCGGTGCCTTTGATGGCGCCGGTCAGGTAGATGTCGCCCTGAGAGGAGAGCACCACCGGGTCGGTGCCTCCCGCGAACTCGACCTCGAGGTCGGCGGCGCTCAGGTTATCGGTCACGCCGGTCGGGTTGATCTCGCCCTTGGCGGGGAGCGCCGGGTCGTTGACGGACACGCCCTGAGCCTGGGCCCAGTTGGCTGCCTCGGCCACACCGGCGGGAGCCCAACCCGAGCTGCTGGCCACCTTATAGTTGGGATAGAGGGTCGGATCCACCAGGAAGCGGTGGATCATGAAGAGATCGCCGCCCTGCGGGCCGCTGACCGAGGAGCTGTAGGTAGCCGGGCTGGGGGCTCCACTGTAGCTCCAACTGGCAGAGAACACGGGGTTGTTCGCCAGGTCGGTCACCACGAGGCTGCCGGCCTGGGGGTTGAAGGAGGACATGAACGCGGGACAATGACTCTGGGCGTAGGAAGCCACCGAGTTGACGACCACCACCGGGTCGTCCCCTGGAGTCGGCGGGTCCTCGGCCGCGCCGTTCCGCGTGAGCAAGCTGAAGTCCTGAGAGTTTGCCGTGGCTTCCACGCTGACGCTAGAAGTGAGGCGCAGAACCTTTTTGCCCGCGGTATCCGTCACCACGTTGCCCGGGAGAACCGCCGCGACTCCCGGGTCGGTGGGGTTGGCTTTGATGTGGTTGACGTAGGTCGTGTAATTCATGTCGTAGTAGTGGAGGGTGCCGTCTTGCCACCAGACGTAAGTCCCGGCGGCCATTTTGGGCCCGGCCGCGTCGGCTTTACGGACTTTGTCCCACTCGAGCTGATAGAACGGCTTGGAAGAGTCCTCGCCCTGCGCAGTGGTCTTGTTATTGTCGTAGTTGGCAGTGAACCCCGAGCCGGTATTCACGAAGCCGTTGTCTGAGAAGTAATTCTCGGCGGCGCTGCCCCCGTTGACCAGGATGGAGCCGCGCGAGCGCAGGCGTGGAACCCGTCCGGCTTTACCCTCCACGGTCATTTTGTTGCCGTTGTTGCTGAGGTTGGAAGTCAGATTCTGAGCCGACATCGCAGCTGCCGAATCCACCCCGGCGCCCAGGTCGCCGACCTGGAAAATCGCCTCGACGGCGCTCACGGTGGAACCGGCGGTCAGGGTCGGGTTGGCCGGGTCGACGTTGCCCGAGCGGCCCTGAACCGCCAGGAAGACTGCTCCCTGCGGCACGGTGTAAGGCCTGGCGCTGGCGCCGGTAACCGAGAAGCCCGGGCCGTCGGCACGGGGCACGTCGGCCTGGCCACCAGCCTGAAGGTTGTTCACAGAGACGTAGGGCGAGCTCAGGCTCAAGGTGGCCGGGTTATCCAGCCCATCGGGACCGGCCGCGCCGTCCTGGTAGTTGAAGCGGAAATCGAAGCGGGCCCACTGGTTGCTGCCGTTGCGCACGAAGCCCACCACGTTGCCGTTGTCCTCAGTCACGATCAGGTCGGGATCGTTGACGGTGGTGGCATTCAGATCGCCCTTCCAACTGGGATCCTTGCGAAACTGGCTGAGGGCATATTGGACGCCTGACTCGGCCGCTTCCTGGGCCTGGATCTGACGGCTCACGTTCTGGCTCGCGGCCAGACTGGCCGGGCCCAGCGAAAGTGCGGCCCCGACGAACATTGCCATGACTACGGCCAGGACGATGCTGATGATAAGCACGATTCCGCGCCGAGAAACTTTTCTCATACAATCAAAATACCCCGGAAATGTTGCCGAGTCATCCTCCCACGGAACGATTTTTTATTTCTTGATATCCGCCAGCTCTTTCCAGGTGAGATCGACCGTGTAGGAAGACACTGCGTGTCCCTCGACCAGGTTGATGAAACGGACGCCGTCTTTGGTCAGCACGAAGTCCCAGACCTTGTGGTCATCGATCGGCATGTCGGGAGCTTCTTTGAGCGACCTGGCGGCGATCTTCTCGAACAGCTTTTTCTCGCTGTTGGGCTTGAGAAAGTCCTTGATGGTCATCACCTTGCCGTTGGCCAGGTTGATGGTGATGCCCGCGAACTCGTTGCTGGGGTGGGCGGCCTGCTGCAGCATGCCCATCCGGAAGATCTGCGCGCTGATATAGTTCTTGTCGAGCAGCGTCACGTCGCAGGTGACCTCTTCGGTATAATGGTTGCCTTTGTAGAACTCGGGATCCTCGGCTTCGAACTTGTCCGGGTTCCGGAAGTTGACCACGAAGGCCTTCAGCTTGTCGTTGATCGGCCGCGTCCACTTGGGATCACCGTTCACCTGGGGATACTCCCCGGTGATGACGACGTAGCCCGTCTTGGACTTCAGCTCGAACTTGACCTTGGAATAACCCGCTCCCGCGGCCACCAGAAACACGGCCAGAATGGCCACCAAAGCGCGCATCTTCAACGGATAAACCTCCCTGGAATGTCGGGCGGGCGACTTCGGCCCCATGGGTGGGCCGGCCTGCAGGGTCAACAGTCAACAGCCGAAAGCCGGTAGGCGATTAACTCCCCCGCGCAGCCAACCACGACGCCAACTGCTGCCAACTGCCCTGCCTGGCGCGTCCCCCCGCGATCACGCCGATGTGTCCGCCCGGGACCTCCACCAGAGCTTTGTCCGGACTCCCGACCAGGTCCAGAATGGCGCGGACCGAGTCGGGGGTGGCGATGGGGTCGGACTCGCCCGAGAGCGCCAGCAGAGGGCAGGTGAGCGCGCTCAAATCAACCGCGTGCTCTCCCACCGTCGCCTCGCCCGTGAGCAGCGAGTTCTCCACCACATACTCGTTGAAGAACTCGCGGTAAGCCTCCTTGGGGCCCGGGATGAACTCGCTCATCCAGGTCGAGAGCGACTGCCAGTTCTGCACGAACTCGTCGTTCAGCGAGTTGGTCAGCAGGTCGGCGTAGCGGGCCACCGCGGCCAGAGGGTTGGCCAGTTGCATCCCCAGCGCGGGCAGGGTGCCGGGGATGTTGCCGAGGTGATCGATGGCGAAGTCGATCTCGCGATGGGCCGCCTGCACGACCGCGCTGATGAGACCCATCTTGCGGTAATCGACCGGCACCGCCATCAGCGCCAGGCTGTGCACGTGGGGACGCCCGACCGTGGCGCTGTAGAGCAGTCCGAAAAGGCCGCCCACGCAGTAGCCGATGGGCGTGACCTGAGGTGCGCCGGAGGCCTTCCGCACGGCCTCGACCGCGCTGGGGAGGTAGTCCAGCACGTAGTCCTCGAGCTTGATGCCCTGGTCGCGATCGTCGGGCACGCCGAAGTCGACCATGAAGACGTCGAAGCCCTGCTCCAGCAAATAGGCCACCAGGCTGCGTCCCGGGTGCAGGTCGAAGATATAGGGCCGCACCAGCAGGGGAGGAATCAGAAGCACCGGGATCCGGTGACGGGGGGTGCCCTGAAAGCGCAGCACGCGCATCTTGCCGGCGCCCATCACCTGGACCCGGGGAGTGCGATCCACCTCGGGCCGGCGCGGATCGGTCAGCACCGCCAGGCCCTTCTGGAGGCCCTCGAAAGCGCGCGTCAAGCGATTTTCCGCCACGCTATCTCTTTCCCACGCAAAGTGCTATACTGACCGGGTGAAACGGCTGATCCTGCTTGGCCTGGCGCCCTGGCCGCTGGTCGGAGGCGCGCTCTACGGTCTGCACCAGTACTGGATCGCCCTGCTGGGCTACCATTCCTTCTGCCTGCTGGCCTACGCCCTGTGGGGGCGCGGCCGCGTCCGTTTCGATCGCCATCTGCTCTATTTTCTCATCGCAGCCCTGGTCTTCTTGCTGCCCGTCGTCAAGACGGTCGGGCTCTTCGTCGAGCCGAGCCTGGTGCGCAGCGTGCTGGCTGGCTTCGGATTCGCGGCCTGGCAGTTGCCGCTCCTGATCGCCTACTTCCTGGTGGTCCACCCGTTTGCCGAGGAGGCGTTCTGGCGGGGCACCATCTACAAGGGGCTCTGCCGGGAGACCACGCCCGGAAAGGCCGCGCTGCTCTCCAGCGCTCTGTTCGGCGCCTGGCATGCGCTGGTGTTGGTGCCGCTGCTCCCCTCCACCTGGTGGCTGGGCACGCTCGGCGTGATCTTCTTCGGGCTCGCGATGGCGGCGCTCTACGACCGGCGTGAGGATTGCCTGATGTCCTGCACCCTGTTCCACGCGCTGGGCGGCGACCTGCCTCTACTGGTCATTCTCGTCGGGGTGGTGCTGGGCTCCTGAAACTCGCCCGCGTCCTGGAGGCGGCCGGACTGCTGCTGCTGCTCGCCTGCCCCTTCATGGCCTGGGTCGAGGTGCCCCTGGGCTCGCTGACGGTGCCCATTCCGGGCATCTTTCTCAAGGGCGGGATCGTCCTGGCCTGGGCCCTGGTGGCCCTGGGATTCTGGCTGTTGCGGCCGCGCTTCCCCGGCTTCCAGCTGATGGCTTCCCTCTCGATCGGTTTCACCGTCGCCTTCGACCTGGCCGAGATCCTGCGCAAGACACCGCGCGAGTTGGGCGCTCTGCAGCTCAAGCTGAGCGGCGTCAACCAGACGCTGACCACGTTCAACATTCCGGAGATCGAGCTCTACCAGCGCGGCCTGGACCCGTGGAGCTGCGTGGGCCATGGCATCTGGATGGCGTTCTGGGGCGCCGGCCTCCTGCTGGCGGGCGCGCTCGTGGAGACCCTGCTGCAGAGCCGCCAGGGACGCAGCCTCAGCTCGGTCCTGGTGGGCCGCCCGGCCTGCAAAGCCTGCGGCCAGCACCTGAGCGCGGGGATGAACTTCTGCCCCGGCTGCGGCCACAAGCTGCTCCCGGTCAAGAAGTGCGCCGAGTGCCGGACGGCCTACGCCGACAGCTACCGCTTCTGTCCCGAGTGCGGGACCACCAGCGACGCGGCATAACGCTTCGTCGCCTCGAGTGGCCCCTCGGGCGCATACAGGATGGCCGAGCTGACATTCACCCGGCAGAGCGGCGCGTTGCCGCCCAGCGCCTCCATGACCTCGGCGGCGCTGCCTCCCTGGGTTCCGACGCCCGGGATCAAGAGCGGCAGCTTGTTCCGGGCGAACTCGCGCAGCTGCTGGGGCCCGGTGGCGCCCATCACGGCGCCGATCCCCTCGCGATACCAGCGGCCCGTGATCAGCTCCGCCAGCTTGCGCCAGGCGCCCCCCTCGAGCTGAAGATCCTGGGCGCCCGGGTTGGAGGTGCGCAGCAGCACGTAGACGCCCTTCTCGGGACAGCGCTCCAGAAACGGGCTGACGGAGTCGAGCCCCATCCAGGGGGCCACCGTGACCGCATCCGCCTGCCACACGTCGAATACGGCGCGGGCGTAGGCCTCGCTGGACGGTCCGATGTCGCCCCGTTTGGCGTCCAGGATGATCAGCGCTTTGGAGCGCCAGCGGTCCAGCAGGTCCTCCAGCATCTTGATGCCTTGGGACCCGTACTGCTCGAAATAGGCGATGTTGGGCTTGAGGGTGGACGGCAGCGCGCCGCCCGCCTCCAGCTCCTCCAGCACCCCGTCGAGGAACTCGAGCGGCGTCTTGTTGCCGATCCGCTTGGGGTCGGGGTCCAATCCCAGGCAGAGCAGGTTGTCAGCGCTTCTCAGGCGCTCGAGGTAGCTCATACGGCCGCCCGGTAGCGGGCCAGCAGGCCCTCGTCCAGCTCCAACTCGCGGAACACCTCGTCCACCGTGACCAGGGACTTCACGGGCACCCCGGTCTCGCGCTCGAAATCGGCGCTGGCGCCGCCTTCCTGCCGGTCCACGCCCACCAGCACGCCCAGCACCTTACCGCCCAGTTTGGCCAGGTCCTCGAGGGCTTCGCGCTTGGTCTGGCTGGTGGTCATCACGTCGTCCAGGATGACGATCTGGTCGGTCGGGCGCGGGGCCATCCCCAGCACGCTGCCGCCCTCGCCGTGGTCCTTGGTCTCTTTGCGCAGGCTGAACCAGCCCATCTCGCCGCCCAGGGACTGACAGGCCGAGAGGGCCAGCGGGAGGCCTTTATAGGCGGGTCCGTAGAGCAGAGTGGCCTGCGGGAAGTGATGCCGGATGCCCTGGGCAAAGAAGGCGCCCAGTTGGGCCAGGTGCTCGCCCGTGGCCACCTCGCCAAAGTTGAGGAAGTAGGGGGAGATGCGCCCGCTCTTGAGCCGGAACTCGCCCAGGCGCAGGACGCCGCTCGCTTGCAGAAATTGGGGGAAGCCAGTCATGGGAGGGTCATACGTCGGCCCGGCTCGAAACTTCCTGCCTTGCATCCCGACCTCCCGATTCTGCGCGAGTCTCCCTTTGATCAGGCGGCTTACGACCGGCTGGTTCAGAGCGCGCGGGGGGGCAATCCGGACGCGCTGGCGGCCTTCGTGGAGCTGGCGCGGATGCCGGAGCTGAAGCAGCGGGCGATTCAGGTGCTGGCTGACCTCAAGGAGCTGGAGCCTCTGGCTCGTCGCTGGGCGACCGAGCGCGACCCGGTGGTGGGCCGCATGCTCGCTTCCCGGGGTTTCGTGGCCGACTACCGGCAGGGGATGCGGGTGGATGCGGCCGTGCAGGCCACGGTGCTAACGGCACTCAACGCCGGGCGAGCCGACCAGTTGTGGGAGCTGCCCGAACGCCTCCACGCCCTGGCGGTGCCCGTCCTGGTGGAATCCTGCGCCGACCCGGAGTTAGGAGAAGCGGCGCGGAGCGCGATTGGCGAGTGTCCCTGGTTCGAGCTGCTGGCCCGGGACGCGCTGCGACCCGGATGCGCCCAGGAGGGGCGCCGCCGCATCGTTGGGGACGAGCGCCTGCCCGAGGAGCCCCGACTGCGAGCCGTGTTGCTGTTCCTGAGGGACCAGTTCGGCGAGGCCGAGTTGCTCGACCCGGACGGCTCCCTGCTCGCGCTGGCGTGTCAGAGTTCGGATGACGCTCTGCGGTTGGAAGTGCTGGCGCGCCTGCGGATGCGCGGGCGTACCGTGCAGGCGCTGGAGGTGCTGGGGGCGCGCTCGCAACGGGGATTTCAGGAGATCGTTTCCGCCCTGCTGGTGGAAGGGCGGTATGACAAGCTCTGGGACCTGGTGTTCCAGCTGCCGCCCGAGTCGGCGGCCGCCTTGCTGGAGGATTTGCGCGGGGTCGAGTTCATCCCGGAGGAGAGGGAGCTGTTCGGCGAGTTGCTGGGGCTGCTTCCTTATCGGCCCCCGAGCCCGCTCCTGATCTCGGGCGAGGACCTTCGACCGGTTGGAACCATGGTTCTCCGATGCGAGCCGAGCCGTCTACAAGCGCTGCATTCTGGCGACGGCCGACTTCTCTGGGAGCGGGAGGTTCTTCCGGCTCGCCCACTTCGGGTCAGGGCAGCAGCGAATGGGAGCGTGCTGGCTGTTTCGGAAGGGTCGCCCTATCACTTCTTGGACGGGCAGAGCGGGGAGGTCCGGACCGACCTGGTCGACCCCGGTTGTGTAACTCTTGCCTTCAACCAGGACGGCACGCGCGTGGCCTTTGCGGACTCCCAGGCGGTGCGCCTTGAGGGCCACTCCTGGCCAGCACCCGGTATCCTCGAGCTGGCCTTCGCAGACGACCGCCTGGTCGGACTGACCGAAGACGGGCTCCTCTCGTTCCGCCCCGGGTGGTCTCCCGAGCACTATCCGCGGGGCGGGCTGACGGGCTTCTCGCCCCCCTGGGCCGTATCGCGCGACGCCACCTGGGCAGCCGCCAGCAACCGGGCCTTCGCGTTGCTGTCGGGCCCGGAGGTCCTGTGCCTGCCCGGGCGCTTCTGGGAGCTGGCCTTCGATGCCCAGGACCGACTGTTGCTCCTGCACCGGGGGGGACTGCAGCGCGGCACCGAAACGCTGCGCTCCTTCCCCCATCCACCGCGCACGGCCACTCTGTCGCCCGACCGTCGCAGGCTGGCCTTCGCTGGGGATGATGAGCTCTGGATCGAGGATCTGACCGATCCACGCCGCGCCATCCGGCTGCCGGCGACCGGAATCCGCTGGTTGCACTACGGCACGAGTTTCGTGCTGGCACAAACTGACACGGGGGCTGTCTTGTGGCCAACCTTCTGGGACCAGGGGCCGGACGAGCTCAAGCGCCTGGGCCCCGAGTACCGCTTCGCCTACCTGCTGGCACGCCATCGCTATCGCCACGCCCTGGAGTTGGGCAACTCGGTTCTCGATCCCGGGGCCATCGAACTGTAGGGTGGGAGAGTTAGTCTGAGCGCCTCCTGAGCGCTGCTCCCAGCCGCCGAGCCATCATCGGCCCCCCGTAAACGAACCCCGTGTAGATCTGCACCAGCGAGGCGCCCGCCTCCAGCATCGCGCGGGCGGTAGCCTCGTCGTAGACGCCGCCCACGCCGATGATCGGCAACCGCCCACCCGTAGAGTCCGCCAGCAGCTTGACGACGTCGCGCGACTTGCGAGTCAGCACGCGGCCCGACAGGCCGCCGTCCGGGGGCTCTTTCGCGAACAACCCCTCGCGCGCGGACGTTGTGTTGGTGGCGATCAACCCGTCCAGCCCCAGGTCCAGAGCCACGCGGCAGGCGTCCTTCAGCTCGGACGTCGTCATGTCGGGCGAGAGCTTGACCAGCACCGGGCAGCGGCCGCGCACGGCCAGAACCGCCTCCAGCATCACGCGCAGCGAGGCCTCGCCGGCCAGCGAGCGCAGCCCCGCGGTGTTGGGCGAGCTGACGTTCAGCGCCAGGTAGTCGGCCACCGGGGCAAAGCGCGCCACGCCCTCGACGTAGTCCAGGTGCGCCTCCTCGAGCGGGGTGGTGGACTGCTTGCCCACGTTAACGCCGAGCACGCAGGGGTAGGGCCGTTTCAGCCTTTGCAAAATGGCTGCGGCCCCATCATTCGGAAACCCCATCCGGTTGCGCAGAGTCTCGAACTTCTCGATGCGCCAGACCCGCGGGCGCGGATGGCCTGCCTGGGGTTTGGGAGTGACCGTCCCCACCTCGACGTGGCCAAACCCGAGCGCCGAAGCGGCCCGGTAGAAGCGGGCGTTCTTGTCGAAGCCGGCCGCCAGCCCGATGCGGTTGGGAAAACTCACCCCGAACAGCTGCACCGGATCGCGGGCCCGCATGACGCTCTCCAACAGGCGTCGCAGCGGGTCCCAGGCCAGCACCTGGCTCGCCTGGACGGCAACTTCGTGGGCCGTCTCCGCGTCCATCCGGAACAGGAGCGGCTTGAGCAACCGGTAGCTCAGGTGACCTCGCGCCCCGCGCGGAAGACGCGCCCCGAGGCCACCGTCACGGCCACCCTCCCGGGCAGCGTCTCGCCCTCGAAGGGAGACCAGGCGCACTTCGTGCGCACGTCCTCGGCCCGCACCGTCCAGGGATGGGTCAGGTCCAGCACGGCCAGGTGTCCCTTGTAACCCGGCGCGATACGGCCCACCTTGCGCTCCATGAAGAGCCCGGGCAGCTCGCAAGCGTGTTTGGCCAGGTGCTCCGGCGTGAAGCCCTGCTCCACCAGCAACCAGGCCACGAAGGCGCCGTAGGTATCCAGCAGCGGCACGCCCGAGGGATTGTCGCGCGCCTTCTCCTCACGGGTATGCGGGGCGTGGTCGGTGGCCAGGTAGTCGATGCGCCCGGCCCGGAAGGCTTCCAGCAGCGCCAGGCGGTTCTCGCGCGTGCGCAGCGGAGGGTTCATCTTGAGCCACTCGTTGCGCTCGCACTCCAACCGGTTCTCGCGGTCGAAGTACAGGTGGTGCGGAGCGACCTCGGAGACGCCTCCGGCCAGGAGGTCGAGAGAGCCCGCCACGCTGAGATGGGCGACGTGCACCTGGAACCCATGCTTCTTGCCCAGCCCCACCACGGTCTCGACCGCCTTCAGCTCGGCCTCGGGCGCCCGCTTGTCCTCGTGAGCGGCCTCTCCCTCGCGAGCCCGCATGACCACGGGGTCCTCGCAGTGAAAGGTGATGCGCCGCCCGCCGTAGTGCTGCAGCGTGTCCTCCAGGTCGTGGTCGTCGTGGAAGAACAACGGCCCGATGCTGGGACCCACGTAGGCCTTATAGAAGCGGTGATGGAACGGACGAGTCCCGGGCCCCACGCCAGCGTAGAAATCGAGGTCGACCGGCCACTCGCCGGCCGCCTGGCGCTTGGCCTCGAGCGCTTCGGCCGTCACCGGCGGGTCGGGGTTGTTGGGCATGTCCAACATGAAGCAGACACCGCCGTTCAGGGCCGCAGCCACGCCGGTCTCGAAGGTCTCTTTGTGCGGCTGTCCCTGGCGGAGGTGGACGTGGATGTCCCCGAAGCCCGGGAAGATAAGCTGTCCCTCACCAAAGCTCAAGTCGGCCCGGCCCAATCCGTCGCCGACCTGCGTGATGACGCCATCTTCGATCAGCACCTGGCCGTTGCGCACCCCGAGGGCGGGGTCGACGAGCGGGCCTTCGACCAGCAGCCTCACAGCAGCTCGAGGTCGCTTCCCCGCGTGACGAAGCAGCAGTAGTGGCAGCGCAGGGCCACGGGCTCGCGCGAGACGGTGGAGAAGCGCGTGGGCACGTTCTCGGCCCGGGTGATGCAGCCGTGATTGCCGCAGCGGGCCAGCCCGGTGAACTCGAGCGGGAGCTCGACCGTGAACTTTTGCGTGGTCTGACCATTGCGGATCAGGTTGATGGTGGCCTGGGGCGCCACCAGGGCGATGCGGTTGATCTCTTGCTGGGTCAGCTCGCGGTTCTCGACCTTGAGCAGGTCCTTGCGGCCCATCTTGTCGCTCTGCAGGCCGAAGCCGACGGTCACCAGCGAGTCGGTGCCCGCCAGGCCCAGCAGCTCCACCACCTGACGGGCGGCCCAATGCGGCATGTGGTCGATGACCGTGCCGTTCTCGATGCGAAAGACTTTGTACTGGCGTTCGGCAGTCTTGCTGCTCACGGTGTCTCTCCAATCCCCAGCAGCAGCCACAGCAGAGCTTTGCGCACCGGCACTCCGCCTGCGGCCTGCTGGAAGTAAAATGCGTAGGGGGTGCTGTCCACGTCGGGGGCGATCTCGTCCACGCGCGGCAGCGGGTGCAGGATGCGCAGGCTCGGCTTGACCTTCCGCAGCATCGAAGCGGTCAGCCGGAAGGCGCCGCGCACCTTCTCATATTCGGTCTCGTCGGGCATGCGCTCGCGCTGGATGCGCGTTACATAGACCACATCGGCCTCGGGCAGCACTTCCTCGAGGTTCTCGTGCTCGCTCAGCTCGACACCCTTCTCGCGCAGCGCGGTCAATTGCTCCGCCGGCATCTTGAGGCTGGACGGGGAGATGTAGAGCAACCGGTTGCCCGGGTACATGGCCAGCGCATCCGAAAGCGAGTGCACCGTGCGGCCATACTTGAGGTCGCCCACCATGGCCACCGTCAGGCCTTCCAGACGCTTCTGGGTGCCCCGGATGGCGTAGAGGTCGAGCAGGGTCTGGGTGGGATGCTGGTTCTTGCCGTCGCCGGCGTTGATGACCGGCACGTTGGCGGTATCGGCGGCCCAGCGGGCAGAGCCGTCGCGGGGGTGGCGCAGCACGATGGCGTCGGAGTAAGCCGAGAACATCTGGATGGTGTCGTAGAGCGTCTCCCCTTTTTGCACCGAGGTTCCCTCGGCGCTGTCGAAACCGCACAGCGTGCCGCCCAGATGGTGGACGGCGGTCACAAAGCTATTGCGGGTGCGGGTGGAATTCTCGTAGAAGAGAAGGGCGATCTGGCGTCCGGCCAGTTCGGTGCCGCGATGACCTTCGAGCCGGCTGGCGGTGGCCAGCACGTGCTCGATCTCGTCGCGGGTGAAATCTTTGATGGAAACCAGGCTGCGACCGCGAAGGTCGACCTGGAGCGTTGATTCTGTCATAGGAACGGGACCTCCCTGGGTGGCCGCGCCTTCGCCTACGGAAAGGCCGATCCTTTCAGGGATTTATCATGTGGGAGAGCTAGTATGGAGCCACAAGCAGCATCGGAGGTCGACATCGTGGACATTCTGGCAGAAATACATAACATCATTCGAACCGGCGGCGGCGTCAAACACCTGGCCGCCTACGGCGTGAAGGTGACCGATCAGCTCACCGGCGCCGAGGATCAGTCGGCGGTCGCGCGCCACATCTTGCGCGCCTGCCTGGAGAAGGCAGACCTCAAACAGAGCGAGTTCGTCAATCGCGCTCTGGAGGTCATGGACAAGTTCCCCTGCTATCCGCGGCCCAGAGCAGCCGCGGCGCGCGCTGCGCTCAAGCACCTCGCCCAGTAGACAGATAGATAGACCGATGCTCTGCCGCAAGAGCCTGGCGTTATGCCGGGCTTTTTGCGTTTCCAGGCGGTTGGCGGTTGGCAGTTAGCAGTTAGCAGTTAGGCTCACGTGCTCGAAGCCGTCTCCCTACTCCCTACTCCCTACTCCCTACTCCCGTCTACCGTCTCCCGACAAGCAGGCCGTAAGGCCCATGCGCTCGCGGACCTCGCCGAGCGTGGCCTGAGCTGTCTTGCGCAGGTCGGCGGCGCTGTCGAGCAGCAACCGGCAGACCTCGCCGGGTTTGGCAGCCAACTCGGCGCGGCGATCGCGGATGGGGCCCAGGCCGGCCAGCATGGCTTCCGTGAGGGCGGCCTTGAGGTCGCCGTAGCGCAGGGCGCCGTCGTCGTAAGACTGCTTGAACTGGGCCAGCACCTCGGGTCTCCCGAAAACCTCGAGCAGAGTGAACAGGTTGGCCACGCCGGGGGACATGACGCCCGGCTCTCCGGGTCCCACATCGGTCACGGCCCGCTTGATCTGCTTCTTGATCGCGTCATCCGAGTCGGTCAGCATGATGGCCGAGCCCTCGATCGACTTGGACATCTTGCGGGTCGGGTCGGAAAGGGTCATCACACGGGCGGCCTTGGTGAGACGGACCTGGGGCTCGGGGAAAGTGTCTCCGAACTGGCCGTTGAAGCGCCGCGCGATCTCGCGGGTGACCTCGACGTGCTGCACCTGGTCCTCGCCCACCGGAACGACGTCGGCTTTATACAGCAAGATATCGGCAGCCTGCAGCACCGGATAGCTGTAGAGGCCCAGGTTGACCGAGTCGACCCGCTCGCTCTTCTCTTTGAACTGGGTCATCCGATTCAGCTCGCCCAGGGGGGCCACGCAGCTCAGATACCAGGTGAGCTCGGTGTGCTCCGGGACGTGCGATTGGATGAACAGGCGCGACTTCTCCGGGTCGATGCCGCAGGCCAGGATGTCCAGGGCGGCGTCCAGCACGCGCCGGGGCATCTCTTTGGGGTCGTAGGGGATGGTCAGCGAGTGCAGGTCGACGATGCAGAAGATGCAGTCCATCTCGGCCTGCAGCCGCACCCAGTTCTGGATGGCGCCCGCGTAATTGCCGACATGGATGGCACCGGTGGGCTGGATGCCCGAGAAACACTTGGCCATGTCAAACCGGAACCGGCAGCGGCATCGCCTGCATGGGCGACGGCAGCGGCATGGCGACGGGAATGCCGTTCATGATCAGCGAGCGCTGGGCGGCCTCCAGCACGCTCAGCACGTTGAGACCGCTCCAGCCGTCGGTCACCGGCGGCTCGCGCGTCTCGATGGCTTTGAGGAAGGCGCGGCACTCGAGCTCGAGCGGCTCCTGGCTGCCGAACTCGACCTTGTGCCCCTCGCCCGAGGTGGCCACGGGGGCGGGCGAGTTCATGTCCACCGTCTGCTCGTAGCAGAGCAGCGACTTGTTGACGTCGTCGAACACGACCATCTTGTTGGTGCCCACCACCACCAGCCGCTGCTCCTTGAAGGGGTGCAGCCAGCTCACGAAAATGTGGGCGCGCACGCCGTTGTTGAACAGCAGGTTCGTCAGCGTCACGTCGGCGATGTTGGGCTGCAGGTAGCTGCCACCCTGGGCGCTGACCTGGAACGGCAGCATTCCCAGCAGCCGCAAGATGACGGCCACGTCGTGGGGGGCGAAGCTCCACAGGATGTTCTCCTCGCGCCGAATCTTGCCCATGCTGACGCGGTTGGAGTAGACGTAGTTGAGCCGCCCGAGCTCACCCGAGCGCACCATCTCGACGATCTTGACGATGGCGGGGTGATATTCCAGCACGTGGCCCACCATCAAGATGCGCCCGCGCTGCTCGGCCAGCGACACCAGGTGAAAGCCCTCCTGAGCATTCAGCGCCAGCGGCTTCTCGACGAACACATCCTTGCCCGCCAGTAAAGCCTTCTTGGCCAGCGCGTAGTGCGTCTCGGCCGGAGTGGCCAGCACCACTCCCTGGACGTCGCTCTCGAGCAGCCGCCCGAAGTCCTCGTGCAGGGGAATTCCGGGCGCCAGCTGGGCGGCCGTCTCGCGTCCAGGGGGATGGGACTCGCACACCGCTCCCAGCGCCCCCAACCGATGAAAGTTGCGCACCAGGTTCTTCCCCCAATAACCGCAGCCGACCACGCCTACCTTAGTCATTCTATTCCGTCCAGTCGAGAGTTAAGAGTTGAGGGTCAAGAGTAAGAGGCTGAAAAGAATCAGTCAAGTCTTCTTCCACCGGTCCTTCACTACGATCCTCCCAACTCTCGACTCTCAACTCTTGACCGAAAGCCTCAGCGGCCCATGCCGAGGTACGTAAACCCGTGGGGACGGACGTCGGCCGGGCGGATGAGGTTGCGGCCGTCGAGCAAGATCGGGCGGCGCATGGATCTGGCCAGGCGCTCGAAGTCGAGGCGGCGGTATTCGTCCCAATCGGTGGCGATCAGCAGGGCGTCGGCGCCCTCGGCGACCTGGTAGGGGGTGGGCATGAACTCCACCTCCAGACCGGCCAGCTCGTGCTCGGCGGCTTTGATCGAGATGGGATCGGTAGCCCGGACATGGGCGCCGCGCTCGACGAGCAGGCGGATGATGTCCATGGCGGGTGAATCGCGCACATCGTCGGTGTCAGGCTTGAAAGCCAGGCCCAGGACGCCCACCACCTGGCCGCGCAGCACCTTCAGGGCGTCCTGAAGGCGGTCCACGGCGCGCCGCCGCTGCTGAAAATTGACCTGGCGGGCGGCCGCGATCATCGGCATGGCCTCGCCATACTCGGAGGCCACCGCCAGGATGGCGGCAGTGTCCTTCGGGAAGCAGCTTCCGCCCCACCCGATTCCGGCGCCCAACATGCGGTGGCCGATGCGGGCGTCCAGGCCGATGCCGCGAGCGACCTCGCTCACATCGGCGCCGATCCGCTCGCACAAACAAGCGATGTCGTTGATAAAGCTGATTTTCGTAGCCAAGAACGCATTGGCCGCATACTTGATCATCTCCGCGCTGGTCGGATCCGTCGTGATCATCGGAGGCAGACGCAATCCTTCTGGCCGGGGCAAGAAGCGGGGCGGCTCAAAGGTTTGCTCGAGCAACGGACGATAGAGCTGGTGCAAGGCTTCCACGGCCGACTCCGACTCCGAGCCCACCACGATGCGATCTGGATAGAGCGTGTCCCGCACCGCGTTGGCCTCGCGCAGAAACTCCGGGTTGGAGGCGAAGGAGACCTCGGCCTGTATGGAGCGTTCGCGCAGGACGCGATTGACCACGTTGGAGACGCGGCGATTGGTGCCCACGGGCACGGTGGATTTGACCACGATGGTGTAGGAGCGCCCCCCCGCCAGGCCCTGGGCCACCTGCCCGGCGGCCGCTTCCACGTAGGTGGTGTCGGCCTTCCCGTTGTTCATCTGAGGAGTCCCGACAGCGATCATGATGATGTCGGCGTCGCCCACGTTCTCGGGAGCCGAAGTCGCCAGGCGAAGCTGATCCGAGCACATCTCCAACAGCTCCTCCAGGCCATGCTCGTGGATGGGCGACTTCCCCTCGCGTAAAAGGTTGACCTTGCGCTCGTCCTGATCGATGATGGTGACCCGATGACCCAGATAGGCCAGAGCCAGTCCGGTCGGCAGTCCCACGTAACCGGCGCCGATGATGGCAATGTTCATAAGATACTGATCGTTGCCCGCCGGACGCGAACGATCCTTCTGTTTCATGGCGGGCGGAATTTCTTCAAGATCGGGTGGCGGCGCGGCGACCTGTCAGGGGGTTTTGTCGAAACGTTCACAGTCTCCTAAACTGACTGTGGCAGGAGTCTATGCTGGCAGGGCGTAAACTGTGGTGGACTTTCAGAGACTGTAAAAATATTCTGTCCGAAAACGCAAAAAACAACCCACTCGCCCGGTGGGGAGAGTGTGGGAAGGTGCTAAGATAGATGCCTGAGTTGAGAGCCGCGAGGCTGACACAAGAGACGATCCTGCGCGTGGTGGCCGACACCATCCTGATCAATTGCGCTCTGGTCGCAGCGTTCGCCCTTCACTTCTTCTACCTGGTCGTCATCAAGACGCAAGCTGATTACTCGCAAGTCTTCTGGCAGCACGTGCTCAGCTTCCTCAGCAGCAGCTGGATTTTGACGCTGTCCTGCCTCATCGTCTTCTCCCTGAGCGGTTTCTACACCTACGGGAGAGCGTATCGCGGCCGCTATAAGGCCCTGGTCGTCACCCAGGCCGTCAGTATCGGCTACCTCGTGTTCGGCGCCTTCACTTACGGCGTCACCAACGCCCCCAAGCTGCCGTTCGGCGTGTGGATGATGGGCTGGCTCCTGACCGCGGCCGTGCTGGTGCTGGGCCGCGTGTGGGCCAACATCTGGGGCAACGTGGTTTCCTCCGAGCGCACCCGCCGGATGCGCCAGGAAGATGACCGCCCCCGTCACGTGCTGGTCATCGGCGGCGGCGGCTACATCGGCTCGGCCCTGCTGCCCAAGCTCCTGCAGCGCGGCTACCGCGTGCGCCTGCTGGACATGATGCTCTACGGCACCGAGCCCATCCAGAACGTTCTCAATCACCCCAACCTCCAGCTCATCCGGGCCGACTTCCGCCAGGTCGACCGCGTCGTGGAAGCGATGCGCGACGTGGATACGGTGGTCCACCTGGGCGCCATCGTGGGCGACCCCGCCTGCGCTCTGGACGAGGAGCTGACCATCGAGGTCAACCTGATGGCCACCCGGATGATCGCCGAGGTCGCCAAGGGCTATGGCGTGCGCCGCTTCGTGTTCGCGAGCACCTGCTCGGTCTACGGCGCCTCCGACGAGCTTCTGGACGAGCGCTCGGCGCTCAACCCGGTATCGCTCTATGCCCGCTCGAAGATCGCCTCCGAGAAGGTTCTGATGAGCCTCTCCGACCCGTATTTCTCCCCCACCTGCCTGCGCTTTGGCACCATTTTCGGCCTGTCGGGCCGCACCCGCTTCGACCTGGTGGTCAACCTCCTGGCGGCCAAGGCTGTGCTCGACGGCGAGATCACCGTGTTCAGCGGCGACCAGTGGCGGCCGTTCCTCCACGTGGACGACGCGGCCCTCTCGGTGCTGCTGGCCCTGGAAGCTCCGCTCCAGGCCGTGCGCAACCAGGTCTTCAACGTCGGCTGCAACGAGCAGAACTACACGCTCGACCAGATCGGCGCCCTGATCCAGCGTCAGGTGCCGCGCTCGCGCATCGTGAACATGGGTCAAGACTCCGACCGGCGCAATTACCGGGTGAACTTCAACAAGATCAAGAACCTGTTGCAGTTCCAACCCAACTTCTCGCTCGAGCAGGGCATCGCCCAGGTCATCGACGCCATCCACCGCGGAGAGGTTCTCGATTACCGCGATGCCAAGTACAGCAATGTCAAGCTGCTCAGCGAAGAGGCTCAGCGCATCATCCCGCGCCTGAATGGCTGGGCTCACGAGCTCATCCGCGAGGCCGCGCCGGCAACCGCGCAGAGTCGGTAGTCGTCCGGTGAAAAAGGTCCGGGTGGCCCATATCACCACGATCGATATGGGGCTGCGTTACTTGCTCCTCAACCAGCTGCGCTATTTGCAGGATGCGGGTTACGACATCACGGGAATTTCCGCCGCGGGGCCCGATGTTCCGGTCATCCAGGAGGCTGGCATCCCGCACCTGGAAGTACCCATGAACCGCAAGCCGTTCAGCCCGGTGGCCGATCTGAAGGGCTTCCTGCACTACTGGCGCCTGCTGGCCCAGGAAAAGTTCACGATCGTCCACACCCACAACCCCAAGCCCACGTTCTACGGGCAGATCGCCGCCCGACTGGCGGGCGCGCCCATCGTGGTCAATACCCTGCACGGGTTCTACTTCCACGAGAACACGCACCCGGTGCTGCGGCGCATCTTCATCTGGATGGAGACCGTGGCCGCGCGCTGTGCGGACGTGATCCTGTCGCAGAACCAGGAGGACATCCAGACGGCCATCCGCGAGGGGATCTGCCCCCCGCACAAGATCAAGTTCCTGGGCAACGGCATCGACCTGCGCCGCTTCCACGGACGGGTTTCTCCGGCCGAGAAAGGCCTGGCCCGTCAGCGCATCGGCTTGAGCCCGGACCATAAGGTGGTGGGTTTCGTCGGGCGGTTGGTCAAGGAGAAGGGGATCCCCGAGCTGCTCGAGGCGGCTCGCATCTTGCGCGCGGGCAACCCCAACGTGCGGTTCCTGTTTATCGGCCCGATGGATACGGATAAACCCGACGCGCTGTCGCCCAAAACCGCGGCCGAATACGGCGTGGAGGACATCTGCACGTTTCTCGGGCTACGCCACGACCTGCCCGAGCTCTACTCGACCATGGATGTTTGCGCTTTGCCGTCGCATCGCGAAGGCTTTCCGCGCGCCCCCATGGAAGCTTGCGCGATGGGTGTTCCTATCGTGGTAACCGATATCCGGGGTTGCCGGGAAGTCATCGAGATCGATCGCAACGGCCTGCTGGTTCCGCTCAAGGATTCATGCGCGTTGGCGTCGGCCCTGGGCAAGATTCTTTCGTCGCCCGAGCTGGCCGCGCGCTATGCGGCCGGAGCTCGCAAAGTGGCCGAAGAGCGCTTCGACGAGCGCCTGGTCTTCGATAAGGTGCGGGGGGAATATGCGCGTCTCTTAGGGCAAAAAGGCCTGCCCGTGCCGGGAGCGCTCACTGGAGGAGCCGTTGCCAGCACCTGAGACCATCCTGCTCACGGGCTGCGCGGGTTTCATCGGCAGCCACACCGCTGTCCGCCTGCTGAACGCCGGCTACCTCGTCATCGGGATCGACAATCTCAACGACTATTACGACCCGGCCCGCAAGCGCAGCAACCTGGCCGAGGTTCGGGCCGAGGCGAAGAATCCGGAGCACTTCCAGTTCATCGAGGGCGACCTGCGCGACAAGGAGACGGTCCGCAAGCTCTTTCAGGACCATCCCGTCGAGCGGATCATCCATCTGGCCGCCATGGCGGGGGTGCGCAACTCGATCGAGGACCCTCAGCTCTACTTCGACGTCAACTTGAGCGCCACGCTCAACCTGCTGGATGCGGCTCGCGATCACCAGGTCAAGAGCTTCGTCTTCGCTTCCACCAGCTCGGTCTACGGGGCGACCGAGACCATCCCGTTCGTGGAGACCGACCCCTGCGACCGCCCCCTGGCCCCCTACCCGGCCAGCAAACGCGCCGCCGAAATGCTGGGGTTCAGCTACCACCACCTCTACAAGCTCAATTTCACGGCCCTGCGCTTCTTCACCGTCTACGGTCCCCGGGGCCGTCCCGACATGATGGCCTACAAGGTGCTTGACAACATCTTCTTCGGGCACAAGACGCCGCTGTATAAAGGCGGCGACATGCACCGCGACTGGACCTACGTGGGCGACATCGTCTCCGGCGTGGTGGCCGCGGCCGAGCGTCCGCAGGGCTTTGCGGTCATCAACCTGGGTCGCGGCGAGCCGGTCAAGCTGGCCGATTTCGTCGCCCTGGTGGAGCAGCAGGCCGGGAAAAAGGCCGAGCTGGTGGACACGCCCATGATGGATGCCGACATCACGTACACCTACGCCGATATCAGCCGCGCTCGGGAGCTGCTGGGCTACCAGCCGACCGTGGGCGTGGAAGAGGGCGTGAAGCGCTTCTGGGACTGGTACCGCGGCGCCGTGCTCGAAAGTCGTGTTCTATAGGCGTATCGGCAAGCGACTCCTGGACCTCATGCTGAGCTCGCTGGTGTTACTGCTGACATGGCCCATCCTGCTGGGGCTGGCCTACCTGGTGCGCCGGAAGCTCGGCTCGCCGATTCTGTTCGCCCAGCCCCGCCTGGGCCAGGACGGCAAGCTGTTCCAGATCTACAAGTTCCGCACCATGACCGACGCGCGGGACGGCCAGGGCAATCTGCTCTCGGACGCGGAGCGACTGACGCCCTTTGGCCGGATGCTGCGCTCCACCAGCCTGGACGAGCTCCCCGAGCTTTGGAACGTGCTGCGCGGCGAGATGAGCCTGATCGGTCCCCGGCCCCTGCTGGTCCGCTACCGCGACCGCTACAGCCCCGAGCAATGGCGCCGCCACGAGGTGCTACCCGGGGTCACCGGCTATGCCCAGGTCAACGGGCGCAACCTGCTCAGCTGGGAGGAGAAGTTTCGGCTGGACGTGTACTACGTTGACCACCTCAGTTTCTGGCTGGACCTGCACATTCTGATGAAGACGGCTCTCAAGGTCGTGGTGCGCGAGGGAATCTCGGCCCAGGGCCAGGAGACCATGGCGGAGTTCATGGGATGAAAGACGTGGCTGTGGTGGGCGCGGGAGGTCATGGTCGCGAAGTGGCGGAAATTCTGGCGGACGCGGGCCAATTCCGTCCGATCGGCTTTATCGACCAGGATCCGCAGCTCACAGGGAGAACCATCGACGATCTTCCGGTGCTCGGGACGATGGACTGGCTCGCAAAGCACCCGGACGTGCTGGTCGTGGTGGCCATCGGCAACCCGACGATTCTGCAGCGCGTGGTGGGTCAGGTGCGCGAGCTGGGCAGCCAGTTCGCCCAGGCCATCTCGCCGGCCGCCAAGATCTCGCGGTTGGCCGAGCTGGGGCCGGGAGTGGCCATCTTTCCGGGCGTGATCGTCAACACGCGCGCCCGCATCGGGGCCTACACCACCCTGAACGTGGGCTCCTCGGTGAGCCACGACTCGGTGGTGGGAGATTTTTGCGTCATCAATCCGGGCGCCCGCCTGGCCGGCAACGTCAAGGTGGGCGACGGGTGTTACATCGGAATGGGAGCCAACATCATCCACGGCCACTCGGTGGGCGCGTGGAGCACGGTGGGAGCGGGCTCGGCGGTCGTGCACGATCTGCCGGAGCACGTGACGGCCGTGGGGGTTCCCGCGCGAGTCATCAAGAGAAGGGCAGATACGTTCGAATGAGTCAGAAACCAGCCATCATGGGCGGCACGCCCATGTTCGAGAAGAAAATGTACATCGTGAGGCCGGTCCTTCCGTCGCTGGACGACATGACGGCCGAGCTCAAGACCATCCTGAGCACCGGGATGGTCACCAAAGGCGACTATCTGCGCCGCTTCGAGGAGGCCTGCGCCGAGCACCTGGGCGTCAAGCACGCCGTGGGCGTGTCCAGCTGCACCACCGGCCTGATGCTCACCTACAAGGGCCTGGAGCTGTCGGGCGGCGAGGCCATCGTCCCCTCGTTCACCTTCATGGCCACCGTCAGCTCGATGGTCTGGACCGACGTAACCCCGGTTTACGTGGATGTCGACTTTGGCACCACCAACATCGACGTGAGCGCCATCGAGGCCGCCATCACGCCCAGGACGAAGGCCATCGTGGCCGTGCACAACTTCGGCAACCCGGCCGAGGTGGACGAGCTGGTGGCGCTGGCCAAGAAGCACAACCTCAAGCTCGTGTTTGACGCCGCCCACGGCTTTGGCACGCTCTACAAGGGCAACAAGGTGGGCACCCAGGGCAACGCCCAGGTCTACAGCCTGTCGCCCACCAAGCTCCTCATCGCGGGCGAGGGCGGCATCGTGGCCACCAACGACGACGCTCTGGCCGACTACGTTCGCCTGGGCCGCGAGTATGGCAACGACGGCAAGTACGACAGCGCCTTTGCCGGAATGAATGCCCGCATGGCCGAGTTCAATGCCGCCCTGGGCCTGCAGAGTCTCAAGCAGCTCGAGACGGCCGCCCAGAACCGCAACGCCTACCTCGAGAAGTTCAAGGAGCTGCTCAAGGGCCTGCCGGGCTTGAGCTTCCAAAACATCAAGCCGGGCAACCGCTCGTCGCTCAAAGACTTTGCGCTGATGCTCGACCCCGACAAATTCGGGCTGAGCCGCGACGAGCTGAGCAAGGCGGTTCAGGCCGAGAACATCGACACCCGCCATTACTACGACCCGGCCGTGCACAACCAGACGGCCTACAAGCACTTCTACAAGGGCCAGCCGCTGCCCAACACCGTCAACCTCGAGAAGAACGGCCTCTCCCTGCCGCTCTACAGCAAGATGACCGACGAGGAGATCAAGAAGATCGCCGACGCGGTGATCCGCATCCACGAGCACGCGGCCAAGGTGAAAGCCTAGGAGGTGCTCTGTGGTCGGGGTCGGGGGGGTCAGGGGCCGGGGGGTCAACAGTCGACAGTTCACAGTCGACAGGGAGATAGCCTTATGGGGACGAGTTCAGGGAGTGCGGTCGACTTCTCGACTGCCGACCCTCTAACCCGCCCCAGGGGCGGTCAATCCCTGTCCCGACCCGTCGACCCTACTGTCGACTGTCGACTGTCGACCCCTGCCTGACCCCGCCCACCTGAAGACTGTCGACCCCTGACCCCGCCCACCTGAAGACTTGTCGACCCTTGACCCGGCCCCCCTCAGACAGAGGCCTCGGCGGTTTGAAGAGCCGTCGGGGCCTCTTCTTCTTGGAAGCGGAACACGCCGTAACGGACGCCGTAAATGACGACCAGGCCGGCCATGATGGGGTTGGCGACGGCCCAGGTAAAGGCGCTGCCGGCGGTGCCCCAGATGGGGATGGTGTAGATCGTGAAACACAAGTTGATCAGGCTGTTGATGATGCTGGCGCGGGTCACCAGGTCGGGGCGGCCGGCGGCCATCAACAGGGGATTGGCCCACACCATGGGGGCCCAGAACAAGAGCCCCCAGCCCATCAGGGCGAACAGCGTGCCGGTTCCGTCGTATTTGGGGCCCAGGATGTAGTGCACGAAGAGCGGCACCGCCACGCAGCCCGAGCCGTAGAGCACGACTCCAAAGCCCCCCATCACGACCACCAGTCGCTTGACGAATGCCCACAGCGCCGACTGCTGGCCGCGTGACCAGAGGCGAGCCAGCTCGGGGTAGACGACCATGAATGCGGCGTCGCTCAGGATCCATACCGCCGAGATGAAGTTCTTGGCCATCCGGTAAACGCCGATCTGCTCCTTGCTCACGAAGTAACCCAGCAGATTCACGTCCAGATCGCGGGTAGGGATCATGCTGAGCGACAGGGCGTAGGTGCTGCGCACGAAGCGATACATCTCGGCGAACTTGTCCTTCAGGACCGAGATCGGCGTGCTCAGGTCACCCGGCTCGAGGTTGCGCCGCAGCTCGAGAAAGGTCACCAGGGCGATGGCCGCTGTGGTCAGAACGCTGATCAGCAGGGCCAGAGCCATGACGCGCAGCATCCCGCCGCCCGACTTCAGCAGCAGAATGGTGGCGACCAGCTTGAGGGCGTTGCTGGAAATCAGGATGAACGCCTGAGCACGATACTGGCCCAGCACGCGCAGGATGCTCTGGCAGGTGGCCAGGGCAAAGTTGGTGCTGAGCACCGTCAGGGTGGCCATCCAGATGATCGGCATGCAACGGTAGTCGTTCCTGAGGTCGGGCTGGGCCAGCGGCAGCGCGATGAAGACCAGCACCGCGGACAGGGAGGTGCTGCAGCAATTCACGACCAGGGCCAGCTTGATGGCGGCGACGGCCTTGTTGCGCTCGCCCTTCTCCCAGAAGTGCGAGACATACTTGATGACGGCGTCCTGCAAACGCAGCTCGAGGAACTGCGAGAAGATCTGGGCAAACGCGGTGCCCATGGCGATCAGGCCGTAGTCGCCCGGTCCCAGCGCTTTGGCGACCACGACGCCGTAAACGAACGTGGCCACCCCGGCCCAGAGCGAAGCCCCATATTGCCAGGCAACGTTGCGGAAGAAGCCCGCCGGGACGCCCCGGGTGAGCTTCTCCTGGACCGCCCGGATCACGGCACCGTCTGGGTGGCGGGCACCCGGGAGGTCAGCTCATCGATGCGCTGGACGTAGATCTTGCTCGCTCCCGAGAAGGAATGGAATTGCTCGACCCAACGGCGCCCCTGCTCGCCGTGCTGCGCGCGCAGCTCGGGACTCTGCCAGAGCTGCACCAGGCAGTCACCGATCGTCTCGGGGGTGCGGTGGCTCAAAATGGGGTGCCAGTCGTAGAGCTGGCGCATGGCCCCCTGGTCGACGTAGGATACGACGGGTCGGTTGATGGCCAGCCCTTCGAGTACGACGCAACCGAACCAACCCACGCCGAAGTCGTCCGCCACCACGTCGCAGACGCTGTAGATGGGAACCAGCTCGTCACGTGAGAAGCCAAACTCGCGCGGGGGCTTGATCCAGAGCACGTTGTCCTGCAGCCCGAGGTCGGCGATGAGGGCGCGGCCCTTCTGCGAATCCTGACTGGCGGGGCGGTCCACCAGCACGATGCCGGCGCGCTGCGCCTTCGAGCGCTGGAGAAAGTTGGCGAAGCCCGTGAAGAGCGTTTCGTTGGCCTTCCAGTTGCCGGTGGCGCGCATCAGCTCGTCGGCGTTCATCATCAGGCGCGACGGGCAGAACACCGTGAAGTCGAACTTCTCCCGGATCTGGGCGATAGCGGGCATGGAGCTCTGGCGCGCTTCGGGGATGTAGCGGAACTTGTCGCAGTCGAGGATGAGCGGGAAGTAGCGGTTGGAGATGCGCTTGCTCTCGACGTGCAGATTCTCGAGCGCCTGGATGAAGGGCGAGAACGGCTGGGTCCAGATCTCGTCACAGTGGTGAATTCCGCGTCGCTGCCACAGGCCCCGCACCACCTGTCCCACCTTCTTGGGGAGGGTGTTGAAAAAGCTCTGGTATTTAAACGGGAACGGCCACACGGTCAGGTCGCCGCCGGTGACCAAGAACATCTTGGGCCGGTTCACGAACTGTCCCAGCATCGGGCCGTAGCCGCTCAGGATGACCAGGTCGAACTTGTTCAGCTCGCGGATGAGAGGGGAGAGCCAGGGCGCCACCAGGGTGTGATAGCCCAGGTAGGGTCCTTTGTGAATCCAGTCCGGGTAGCCCATGGCCAGCTCCGGATCGTCCGACTCGGGGAGCTGCTGGGGATCGCTCTTGTCGTCCAGGAACAGGTGCGCATCATAGTCGGACTGGTGGCGCAGCGCCTTGGCGATCTGGTACAGGTTATTGCAAGTGTTTCCGAAGAATGCGATCCGCATGGCTGCCCTCTAGGTCCGAACCGGCTCCTCGACGCGCGGGTGCGGCTCTTCGGCGAGAACGGGCTGGGGAGCCGGCTGGTTCTGCATGAAGGGAAGCGGCGCGTTGTGCGGGTTGGTGAACTTCATGTAGAAGCTCTTGGGCACGCGGCCCATCCGGTACATGAGCCACCAGAACGGCTTGAGCTTCTCGAAGGTCTTCTTGTAGGTCGTAAACTCACGGTAGCTGTGACGCGGCATGGTCATGAGCTTGTTCCACTCCTCGTCGGAGAAGCCGAGGCGTTTCTGAACGAACTCGATCAGCTCGGGGTCGACCTTGGGCGGCTGGGACATCAGCCGGATGCCTTCCTCACGGTCCATCTGGCCCGAGCGCGCCATGGCCGCGTAGCCCAGTTGGCGCTGGTCGATGCCGAAGCGCTGCGGCATGAAGTAAGCGTGGTAGAAAGCCGTGAAGCGATTCTCGAGATGGTGCCCGCCGTACCACTGCCAGCCGAAGTCACGCGTCAGCATCTCCATGGCGGCCTTCTTGTTGTAGTCGATGTAGTAGAGCGGGCGGATCTTCTCGATGCCGCCCAGCGCCGTCCACCACATGAACTTGTGCAGCCACAAGTTCGGATAGGTCTTCATCTTCTTCTGGCCGAACCGCTTATGGACGCTCTGGATGTACTTGCCGTCCATGTAGAGCCAGCCCAGCGGGGAGACGCCCTCGGTGCGGAACGAGTGCCCTTCGAGCATGTAGCGGATGCCGTATTTCTCGGCCGCCATATAGAGCACCGTCGCCAGTCCGATGTCGGTGGGCGCCTCGATGTCGGGCACGCCGGCCCGCATGAAAGAACGGTAGATGTCGTCGTATTCCTCGTTGTCCACCACGTAGGTGAAGAGGTCGATGTCCAGCGCCTTCAGGACGTTGTGGATGTTCTCGACCGCGATGGTGCTGTCCCAGGTGTTGTCGAAGTGAACCGCCAGGGGACGCAGTCCGAGCACGCGCTTGGCCAGGTAGAGCATGTAGCTCGAGTCACAGCCGCCGCTGACTCCCACGATGACATCGTACTTCTTGCCACGACCCGCTTTGCGGATCCTGTCGGCGATGGCTTGCAGGCGCTTCTCGCCTTCCGCCCCGGTGGGGTACTCGGCGTCCATCTGGTCGTGCGAGTGGCAGTAGTTGCAGACGCCCTGTTCGTCAAACGTGATCGAGGGGACGTGCTCGTCATAGATGCACCGGGTGCAGCGCCTGGCCATTGAATCAGTTCCTTTGAGCGAGATCTTGGCCACTTTACACCGACGCGGCTAATTATTCAAGCCTTTCGTGTCACGAAAGCACGTTCTCGAGTTCGCGCTTCTCCGGAAAGTTGATCAAAACGGCACGGTTTCTGCCAAAGTAGACGACCATGCTGCCCGCGGCCACGGCTGACGCTCCGCCTTCCTTCACGGCCTGTCCGAAATGCTCCACCTTGCCGGCCCCTCCGCAGGCGATCACCGGGATGCGGACGGCCGCGGTCACTTTCTTGATCAGCTCGATGTCGTAGCCTTCTCCGGTGCCGTCGCGGTCCATGGAGGTGAGGAGAATCTCTCCCGCCCCCCGCTGCTCCGCCTCTTTGGCCCAGGCCACGGGGTCCTTGCCCGTCTTCTTGCGTCCCCCGCGCCCGAAGACCTCGTACTTGCCCCAGAAGCCCTTCTTGGCGTCGATCGACACCACGATGCTCTGGCTCCCGGTCATGTTGGCCACGTCCGTGATGAACTGCGGATTCTCGAGCGCGTAGCTGTTCACGGCCACCTTCTCGACCCCCAGACTGAACAGCTTTCTGACGTGGTCGAGCGTCCGAACCGCCCCCCCGAAGCAGACCGGCATGAAGCACTCGGTCGCGATCTCCTCGACCAGCTTGAAGTTCGGCTCCTTGTTGTCGATCGTGGCCGTGATGTCGACGAAAATCAGCTCGTCGACCTCTTTCTCGTTGTAGATCCGAATGGCGTTGATCGGATCGCCCACGTAGGAGGGGTCCTTAAACTTGATCGTCTTCACCAGCGCCGCGTTACGCAGCAGCAGGCAGGGCATGACTCGGGTCTTCAGCATCTCTGTTCCGTGCGGTTGAGAGTTGAGAGTTGAGAGTTGAGAGTGTTGGGCTCGGGGGAAACCCTCTGATACAAGCTTCTGAGCATCCGAGCAAGTTCGTCCATCTCGTCAGCCGTGGCTTGAGCGGTCTCCCGGCCAAGATACCCGAGGTCACGCGACAAGATCACCAGATACTCGAGCTCAGCCAGCGAAGCTTCCGCCATGTTGATGAAGTGGGCGTAGTCGCGACGCTGTCGTCGCTTGGAGCCCTCGGCCAGATTGGTTGGAATGGAGACAGCAGCCCGCCTGATCTGAGACACCACACCGTACAGCTCACCAGGAGGGAAGTCTGCCGTTAGCCTGTACAATTCTAGTGTCAGGCGATGGCTACGCTGCCAAACCTTCAAATTTCGAAAATCTTGCAAGTCAGTTCAGCGCCACAAAATTGCGGAAAAGCTGCATGCCAAATTTGTGGCTCTTCTCCGGATGAAACTGGGCACCCATTACATTGCCCTTCTGGACGGCTGATGTGAATGGAAGCCCGTACTGGGTCGTGCCCGCGGCGTCCTGGGGGTCGTCACAGACGACGTGGTAGCTGTGCACGAAATAATAGCGAGGCTCCTCACTATAGCCCTGGAAGAGCGCGGCGCTACTGCTGGGATGGAGTGTATTCCAACCCATATGGGGAACGCGCAAATCGTCCAGGCGAAACTTGACCGTGTCGGCGGCAATCCAGCCGAGCCCGGGGAGGACGCCCTCTTCGCTTTTTCGGGTAAGAAGCTGCATCCCGAGGCAAATCCCGAGAACGGGCACCTTTTTCTCAAGGACCAACTCGTTCAGGACCCCGATGAGTCCGGAATCTTGCAGGTGCCTCATTCCCGTGTCAAACGCACCTACACCCGGCAAAATCAGCTTGCTCGCTTTACTGAGGACCTCCGGATCCCCGGAGATCTCCGATTCAACTCCGACCTTCTTCAGCATGTTCTTGATGGAGCCAACGTTGCCCATCTGGTAGTCCACAATGGTGATCATACCGGCCTCTTCACTCTCGACTCTGAACTCCCAACTCTTAACCGCAACGACTTTTCAACGCCAAGTAGGATTTCCTTTCAACGCGTGCAAGCTATCGCCCCTATGTGCGGAATCTGCGGGGCCGTTTACCTCGATGGGGAAACGGTGGCCTTGAATACCCTCGAAGCCATGAGCGGCGCTATGCGGCATCGGGGTCCTGACGGGGATGGGGTGTGGCGCCACGGACCGGTGGGGTTGGGACACAGAAGGTTGTCGATTATCGACCTGTCGGTCAACGGACGGCAGCCGATGGGCAACGAGGACGGCAAGGTCGTCCTGGCCTACAACGGAGAGCTCTACAACTACCAGAACCTGCGCGTGCAGTTGCAGGCGATGGGACACCAGTTCAACTCGCGCACCGACTCCGAGACGGTGATCCACGCCTACGAGGAGTGGGGACCGAAGGCGCTCGACCAGTTCAACGGCATGTTCGCCATGGCGCTCTACGACGGGCGCAACCGCGAAGTTTTCCTGGCCCGGGACCGGTTTGGCGTCAAGCCGCTCTACTACTTCTACGACGGCAAGAAGCTGCTCTTCGGCTCCGAGATCAAGGCCATCCTGGCCCACCCGGGCGTGCAGCGCGGGGTCTGCCTGCCGGCCCTGAACGAGTATTTCACCTTCCAGAACATCCTGACCGACCGCACCCTGTTCGAAGGGGTCAAGCTCCTTCCGGCCGGACACTATCTCAAGCTGGGCCTCGACGGTCAGCTCGAGATCAAGCAATACTGGGACTTCGACCTCACCCAGACCCCGATCGAGATCGGAGCGGAAGAAGCCGCCGAGGAGCTCTACCGGCTGTTCGTGCAGGCCGTCACCCGCCAGTTGATGAGCGACGTGCCCGTGGCCAGCTACCTCAGCGGCGGGATGGACTCGGGCTCGATCACGGCCGTGGCCCGCAAGCACCTGGGACGCCTGACCACGTTCACCTGCGGATTCGACCTCTCCAGCGCCAGCGGCCTGGAGATGGGCTTCGACGAGCGGGCTCAGTCCGAAGTGCTGTCCAACCTGCTCAAGACCGAGCAGTACGAGGTGGTGCTGCACGCGGGCGACATGGAGCACGTGATGCCCGAGCTGATCTGGCACCTCGAGGACCTGCGCGTGGGCCAGTGCTACCCGAACTACTGCGTGGCGCGCCTGGCCTCCAAATTCGTGAAGGTGGTGCTGAGCGGGGCCGGCGGTGACGAGCTGTTCGCGGGCTATCCGTGGCGGTACTACCATGGTATGAACTCGGCCGGGGCGGGCGACTTCTTCCGCAATTACTACGATTTCTGGCAGCGCCTCGTGCCTGACGACCAGAAAGACACGCTCTTCACCGAGCCAGTCACGAAAGGACTGGCCAACGAGGAGGCGTTCGACGTCTTCCGGGCCGTGTTCAAGAACCATCAGTCGGCGCTCAAGACCAACGAGGAGTTCGTCAACGCCTCGCTCTATTTCGAGCTCAAGACGTTCCTGCACGGTCTGCTGGTGGTCGAGGACAAGATCAGCATGGCCCACTCGCTCGAGACGCGCGTGCCGTTCCTGGACAACGACCTGGTCGACTTCGCCTGCCGCATCCCGGCCTCGCTCAAGCTCAAGAGCCACGAGAACGGCAACGGGCGCGTGGACGAGAACGACGTGAGCCGCTACCAGCCCAGCAACGTCCGCACGGGCGACGGCAAGCTGATCCTGCGCCAGGCCATGCGGCGCATCATCCCGCCGGCGGTGACCGAGCGCGTCAAACAGGGGTTCTCGGCTCCCGACGCCAGCTGGTTCCGCGGAGAGAGCATCGACTACGTCAACAGCCTGCTGCGCTCCAAAAAGGCCCGGCTCTACGAATTCCTCAACCCGGCTTTCATCGAGCGCAAGCTCGACGAGCACTCGAGCGGCAACCACAACCACCGGCTCTTCATCTGGTCCCTGCTCAGCTTCGAGTGGTGGCTCCGCAAGTTCATGGACTGAAAATCGGCCAGGGCTCGGGCCGGGGGCCGGCGTGCCAGTTGTCATGGCGGCCGTCCCAGTAGATCAGCTCGAGGGTGCTCGGGTCCACGTCGTCGAGCGTGTTCATGTTGACCGAGACGAAATCGCCGCCGACCTCCTCCAGGTGCCCGCTCCCGTAGACCTGGGTGCCACAGTGCTTGCAGAACCGGCGCCGGGCGATGCCGCCCTCACGCCCGTAACTGCTGAGCTCGGACTCACCCTGGAGCAGCTCGAAAGCCGCCGGCTTCACGATTCCATTGATGGTCCCGAGCTTGGTGCAGATCGTGCAGTTGCAGCGGTTGCCCCGGGTGACGTCCATCTCCACCTGGTAGCGCACCGCCCCGCATTGACAGCTCCCCGGATGCTTCATCGCGCCTTCAGCCTCACACCGCCGACCGTCAGGTGTCCGTTCCGATAGCCGAGCGCGTTGCCGCTCGGACCCTGGAAGAACTCCTCGCGGGCCGTGTTGAAGCTCACCTTGTGGTCGTCGTGGACCAGGTTGAGCGAATCGAGCCGCTCCAGGAACCGGGCCATCAGCTGCTCGGAGTTGCCCTGCAGGCGCCCCTCCTTCAGCGCGGCCTCGATCTCGGCTTTGATCTCGTCCAGGCCCTGCATGCTGCCGGTCACCTCGAGCGAGTGAAACCGCTCACGCAGCGCCTCCAGAGGCGAATCCTGACTCTGGTAGGCCATCTTGAGCGCGTCCCCCCAGAGCTCTCTGGGCGGGTTGAGGCGCCGCAGGTAGGCCAGACAATCGGCCAGCTCGGCGGCCTTTTCCGGGTTCTCGCGACCGATCTTGCCGGCCAGCTCGAGATGGCCGCGCGGGTTGTTCTCGGACTTGAGGACCTCGTCCAAGACGTCGTAGATCGCCTGCAAACGTCGGGCGGCAGGAGCGGTCGACTCGCCGGGAGCGCGCATCTGGACGGCTTCGTTCAGAGCTTCGAGCCCCAACCACTTGGAGACGATGCCGGTGAACTCGCCGCGGGCCAGCGACAGCTCAGCCTGAGCGTCCTGCACGGTCTCACCCGGGCGCTGGGCGCGCAGGACCAGTCCCAGATACTTGCTCATACCGCCCACGAAATCGCCCTCTTTGGCAGAGTCCTGGCTGTTCTCGGGTGGCCCCTGCTGGGCCCGCTTCTCCTCCACGCGCGACCGGAGCAGGTGTAAGAACTCGGCACGCTTCTCGGCAGGAACCAGCTCGGCTTGCTGCAACACGCCCAGCGCCGGCCAGGGCGAATGATAATAGCTGACCAGGTCTGAGAACATCTCCACCCGCTCGGGCTCGCCATGCAGCACGTTCTGCTCGATCATCACGCAGTTCCAGGCGGCGTGGTCCTCGTTGAGCTCTTTGGTGGGATTCATACGGCCGTCGGCGTGCAGGATGCGGTCGAGATACCCCAGGTAGTGGTCCACCGCCTCGGGGAAGGAGATCCGGTGCTCCGGCGGGCTGCTGACGAAGGAGATTCGCTCGTTGGGACCCAGGTTGGCGCTGTTGTTGGGGACCACCTCGTTGGTCTCGACGATGTCCTGCAGGAACTGCAGGGGACGCAGCACGTCGCTGTGGTGCAGGACATATTCTTTCTTCTCGGGCGGAGCGGCCTCCACCAGCTTCTCGAGCATGGCCACGCGCTCGTGGCGCGGCAGAGCCGCCAGCGCGCTCTTCTCCCAGGGCTTGTCGATCCACTCGCTGATGCCTTGCATCGAGCGAGCCAGCAGCTCCTGGCCCTCACCCTCGCCGTAGAACTTGCGACCCAGGCGCAGGAAGAACTCCAGCTCCTCGGGCCTGCCCTGGGGAGCGGCCTGGCGCAGAAAGGCCCGGTCGGCCTCGGGTAACAGCGAGACGGCCGACTCCTCGGGAGGGGTGGCGGGCGGGGCGGCGGCGGCCCGGGTGGGCAACCGGAACGCGGCGCTCGAGATGGCATGCAGTTGCATGCTTTGACGTTACCCCGAGGCCCTGACAGGAGATTGAAAACCTAGCTGCGGCTGACCGTCTTCCAACTCTCCTGGCTCTGATCGTCCTCTTCCATGCCGCGTCCGCGCTCTTCCAGCGACTTCTTGACCCGGTCCCACTCCTCCGTGATCTCCCTGGGATACTTGGGAACCACGACCAGAATGGGCGTCTGGAGCGTCTCCTCGATGTGAGGCAAGAGTTGCAGCGAGCGACCCACGAAGTCGACCAGGAGAAGCAGCCCCAGGCTCACGACCAGCGAGAAGGGGATGCCCAGAGCCAGGGACTTGAGCAGGCTCGGAAGATGACCGTCGCGGGGCTGCACTCCCAGCGTCGGCCGTTGCAAGATGGAGATGGCGCCCTGCCGCCGCGAGCTCTGCTCGACGACGCGTGCCTGGTAGAGCTGACGCACCAGGGCCAGGCGATTCTCTTCCCAGACGTTCAGCTCGCGCTCGAGCTTGGCGACCTCGCGGCGCTCGTTGGGCGTGAGCTGGGTCGCGCGGAGCTTGGAGATCTGCGATTCGACCGAGCTGAGCTGGGCCTCCAGGGCCCCCGACTCGTTGCCCTTCTCGTCCACCACCGAGCGCGAAGCTTTACTCATCTGCTCGTCATAAAGGCTCTGGACCTGGGCCAGCTTGTCCGCCTGAGCCCGCACCTCGGGACTGTCCGGAGTGTAGTATTGAGACGCCTCGACCAGCTTGATCCGGTTCTCGGCCACCGTCTGCTCGAGGCTCCGCAGGGCGCCGTCTTCCTTGAGCAGGGTCCAGGGTGGAGTATTGCTGCCTCCGCTCAAATAACTGTTGACGGCGGCTTGCTCGGCGCCGAGCTTGGCCAGTTGCTCGCGCAGGCTCAGCTTCTGGCGCTCGAGCTCGGAGATCTGCGTGGCGATGTCGCGCTCGTCGGTCTTGGTGTCGCGCTTGGTGGTGATGCCCAGCAGCTTGTTCTCAGTCGCCTCGGCGTTCTGCTTGGCTTCGCGCACCAGATCCTCGAGGAACCGGCGCGTATTGGCGAACTCACGTGCCGACAGGTCTTGAATGGAGGAAACGAACTCCTCCACCACCACGTCGGCGATCTTTTTGGACATCTCGGGACTGGTCGACTCGACCGTGATCTGAAACAGGCTGTTGGACATTCCCCAGCGGAACCCGCCCGGGGCGTCCACGCCGGCCGCCGACAGAGTCACCTTGTCCTTGAGCTCGGACCACTCCATCTCCAGCTTGAGCTTGGCGATCACGTGGCGCAGCAGCTCTTCCGAGTCGACCAGCTCCTTGAGGGTGGCTTCGTCCGTGAACCACCAGCGCCCCATGTCGCGGGGCGCATCCTGCGATCCGGTCGACGTGGGGGGCGTCAAGAGCACCTTCGCCTGGGAAACGTAGATCTTCTCGGAGCCGCCCTGCGGAATGAGGACGGAGACCACCAGGGTCACGAGAAAGCAGATCAGTAAAAACCATTTGCGCTGTTTGACAGCGTTTCTAAGTTGCCAGAGGTCCAAAGCGGGCCCACCATTCGTCGCAGGCTTCATTTTTCCTTCTTTGCAGCAGGGAAGACCCGTCAGGGCGCAGAACTCGCCTCCGCCATGCGCTTTCGCTCTTTGCTCCTGGCTCTTTCTCTGGTGCTGTGGTTGGGCTCGGCCCTGTCGGCTCAACAACCCGATGCAAGCTATCGCATCCGGCCCGGCGACGAGCTCGAATTGTCAATCTACAGTCTCCCCCAGCCGATGGAGCAGAAGTACACCGTCCGAGCCGACGGCGCTTTTTACCATCCTCTTCTGGGGGGCGTCCCGGCCGCCGGTCGGACCGTCGACGACGTGCGGGCCGACGTCGCCCGTCGTCTCAAGAAGCGGCTGCGCAATCCGAGCTTCGAGCTGGGCATCCTGACCTACGCCAAGTCCGAGGTCGCCGTCCTGGGCGAGGTGAAGAACCAGGGACGTTACGCCATCGCGCCGGGAGCGAACGTGCTGGATGTGCTCGCCCTGGCGGGCGGGTTGACCGAGAAGGCCGACCCTCAGGGGGCCCTGATCCAGCGGAAGAACACCAACATCGAGGTGGACCTGAGCCCTCCGGGCGGCGCCACATCGCCGTTGGCGCTGGCCAATGGCGATATTCTCTACGTCTATGCCGGCAACCGGATCAGCATCGCCGGCGAGGTGCAAAAGCCGGGGATCTACGCCGTGAGCCGCCGCTCCACCAATCCTCTGGCCGATGCCATGAAGGCCTGCGGAGGGCCCAAGGCGACCGCCGCCGTCCATCGCGCCCAGTTGCACCGCCCCAGCCTGGCCGAGCCCCTGATCATCAGCGTCCTGCCTGACAGCGCGGGGAACTACTCCGAAGGGGCGCTCAGTCTTCAGGACGGAGACGCCATCGTCATCCCCGAGAAGCAGGCGATGGTGCTCGGGAACATCACCAAGCAAGGACCCATCCCTCTCCAGGGGGGAGAGACCTTGCTGGATGTCCTGACAAGCAGTGGTCTGAACGCCGACGCCGAATTATCCCACGTGGTCGTGCTGCGAGCCGAGGGGATCAAGTCGGGTCAGCCCAAGCAAGAGGAGTATGACGTGCGCGAGGCTTTCTCTCCGGACAAGCCTGGGACCGGCGCCAACGTCCCCATCGGCGACGGTGATGTCGTTTTCGTTCCCCAGAAGGGCAAAGGCTTGTTGGACAACTTCGGGTTACTCAACCTGCTGTTCCTCGTCGGCAGCTACCTCCGGTAGCCACGCGCTTGCGCATGCTCGTTCCCCTGCTGGTCATCCTGCTGGGAGTGGCGACTCCGGTGACCAGCGCTCCTTTCCCGGGCATGACCGCCGCTCAGGTCGAAGCCGAGATCGTCGAGCTGACCAACCAGGAGCGCGTCAAGCTCGAGCTCAATCCGCTGCGCAGCCTCGAGCCCCTGGCGAACTGCGCCAGGGCCCACTCCTTCGAGATGATGGACCTGGATTATTTCGACCACGACTCGCCCACCGCGTCTCTGCGCGAGCCGTGGCTCCGGGTTCGGGAGGCGGGGTTGCGGCACGATGCGGTGGGCGAGAACATCTTCAGCTGCGAGGGGTATGATCTTCGAGCCGTGGCGACGCTCACCGTCAGCTCCTGGATGAGCTCCCCCGACCACCGGGCCAACATCGTGCGCAACAACTTCTTTTGTGTCGGCGTCGGTCTTTGCGTGCGCGGCCGCGAAGTGATGATCACCCAGGACTTCACCGGCCCGCAGGGCTAGGGCGCCAGGGCCTCGAGCGGCCAGGCCAGCCGCTGGCAGATCTCCTCGGCCACGCTGTCCTGCCGATCCAGTTGCAAGGGGATGCCCAGGCCTAGAGCCGCTACGTCCGCGAAGTTCTTCCGTCCCGGAGGGGTCTTGACGCCGCAGCGCGCCAGCGCGGCCCGGATCGCCTTGTTCGGGTCCTGCCGCTGGTAGACATCGGGAAAGGTCACCGTGACCAGTTTTCCGTCGCTCGTCTTGCCGACCTTGGCCGTCTCATACTCGATCCGCACCGGCCAGCCCACCTTCACGTCGTCATACACCAGCTTGATCAACTCGGGATACATGCGGATGCAGCCGTGGGTCAGGCTGTTGCCGATGTTGAGGGGGTCACTGGTGCCGTGAATCCCCACGCGGGGCAGCGAGAGACCGATCCAGCGCTCTCCCAGCGGGTTCTTGGGCCCCGGCCCGACCGGAGTGCGATCGGGTGCCCAGGCGGGAGGATACCAGGTGGGATTGGCGATCTTCTCGGCCACCGAGAACGAGCCCGTCGGCGTGCGAAAGCGACCGCCCTGGAAAGACTCGTCTCCGATCGAGATGGCGTAGAACGCTTTGAATCTGCCGCCCTCGAACACGTACAGACCGCGCTCGGGGAGGTTAACCACCAGACCGTCGCGAGGACAGTTGGCCGGCAGGACCCGCCAGGTGGGCACGATGAGATGGGTTCCGGGGGCGACCCGAATGGTAGTTACGGGGAATCCGTTAGCGTAGGCGAGGTGGTCGACGGCCAGGTGGAACTTGCGGGCGACCGTGAAGATGTCCTCACCCTCGGGCACCACGTAGCCCTGAAGTTGACCCACCACGGCGCGGGGTGCCTCGGCCCCGGCTGGCACCAGCAAGAAGAGAAGGATCAAGAGCCACCGCATCCTCACGGGGTAGCCTCCTCTCCCTGGGGCGCTTCCCAATCGAGCGAGCCCAGAACCTCGGAGTAGGCCTGCTGCAACTCGGCCCGGCGAGCCGGCGGGGCCTGCGCCCGGATGCGCAGGAGCTTGCCTTCGCGCTGGGCCACCAACCAGTGGCAGCGGCCCTCCCCGGGGGCTTCGAAGCTCAGCTCGACGGCGTCGGTGCCGGCCACACGCACCTTTTTCTCGGCCAGAATGTGGCCTTCGAGCACGACCACGATCCCGTAGCGCAGGTTCGTGACCAGACCGCGAAGCGACTGGGAAGAGGCGTCCTCGAGCAGGACCTCGATGCGGCACGCCTTATCCTCGGAGCGCAGGTAAAAGGCCTCGTCGGGACCGCTGGCGGTCTCGCTGACCCAGCCGCTCGGAAGGTTGACGGCCAGGCCCAATTCTTGTCGTTGCAACGGCTCGGCGGCGATGGCCACGAGACAGAGCAAGCCTACCAGCAGGGCTCTCACCCGCATTCTTTTGGCGCGGGGCGTGCGCTTTCCCCCCGGGAGGAGGTCTGCCTCGGCGGTGAAGGGAATTTCCCTTCGTTTTGACGCTCCAGGACTTTCGCTCCGCTCTCTTGCGCCGATGGCTGCTGGCCCTGCTGATTCTGCTGGCCTTCGAGGCCCTGCTGCTACGGCGGATTCCGCGCACGGTCGAAGGAGATCTCTATGTCTCCTCGGCGCGGCTCATGGTGCGCCCGAGCTCGGCCTCGGTGATCGCGTTCGGAAACAAGGTGGATGTGAGCGCCACCGACTCGTCCGGAATCGACCTCTGGTTCCTCGATTTCGAGATGGTCCGCGCCATCCTGGCCGACCGCGAGATGCTGGCGCGCATCGCGGCCCGCGTCCCGGAGATGTCGGCGCAGGATATCCAGAACCGGATCGTGGCCTATCCGAGCGCGCTGAGCTTCGAGGACCTGAGCAACATCCACGAGGATAGCCAGGTTGCGGGCGCCGAGCAGGCGGTGCAGGCCTATCAGGACGAGATGACCTATCTCTACGGCAAGCCCGTGCAAACTCTCCGGCTGGTGACGCTCTCGATCAGTGGCGACAATCCCGAGCAAGCCCGGGCTCTGGCCGAGGCCACGACCGAGGAGTTTCTGGCCGCCGCGCGCGCCAAGGCCGCCGAGAACTACACCCGCCGCCGCGAGCAGCTCGAGGCCATGCTCGAGGACAGTCTCAAGCAAGCCCGCAAAGCCGAGGAGAAGCTGGCCAAGAAGTCCAGCAACATCCTGGAGAAGGGCAGTCCCGACAGCTCCAACGAGGTGCTCCTGCGCTATCTCGAGAGCCGAAAGGCCAGCTTGCTGGCCCAGCGCTTCTCGCTCGAGGCGCACCTGTCCCGACTGGAGGACGCCGGCCAGGTCGACCTCTCCCCCTCGCTCAAGGCGGGCCAGGCCCAGTTGCATAAGGCCGAGCTCGAGGTGGCGATGCTCGAGCGGACCTACCTTCCCGACGACCCGCTGGTCTCGCTCTCGAAAGAGCGCCGCGAGTCGTTCGGACAACTGGTGGGTCAGATGCAGGTCGAGCTCCACCAGCAGGTCTCCTCGGGGGACACGATGTCGCTGGACGGGGTCAACCTGGAGCTCAGTCAGGTCCAGGCCGAGATCGACGCCATCGAGGCCGGGCGTCCCGACCTCAAGCAGCTGCGGGAAGCCAAGATGGACCAGTTCCGCTTCGATCAGTGGGAGACGAACAAGCTCGACCTCATCACCCGCACGCTCCAGGCCAGGGTCCAGGAGCGCCAGGCGCAGGCCCAGGGAACCATGATCGTGCTCGAGCATCCCCAACCGGGAACGCTGGCCCGGGTGACCCGGGTGGCCAACTGGGTCACGCCCGTGGCGATGTTTCCCGTCGGATGTTTCCTGGCGGTCTGGGGGGCCGTGCTGGTGGATCGGCTCCGCCGCGCACGTTACGGAGCCGATCGCGTCGCGGCCGGATTGGGACTCGAGTTGCTGGCGGCGCTTCCCCCGCATCCGCGTGGGCGAGCCAATCAGTGGCGTCGTTGGAAGCGCGACCTGAGCAGGAGTTCGTCCCCCTGACTCCTAATAGCCGTCCGCGATGCCAGCCTGGGAGAAGAATCTCGTCGTTCTGCGCGAGCCGCGGTCACCGTCGGCTGAGGCTCTACGGAGCCTGCGCGCCCGCCTGTCCAAGACGCTGGCCTCGGGCAAGCGTCGTCTCCTCATTCTGAGCACCTGGCCGGGCGAAGGCAAGTCGGTGCTCTCGATCAACCTCGCCGTCCTCCTGGCTCAACTCGGCCTGAGCACGGCCCTGATCGACGGGGACCTGCGCAAGCCCACCCTGACCCGCCTGTTCGGCCTGGATGACCGACCCGGTCTGTCCGATTGCCTCGAGGAAGGGCGGCCCGTGGCCCAGGCGGTCGCTCCCTCCGGCTACGAGAATCTCTCTCTGATTCCGCGGGGCCTTTCCAAGCTGAGCCCCTCCAACCTGTTGGGGCGAGCCACCGCCACGCAGTTTTTCAACGATTTGCCCCAGTTCGGCTGCGCCCTGATCGATAGTCCGCCCCTGTCGGCCTGCGGTGATGCGCAGTTGATCGCGACCCACGTGGACGCGGCCCTGGT